>NZ_QMKS01000034.1:0-569 GCF_003290055.1 Ralstonia sp. GX3-BWBA | reverse complement strand
GTGGCGCCGGACGTCGTCGCAGAGATATCGAAGGTGCCGTTGTTGACCACGCCCGAGGACGCCGCAATGCTGCCGGCCCCCGACAGCGCGAGCGTGCCCGCGTTGATCGTCGTTGCCCCGGTATACGTGTTCACGCCGGACAGTGTTTGCGTACCGCCCTTCACCGTGAGGTCGCCCGTACCGCCAATGGCGCCGCTGAACGTGCCGGAGGCATTCGCCAAGGTCAACGTCCGGCCGCCCAGGGCGACCGCGCCCGAGCCCGTCAGTGCGTTGATGGTGGTGCCCGACGTCGTCCCAGAAATATCAAACGTGCCGTTGTTGACTACGCCCGATGACGCAGCAATGCTGCCGGCCCCCGACAGCGCCAGCGTGCCCGCATTGATGGTCGTCGCCCCACTAAATCCGTTCGCCGCCGACAGCGTTTGCGTACCACCGCTGACAGTGAGGCCGCCCGTACCACCGATCGCACCGCTGAATATGCCGGCTGCATTGGCCAGCGTCAGCGTCTGGCCACCCAGGCCAACGGTGCCCGTGCCCGTCAGGGTGCTGATGGTGGCGCCGGACGTCGT
>NZ_QMKS01000033.1:0-1027 GCF_003290055.1 Ralstonia sp. GX3-BWBA | reverse complement strand
TCCGATTGGCTCTCCCCGGTGTTCTTGCTCACGACATCCCCATACGTCACTGGCGGCGTAACCACCGCTTGCTGCAGCAAGCGGTAAAACAGCATCCCGCGTGAGCTGGATGTGCGCCGGTTGAAACGGAACACGAATTCATCGAGATAGGCGTCCAGGTGGTCTGGCTGTACAGAGCCATGATGTGTTCCCAGCACCCAGCGCTGTACCAGTGAGGCGACCCGGTGCACTCCCGCCATGGAGACATGGGCAGGTACGCCTGAGCCGAGCATGACGGTGCGCTGGTGGGTGTAACCCAGTTCTCCCAGAGCGCGGTATGCCGCCGAACCATCCGTGCGTACCTGGGCTCCAGGCTCGACCACCTCCTGCACAAAGGGGATTACGTGGGTGGCGGCGTCTCGGTCAATGCGGCGTAACCGGATGCGCCCAAACCCCTTGGGCTCCACGATCTCCACCGCCATGACCATCAACACTTTGGTGGTGCTGCTCTTGCGCCCTGCAGGGGTGGCGGGATTCTTGCGATCCGTGATGGACAGGTACGTTTCATCCACCTCCACAAGCCCCTTGAGCTTGTCCCGGCCCGGGCGGACCATGGCACGTCGAAACCGGTGCAGCATGGTCCAGGCGGTCTGGTAGCTCCCCAAACCCAATACGCGCTGCAGCCCCAGGGCGCTCACGCCTTGTTTCTGATTGGTCAGGTACCAAGCTGCAGCCAGCCAGACACGCAGCGGTGTGCGCGTCTTGTCAAAGATGGTTCCAGATGTCACTGTGCCTTGGTACTGGCATGAGCGGCACATCAGGCGGGTGCGGCTGGCGCGGTACACATCGCCAGCGTTGCCGCAACGCGGGCAGACGAAGCCTTGGGGCCACCGAAGCTTCTCCAGGAACGCCTGGCAAGCCTCTTCGGTGGCAAACCAGTCAAGAAATTCGTTCCAGGTGCGGGGGTAGTCCCCTCCAGGAGTTGGCGTTAGCATCTGGGTTTCCATCCAGCTATTCTCACGTCACTGGAGCTAAATAGATACCCCTT
>NZ_QMKS01000032.1:0-1202 GCF_003290055.1 Ralstonia sp. GX3-BWBA | reverse complement strand
GTGACCTGCTCCCCGCGATTAGTACGCTGACGATGTAGAGTCCGTTCCGAAGAGGAGCGGTCATGAAAAAGCGATTCACCGAAGAACAGATTATTGGCGTGCTGAAGGAGGCCGAGGCCGGCCTGAAGCCAGCAGAGCTGTGCCGCAAGCACGGCATCTCGGAAGCGACCTACTACAACTGGAAGGCGAAGTTCGGCGGGATGACGGTCTCCGAAGCGCAGCGGCTGAAGGAGTTGGAGCAGGAGAACAACAAGCTCAAGCGCCTGCTGGCCGAATCGATGCTGGACAACGCGGCACTGAAGGACCTGCTGTCCCGAAAGTAGCAAGCCCGCAGGCCAAGCGCGAAGCGGTCCAGGTATTGATGACCGAACGCGCCATGGGGGTCACCCGGGCCTGCGGGCTGGTAGGGATTTCGCGCTCGCTGTTCCACTACGAATCGCGCCGCCGCGTTGACGATGAAGCGCTGACGGGTCGGATGATGGCCATCGCCGCGCAGAAGCGCCGCTATGGCTATCGCCGGATTCACGTGCTGTTGCAACGGGAGGGCTGGCTGGCCAACCACAAGCGCATCTGGCGCCTGTACAGCAAGGCGGGCCTGAGTGTGCGCAAGCGGCGACGCAAGCGCATTGCGGCGGTCGAACGCAAGCCGCTGTCGCTGCCAACCGGCCCGAACCAGAGTTGGTCGATGGACTTCGTTTCCGATGGGCTGGCCTACGGTCGGCGGTTTCGATGCCTGAACGTGGTCGACGATTACACGCGCGAGTGCCTGGTCATCGAGGTTGACACCTCATTGCCGGGCCTGCGGGTCAAGCAAGTGCTGGAACGGCTGAAGGAGATGCGAGGCTTGCCAGCTTCCATCACGGTGGACAATGGTCCCGAGTTCGCTGGTAAGGTGCTGGACGCATGGGCCTACGAAGCGGGCGTCACGCTGTCGTTCATCAGGCCCGGCAAGCCAGTGGAGAACGCCTACATCGAGAGCTTCAACGGGCGGTTCCGCGATGAATGCCTGAACGAGCACTGGTTCGTCTCAATGCGCCACGCCAGGCAGCTGATTGAGGAATGGCGTATCGAGTACAACACCGAGCGGCCTCACAGCTCGCTCGGCTATCTGACCCCGGCGCAGTTTGCACAGGGGCATGAGCAGAAAGAGTTTTTAACCTCGGACTCCACCTGCGCTTCGTACTAAAACCGGGGGCAGGTCA
>NZ_QMKS01000031.1:0-1831 GCF_003290055.1 Ralstonia sp. GX3-BWBA | reverse complement strand
CGGTGCGTGTCAAGGTAGTTGTCGCCTGAATCACGCAGCCAGTCGTTCTTTGTTGCCTCCTGGAAGTTCGCCGGCGCAAACGGTCGCTTCGCGCTCGGGGTTGAGGGCCACCACGTCGATGCGACGCCAGTTGCGGGTTTCTCCAGACCAGCGGCCCGGATTGCTTTGCCGCGCCCGAAGGTACAGCTCATGCCGAGCCTGCAGGATGTGGCGGTCAGTGCCGGCGTGGCGCTGCGCCGGCGTCACGTAGCCGATGCCGCTGTGGCGGTGCGCGTGGTTGTACCAACGCACGAACTCGGCCGCCCAGCCGCGAGCATGGTCCAGGTCGACGAAGCCGCCGGCAGGGAACTCGGGCCGGTACTTGGCGGTGCGAAACAGGCTCTCCACATACGGGTTGTCATTGCTCACGCGAGGGCGCGAATACGACGGGTCGATCCCCAGCCAGTGCAGCATCGCCAGCACGGTGGTTGCCTTGAAGGTCGAGCCGTTGTCGCCGTGCAGCACCGGCTTGGCCGCCATCGCGTGGATGCCCTCGGCCAGCGCGGTGCGCTTGACCAGATGGGCCGCATGGTCGGCGTGATCCGTCGCATGCACCTCGAAGCCGACGATCTTGCGGCTGAACACGTCCAGGATCAGGTACAGGTAGAACCAGCGTCCCAGCACCTGCGCGGGCAGGTAGGTCAGGTCCCAGCACCACAGCTGCGCCGGGGCGGTGGCCACGTGGGTGGTGGGTGGCCGGACCTTGCGCGGCGCCTTGGCGCGGCTGCGGTGCCGGTTTTGGCCGGCCTCGCGCAGCACGCGGCTGAAACTCGATTCGCTGGCCAGGTACACGCCCTCATCGGCCAGGGCAGGCACGATGCGCGCCGGCGGCATGTCGGCAAACCTCGGTTCGTTGGCCACCTCCAGCAGCCGCTGGCGCTCCTCGGGCGTCAGGGCATGGCCTGGGGTCCCACGCAGGGCCGTAGGCCTGCCGTCGCCGGTTTGCAGCCCATCCTGGGCCTTCCAGCGCTGAAGCGTCCGCACGCTGATGCCGGCGAACTCGCAGGCTGCGGCGAGCCGGGCGCCCTCGTGGTGCGCCTGCTCGATGTGTTGGGCCATGTTGCGGCGATCTTCCAGGCCGATCATTCGGCCTCGCCCTTTTCCCTGGGGAAGATCGCCTCGAGTTTTTTTGACAGCACCAGCAAGGCGGCCGCCTCGGCCAAGGCCTTTTCCTTGCGCTGCAGCTCGCGCTCGAGCTCCTTGATGCGGCGGCGGTCCTGCTTGGTCTGCTGCGCACTGGCGGGCTGCTCGTGCGGCTGCGCCAGGGCCTGGGTGGCGCTGCCTCGCCACTGCGCAAGCTGCTGCGCGTACACCCCGTTCTTGCGGCACCAGGCGCTGCGCGCCGTCTCGTCCATGGCTGCCGTCGTGATGACCGCCTCCAGCCGGGCCGCAGCCGTCCAGATGCGCTCGCGCGCCGGCTTGGCCAATGCCTCGGAGCGCCAGCGCTCCAGCGTGTCGGCGTTCACGCCGATCTCCCCTGCCACGGCTTCCACCGCGGCGCTTTCGGGCGGCAGCAGCCTGGCCACCGCGCGATCCTTGAATGCTTGTCCGTATCGAGCCAATTCGTCCTCTTCAACGCCCCCGTGCTTCAAAAATCGGTGGGAAGGCGAGGCTGTGGATTTGTGGACGATGCGCTTCGCGCACCGGCCAGCTTGCCGTGGACAACGCTGGTGCGTTGCCCACCGCGCAGGCCTTCGCCCACAAGCTCCACAGCCACCTACCACCAAGGTAAGAGTCTTGAAGTCAGAGACTCAAGAATCTATCGGGGCGACAACTATTCTGACGCGGGGGG
>NZ_QMKS01000030.1:0-5986 GCF_003290055.1 Ralstonia sp. GX3-BWBA | reverse complement strand
GGGAGAGCCAATCGGATACCATTGCTGGATGAAATCACAGTATCAATGGGGCTGCTGGAGCTAAATAGATACCCCTTTTTTTTGTACAGTCTATGCCTCGGGCATCCAAGCAGCAAGCGCGTTACGCCGTGGGTCGATGTTTGATGTTATGGAGCAGCAACGATGTTACGCAGCAGGGCAGTCGCCCTAAAACAAAGTTAGTCCCGCTGAAAACCCGCTTTATCCAGGCCATGCTTTTCAAACCGGCATTTAGTTTCTCAAGCGTTATTCAGCGCTGGGTTTGCCGTTGCTCCGGGCTTCGCCTGCATGTGCTGCGCCAGTTTCAAGCCTTTTTGGCCTCTAGCGCTTGTGTAGCAAGCGCTACCAGCTATCTTTTTGTAAGCGCTGCGTCGCCTCGGTGGCGCAACGCTTTTTCACAGTTCGCGCCCGTCGTCAGGCTGGGGTTTCCCGGTCTGGCCTCTGGGTCTAACCGGGCAGTCAAGCCGACCCGCCTACGGCGGGCGGCTTACTTTCGGCGTTGAACGACAGCTTTCCCAAAAGCTCTACGGCTGCTCTGGGTCGACACCGGTAATCGGATCGTTGCCGCACTGAACAGCGCCCCGTTCCAGGTCGCCTCCATTTATGCGGCTGAACCGAGGGAGAGCAGCTTTACGCCGTCTGGCCGCAGTTCGCCCTTGGGCGACACGTGCCGGTAGAGCGTCTGCCGGGTAATCCCGAGTTCTTCGCAGAGATCGCCCACCTTGGTTTCCGGTTGCCCCATGCTGGCCATCGCCAGGCGTAGCTTGGCGGCGGTCATCTTGAAGGGGCGCCCCCCTTTCCTGCCGCGAGCGCGCGCCGAGATAAGTCCAGCGACTGTTCGCTCGGAAATCAACTCACGCTCGAACTCGGCCAGCGCGGCAAAAATACCGAACACAAGCTTGCCGGCGGCAGTCGTCGTGTCGACCGCCGCACCGTGACCGGTCAGGACCTTCAGGCCCACGCTACGCGCAGTTAGGTCGTGCACGGTGTTGATCAGGTGGCGCAGATCACGGCCAAGCCGATCGAGCTTCCACACGATCAGCGTGTCCCCTTCACGAAGCGCCTTCAGGCAAGCAGCCAACCCTGGGCGATCATCGCGCCTGCCCGAGGCCAGATCCTCGTAAAGGTGCGCAAGGCTCACACCAGCGGCGATGAGCGCATCGCGTTGCAAATTGGTGGACTGGGATCCGTCCGCCTTCGATACCCGCATGTAGCCGATCAGCACCTTTTCACCCGTCACGTATACGTTCGATTATGTGACAGTGTGCGCCGGAAAGCTCAGGCCGTCAAAATTTGTCACTTAACCCGTCATTTTGTCTAAGACATGCAAAGGGTCCGTCAGGCTCATAATGTGACAGAAGTTCCGGGGGAATGCCTTCCTTCGCGAAGGTGGCGCGCAACTGTTCCAGGGAAGCTGGGTCGCGCCGACCATAGGAAGCCAACGCAAACAATGAGCGTGCCGTCTCGGGGTCGTACCGCGCTTCAATGATGGCCTCGTCGATGGCCTGGACTGCACGCTGCCAGTGATTGATGGGTTCGGGCTTCGGCGCTTTCGTCGGCAGGCCACTGGTGAACCCGGTTTGGGGCTCGGACCAGAATAGCTTTGCCTCCTCGCCTGGCGGGCTTATGTCCCTCACCTCAATCAAGCTGATTGCCGTTGCCGCCGCCTCCAGCATCTGCAACCGTACTGCCGGATTCAGGGTTTCATACGGTCGCCACAGACTTTGCCCAGCACGCAGCGGATGCCCGCAGCCTTCCCAGGCTTGGCGGAGATATCCCGCGCAGGTTCCGCACGCGGAAAGCGGGGTGTTCAGCTCATCGAGCAGCGTGCGTAGCAGCCGAAACCACAATCCGGCGTGGATGCTTCGGCGCGGCAGCTCCACGTGACCGGTTGTCAGTGCCTGCCAGGTACGCTGGTCCATCGCCGCAATCGCGTCGCTGGCGGTGCGCGGTTCGGCGTCGGCGTTCTCCCAGCCGATAAACCGCCCTGGCACGCCCCAATAGGATTCCAGCCAGCAGCCATGCAGCGGGCAACTCAGCATCAGGGGCAGCTTCCACGCGAGCAGTACGGCTTGGTTCTCCGGATCGTTCAGGCAGAGCGGACAGGCGCGGTTTATCGGCTGGCTGGGCAGCCAGGCACGCCAGCTCGTGATGGATCGCGTCTTACGGCGGAATCTCGGCAGCAGTACCGAGAGCTGGAACGCATAGGTTTCCAATGCGGCTGGAATCTGATCATCAAGGCCGTCCAGTAGCCAAGGCACCCAGCCAGCGAAACTCATACAGCGCAGCCGGTCCAGCTCGATGCCGCTCCGCTGGGAAAGCAACGCCAGCAGCGAGAGTGGTGGCGCGGTGTCCAGGTCATCGACCTGGCCGTGACCAAGATCGTGCTCCAGCAGGTCGGGCTCCTCCATGTGATAGCAAAGGGCCACGCGGTTGAGCCATGAGGACAGCGCCTCGCCTTCTTTCGGGGCGGGATGCAGCGGCCAGCGCGGCGCAGGCTTCACATCAGTTCCCGCTCGAATTGCCGCCGCCGCTCGCTGGGTCCGGTGTAAACGGCCATGCTGAGTGTGCGATGGTTGATCGCTTCCTCGCCGCTCTCCACGGCGACGATGGCCGCCGCCATCAGCAAGTGCGCCAGTTCCCCTATGGTGCCCTCGCTGCGTGTGAGCAGGTAGCGAGCCATGTCCAGCGTGGCAATTGGGGAAGGCCGGCGCAGCGGGAGCGAAGCGGCGAAGCTGGCCAGCAGTGAGCAGCAATCGTCGTTGGCCTCCCATACCGGCAGCATCATCGGCTCGAAGCGATTTTCCAACTGGTCATCGGAGCGGATGGCTAGGTAGGCGTCGCGCGTGCCTACCCCAACCAACGGGATGCGCAGTTCGTTGCCGAGGAAGCGCAGCAGGTTGAGGAATTCCCGGCGGTTGACGCTGTTGCCGGCCAGCACGTTGTGCAGCTCGTCGATCACCAGCATGCGCACGCCGACCTTGCGCAGCAGTGCCAGAGCCAGTTGCTCCATTTCCGGCAACCGTGGGCGTGGGCGCAGCGGCGCGCCCATCGCGGCGAGCAGCGCGACGTAGAAGCGGATCACGGACGGCTCGGACGGCATCTGCACGACCAACACCGGGATGTGCTCCTGGTCGGCGTCGGAGCTGGCCGGGTGGGTGCGGCGGAACTTCTCGACGATCATCGACTTGCCATTGTTGGTCGGGCCAACCAGCAGCAGGTTGGGCATGCGTTGCTTGTTTGGCCACGCATAAAGGGCTTCCAGCCGGTTCAGCGCCTCGACTGCGCGCGGATAGCCGATCCAGCGGTCGGCGCGAAGGCGCTGGATGCGCTCGTCCGCCGGAAGACGGGCCAAGCCCTGGGCCGCCGGCAGCAGGTGGGACAGGTCGATGATGGGATATTCGTCCACGGCTACCACTCCTCAATCTGGTCGAACGGTTTGGCGGGTGGCAAGTTGTCTGCCTGCGGGTCGGCAATATCCGTATCCGGCGGAACGGGCTTGTCCGGCCGAGCTGATGTCTTGAGGTGCTGGCGGCGATCCGCGTCACGCCGCGCCTTGCGTGTGGCCTTCTGCGCGCTGGTCACAATCTCACGCATCTGGCCGATCATGCGGAACAGCGCCGACTCATCCACCTGTTCGCGCCCTTGCTGCCGCAGTTTCGCCAGCGCCTGCCGTTGTTCCCAGAGGGTGACAGCCGGATGCGACAAGGTACGGTAGGGAATTTCCAGGTAATGCTGTCCCTCCGGTTCCAGGACCCAGATACGGCTGATGTCGCGCGGATCGCGCCGGATCAGAAAGGACGGCCAGCGTTCACGCCGCGCAATCCACGGCTTGAGCGCATCGGCGTAGTAGTGGATGTGGTCGATGACAAAGCCGGTGCGGGTCAGCGTGCGCCGGAGGATCGGCAGAAAATCGACCAGGAACGAAGTAGCGCGTGTGACGACGGCCGGTACGCCGACACGCGCCACGGCCTCGGCCCAGCGCGCGGCCGGCGGTTGGAGCAGGCCGTTGTGCACCGAACCGTGGTAGGTGCCGACCGCCAATGTGAGCCAGCGCTCTAGCTCGCGCAGCGTCAGGGCGGCCTTGTTTTCGGAATCGTAGTCGCCGCGCTGGTCAGGGTTGGAGAAGGTCGTTCCCGGCAGTTCGTCGTGAATCATCTGCATCGCCGTGCCGATGATCCGTTCCACGATGCCGCCATAGTGCGGCTGTCCCAGCGGGCGATAGTCCAGCCGGATGCCATGCTGCTCGCAACCCCGGCGCAGGGCCTCGCTCTTGAACTCGGCCGCGTTGTCTAGGTAGAGCAGCAAGGGCTTGCCGCTCATCTGCCAATCCATTTCCACGTTCAGTCCTTCCAGCCAAGGGCGCTTGTCGCAGGCGACATGCACGAGGCACAGGCCAACCGAAACGGCAGACGGCGCTTCCAGCGTGACGACCATGCCGAGCACGCAGCGGGTGAACACGTCGATGGCGAGGGTCAGGTACGGGCGGCCAATAGGTTGCCGGTCGCGGTCATCGACCACGATCAGGTCGATGACCGTATGGTCTATCTGCACCTGCTCCAGCGGCGCGGTCACGGCAGGAGGCTCGCCGCCCACACCTTGTAGGTCACGAGCGGCATCCTGGCCTTCCCGCCGGCGGATGACCTTGCGCGGGTCAAGGCTAGCGATCCGTAAGGCCACGGTATTGCGCGCCGGCACTCGCAGTTTTTGAGCCTTGCACACCTGAGTGACTTCGCGGTGAAAGGCCGCTAGGCTGCGCTTCTGCTTGGTCAGGAACCGCTTTTGCAGTAGCTCGTGGATGACGCGCTCGACCGGTTCCGGCAAGCGCCCCTTACCTTTACCTCCACCGGACTGGCCGGGCACCAGATCCGTCACGAGGCCGCTGCCTTGCCGGGCACGCCGGATCAGAACGTATACCTGGCGCCGAGACAAGCCCAGCGCCTGAGCCGCCATATCGGCCGCTTCGTGCCCGACCGTCTCCGACTGCGCCAACGGACTGATGATCTCCGCACGACGGCGCGCACGCTCCCAAGCCTCATCAGGCAGAGTGGCCACGCCTTGTTCTGGAATCCGTGGGGTGTCCGTCGCCATGCTCACCTCGCTTTGGTGCACACGAGTATTGAGCATAGTCGAGATTGGTGCAGATCACTTCTGATATTGAACTGTCAGGAGCTGGCTGCACAACAGCCATTACGCCCAATCAACTGGTGCAGTCGTCTTCTGAAAATGACAGTGATTTCATCCAGCAATGGTATCCGATTGGCTCTCCCCGGTGTTCTTGCTCACGACATCCCCATACGTCACTGGCGGCGTAACCACCGCTTGCTGCAGCAAGCGGTAAAACAGCATCCCGCGTGAGCTGGATGTGCGCCGGTTGAAACGGAACACGAATTCATCGAGATAGGCGTCCAGGTGGTCTGGCTGTACAGAGCCATGATGTGTTCCCAGCACCCAGCGCTGTACCAGTGAGGCGACCCGGTGCACTCCCGCCATGGAGACATGGGCAGGTACGCCTGAGCCGAGCATGACGGTGCGCTGGTGGGTGTAACCCAGTTCTCCCAGAGCGCGGTATGCCGCCGAACCATCCGTGCGTACCTGGGCTCCAGGCTCGACCACCTCCTGCACAAAGGGGATTACGTGGGTGGCGGCGTCTCGGTCAATGCGGCGTAACCGGATGCGCCCAAACCCCTTGGGCTCCACGATCTCCACCGCCATGACCATCAACACTTTGGTGGTGCTGCTCTTGCGCCCTGCAGGGGTGGCGGGATTCTTGCGATCCGTGATGGACAGGTACGTTTCATCCACCTCCACAAGCCCCTTGAGCTTGTCCCGGCCCGGGCGGACCATGGCACGTCGAAACCGGTGCAGCATGGTCCAGGCGGTCTGGTAGCTCCCCAAACCCAATACGCGCTGCAGCCCCAGGGCGCTCACGCCTTGTTTCTGATTGGTCAGGTACCAAGCTGCAGCC
>NZ_QMKS01000029.1:0-168025 GCF_003290055.1 Ralstonia sp. GX3-BWBA | reverse complement strand
GATTACGTGGGTGGCGGCGTCTCGGTCAATGCGGCGTAACCGGATGCGCCCAAACCCCTTGGGCTCCACGATCTCCACCGCCATGACCATCAACACTTTGGTGGTGCTGCTCTTGCGCCCTGCAGGGGTGGCGGGATTCTTGCGATCCGTGATGGACAGGTACGTTTCATCCACCTCCACAAGCCCCTTGAGCTTGTCCCGGCCCGGGCGGACCATGGCACGTCGAAACCGGTGCAGCATGGTCCAGGCGGTCTGGTAGCTCCCCAAACCCAATACGCGCTGCAGCCCCAGGGCGCTCACGCCTTGTTTCTGATTGGTCAGGTACCAAGCTGCAGCCAGCCAGACACGCAGCGGTGTGCGCGTCTTGTCAAAGATGGTTCCAGATGTCACTGTGCCTTGGTACTGGCATGAGCGGCACATCAGGCGGGTGCGGCTGGCGCGGTACACATCGCCAGCGTTGCCGCAACGCGGGCAGACGAAGCCTTGGGGCCACCGAAGCTTCTCCAGGAACGCCTGGCAAGCCTCTTCGGTGGCAAACCAGTCAAGAAATTCGTTCCAGGTGCGGGGGTAGTCCCCTCCAGGAGTTGGCGTTAGCATCTGGGTTTCCATCCAGCTATTCTCACGTCACTGGAGCTAAATAGATACCCCTTGCATTTGTACAGTATTCATGTCAGCCACTTCCAAGCCCAAGCTCTACAACCCACGCCACCCCGAACGCACGCTGCTCTACCAAACGGTAGCCGAGCACTACGAGACCTGGCTAGAGTTGGCCAGCGCGGGTCAGTTCGACGGCCAGGGCGACCACCACACCCCCAAGCCCTTCGTGCGCAAAGCGTTTGCCAAGTATCTTGAGTGCGGCATCTTTGCCCATGGCTTTGCCCGCGCTCGCTGCGGCGACTGTGGGCACGACTACTTTGTAGCCTTCTCCTGCAAAGGCCGGGGAGTCTGCCCCTCGTGCACCACGCGGCGGATGGTGGAGACGGCGGCACACCTGAGCGACCACGTCTTCCCCCGCCTGCCGGTGCGCCAGTGGGTGCTCTCCGTGCCCAAGAGGTTGCGGTACTTCATGCAACGCGACGGAGCGGTGCTGAGCATGGTGCTGCGCATCTTTCTGCGGGTGATCGCACAAACTCTGCAGACCCACAGCCCCGGTGCGGCCCATATGGACAAGGCAGGCCTGCACATCGGTGCCATCGCCTTCATTCACCGATTCGGCTCCAGCCTCAATGAACACGTCCACTTCCACGTTTGTGTGGTGGACGGGGTGTTTGAGGAAGTGGAGGGCGAGGGCGATGCTGATGCGACCCCTCGAATCTCATCGCCGGGTGTCATCTTTCACGCGGCCACCGGCATCGATGCGGCTACCGTGGCCCCAGTGCAGACCACACTGCAAAAACGCATCCTGCGCGCCTTCGTTGCTCGGGGCCTGCTGGAGAACTGTGACGCCAAAGACCTGCTGGGCTACAAACACAGCGGCTTCTCGGTGGACGCCGGTGTCTGCATCGAAGCCCACGACCGCGCTGCGCTGGAGCGGCTGCTGCGCTATTGCGCGCGTCCACCGTTTTCCATGGATCGACTGCGCAAAGAGGGAAGCGAACTGGTGTACCGCTGTGCCAAACAACGCAGCGAGCCCACCAGTGACCAGCGCGGTGCCAAGGCAGACGAACTGCACCTCACACCGCTGGAGCTCATCGACCGCATTGCCGCCCTGGTACCCCCACCACGCACCCACCGGCACCGCTACTTTGGCGTGCTGGCACCGAACTCGCCGCTGAGGGAGGCGGTGACGGCTCTGGCCCAGCCTGCTGCGGCGCAACCAGCCACGGTCGAGACTGCACAATCTGGCGCGGGCGTGGGCGTGGGCGTACCTGGGGTGGCGGCGCCGGGCAACGCGGCCACACCCACACCAGAACCTGCAGCACCTCCCAAACGCCCAGCGCACTACCTATGGGCGGTGCTGATTGCCCGCATCTACGAGGTCTTCCCACTGCTGTGTCCGAACTGCGGGGGGCAAATGCGCATCATTGCCTTCATCACGCACAGCGCCGAAATCCGCCACATCCTGAACCACATCGGGGTGGACTCGCAGCCACCGCACATAACCCCGGCACGCGGGCCACCGCTGTGGGAGGACTGCGACGCGCCGGTGGATGACGGGGTGCAAGGCGAGCCCGATTGGGATCTGGCAGCTCAACCCGCACCCGATTACGAGGTGGACCAGCGCGTCAATTGGTGACCCAGTGAAGCGGCGGTATCAATCGCTGCGGTGAGTAGCTGCGTGCGCGCCAGACCCAAACGCATATTGCCTCCCAAGCTCTTGCCATTGAGCGGCAAGCGAGCGCTCAAACTGCTTGTGTCGAACGTGTTTCGAGGCCCAAAACGCGTGCCATACTTGGCCTCATGCGGTTGAATTTCCTATCCGTACGGATTTGATGGACATTGCAACTCCATGAGGGCGGATGGCCGCCCGACGTGATGCGGACCGCGAAGTACGGAACGCCTGGAACCGGCGACCTCATGCCGGCCGCCCGCTTTGTTGTCGAGTGCCTGATTTATAGCTGAAATGCCGCCAGCCTCCGGCCTTCGTGATGACATCACCGACCCTGCCAACCGCAGGAACGCGCGTGCCGGCTGAATCGCGAGGCCTCATTCCCCGCCGCCAAACAGATCCCGGAACTTCTGAGCCGCATCTTCCGCACCCGTGTTCTTGCTCATCGGCGTGCCCTTCGGATACTCCTCCGCAATGCGGTCTTCCCAATAGGTGGTGGGATACGGCGCGCTGCACAGACGGCGAAACACTTCCTGCGGCACGTGCTTGTAGGCGCGCACCGTCTTGTCGTCCCAGTGCAGCTCGAGCTGCTGGGTGCTGGCGTCGTAGTCGGCGCGGCGGATGCGCCCGTTGGTGAAGGTCTTGCTCTGCATGTTGGGCTCCGAAGGGAGCTCGCGACGGGGCGGGCCCTGCCGGATCGTCGCACATCCCAGAGCCGCTCCTGTTTTGATAGCTGGTGGCGCTTATTTAAAAAGCCCAAACGACCGATTTGACTTGGAAAAAGACAGCACCCACAGGTGCCGTCTTGGCCGCCCCAACCAGCACGGAGCCGCAGCGCCGATGCCCCGCCTTACTCGCCGAGCCAGAAGCGTTCGCTGCGGTCGAGGAAGTCGTGCACGTGGACGGTGACCGTGTCTTCACCCAGCAGCACCACGCCGTACTGTGGCGGCTCGTGGCTGCCACCGATCTTGGGCGTGTCGTCCAGCCGCAGCGCCACCTGGTGGTTGGTGCCGCGCAACGTGGAGTACGGGATGCCGAGCCAGGAGCCGAAGATGGGCCGGTGCACGTGGCCGAAGAACAGGTGGCGGATGCGGTGCTCCTGCCCCTGCAGGGCGCGCCGCAGCGGTGCGGGGTCGAGCAGGGCGATGCGGTCCATGGACGGGATGCCGAGCGCGAAGGCCGGGTGGTGCATGAAAAGCAGCACCGGCTCGTCGCTCTGCGCCAGCCGCTCGGCCAGCCACTGCGCGCGCTGTTCGCACAGCACGCCGTGGCTCACGCCGGGTTCGTTGGTGTCGAGGAAGAGGCCGCGGTAGCCACCGATGGCCACCTCGTACTGCACGAAGCCGTTGGCGTCCACCGGCACCTGCGGGAAGTGCTCGCGAAAGCGCTCGCGGCTGTCGTGGTTGCCCAGGATGGGAAACACCGGCATGGGCAGGCGGCCGAGCTGCTGCGCGAGCTGGCGGTAGGCGTCCGGGTGGCCGGTGTCGGCCAGGTCGCCGGTGACAACGCACAGCGCGGCGTCGCCATGCTCTGCGATCACGCTGTCGATGCAGCGGGCCAGGCGGCGGTACGGGTCGAGCCCGTAGAGCGCCTGCCCCTGCGCCACCAGGTGCGTGTCGGTGATGTGGATGAACTTGAACACGATGCGGTCTCTCCTCTTCAGCGCGGTAGCAGGGCCTGCACGTCGCGCGTCATGGTGGCCAGCGCCTTGTCCGGGGCCACGTCCTTGGCCACCACGGTCTGGATGTGGTCCTTGATGACGTCGGTGATCTTCAGGCCGCTCTCACCCGGGAAGGCATACCAGCCGGTCAGCACCGGCAGCTGCTTGATGGCGGTGAGGTAATTGGGGTTCTGCTCGTAGAAGGGCTTGAGCAGGGCCGGGTCGTTGGCCGGCAGGGCGTTGGCCGGGAAGTAGCCGGTGCCCTTGACCATGACGGTGGCGCCCTGCGGGCCGGTGGCGAACTTGATGTATTCCCAGGCGGCTTTCTGCTTGGCCGGGTCCTTGGCGAACAGCATTGCCACATTGCCGCCGGCGGGCAGGCGGCCGTTCTTCTCGATCGGCATGCGCGCGGTGCGCAGGTCAAAGCGCTTGCCGACCTGCTTGGTGGTCAGCCCCAGGCGCGAGGTGGAGGTGACCAGCACGGCCAGATTGCCGGTGATGAAGTCCTGGTTGGCGTTGCTGAAGGAGATGTTGCGCATCTCGCCTTCGTTCACGGCCTTGGCGAAGGTCTGCATGGCGGTCTTGCCGGCAGCACTGTCGAAAGCCACCTTCTTCTCGTCCGGCGTCAGCATGGTGCCGCCGTTGGAGAAGACCAGTGCCTGCCACATCCAGTTGCCGGTGATCTCCCAGTCCATGTGCAGGCTGTGGGTGCCGGGGTTGGCGGCCTTGGCTTTCTTCGCTACCTCGACGATGCCGTCCCAGGTGGCGGGGAACTGCTCGGGAGTGACGCCGGCCTTGCGCACCAGGTCGGCATTGAAGTAGACGATGGGGGTGGAGAGCGAGAAGCCGATACCGACCTGCTTGCTGCCGATCTGGCCCAGCGAGAGCAGCGCCTTGTCGTAACCCATCTTGCCCCAGTCCTTCTCGGCCTGGATGAGCGGAGTCATGTCGACGGCAATGCCGCGGTCGACGAACACGCGCTGGCGGTTCAGGCCCTGGTAAGACACGTCGGGCAACTGGTTGGTAACCGCCTGGCGCAGCGCCTGCTGCGTAGCTTCCTCGTAGCCCGGCGTGGACGCACGGAAGACCACCTTGTACTGCGGGTACTTCGCCATGAAGTCCTTGGCGATCTTCTCGTGCACGTCCTTGAAGATTTCCGGGTAGGGGTAGTCCACGACGATTTCCAGCGGCTGCTGCGCATGCGCCCAGCCGCAAGCCAGCAGCACGCCGGCTGCGATGGATTTCAGGACAACTCGTTTCATGGGATGCACTCCTTGATGGATGAAGGGAGAAAGAAAGGGAAACGGAAAGAGGAAAGATCAGCCTTTGACGCCGGTCAGCGTCACGCCTTCGATGAAGCGCTTCTGGGCCGCGATGAACAGCAGCAGCAGCGGTGCCGTGATGAGCACGGTGCCGGCCATGAGCGGGCCGTAGTTGATGCCGGCCTCCTCGTTGCGGAAGAACATGGTGCCCAGCGGCGGCGTGGCCAGCTCGGGGGAGGAGATCACCAGCAGCGGCCAGAAGTAATCGTTCCAGTGCCAGACGACCGAGAAGATGGCGAAGGCAAACAGCGCCGGCACGGCAGTGGGCAACATCACACGCCAGACCAGCTCGAACTCGCTCATGCCGTCCAGGCGCGCGGCGTGCACCAGGTCGTCCGGCACGGTGCGGAAGAACTGGCGCATCAGGAAGATGCCGAAGGCCGAGATGGAAAACGGCACGATCAACGCCGACATGGTGTTCAGCATGCCCAGGTGGTGCAGCATCACATAGGTCGGAATGGCCGTGGCCTGGTGCGGGATCATCAGCGCCAGCAGCACCAGGCGCCAGGCCCAGGTCTTGCCGCGGAACTGCAGCTTGGCAAAGGCGTAGGCCGCCGGCAGCAGCACCACGATCTGCAGCACCAGGATGGCGGTACAGACCAGCAGGCCGTTCCACAGGTAACGCAGCAGGGGCACACGCGTCAGCGCCTCGGTGTAGTTCTCCACCAGCGCCAGCCGCGTGGGCAACAACGTCAGTTCGCGCGTGAACACCTCGTCCATCGGCTTGAGGGAGGTCAGCACCATCCAGATGAAGGGCGCCAAGAAGACCAGCGCACCCGCCATCAGCAGCAGGTGGCGCAGCGCGCGGAAGAGGAAGGTGCGTGCGGAGAAGGTGAGCATCATCGGGCGTTCTTCAGGCGTAGTGGGTCTTGCGTTCCATGGCGCTGTGCTGCACCTGGGTCAGGAAGAAGATGCCGGCGATGAACACCACCGTCATGGCGCTGGCGTAGCCCATGCGGAAGAAGCCGAAGCCTTCGGCGTAGATGGTGTGCAGCAGCACCTCGGTCGACTTGTTGGGACCGCCGCGCGTGAGCACGTGCACGGTGTCGAACACCTGCAGTGCGCGGATGGCGCAGACGGTGACGACGAACAGCGTGGTTGGCCCGAGCAGCGGCCAGGTGATGCGGCGGAAACGCTCGCACGGGTGCGTCACGCCGTCGAGCGCCGCCGCGTCGCGCACGTCCTGCGGAATGCTCTTGAGGCCGGCAAGAAAAAGCACCATCGCCAGCCCGGCCATCTGCCACACGCCAATGGCCGCCAGCGAGTACAGCGCCAGCCGGCGGTTGTTGAGCCAGTCCTGCGGCTGCAGGCCGACCCACTGCAGCATGTGGTTCACCAGCCCGGCGCTCGGGTGCAGCAGGAATTGCCAGACCACGGCCATGGCAATCAGCGTCGATGCCACCGGCATGAAGAAGGCGGTGCGGTAGAAGCCGCGCAGCTGGGTGTCGGATTCGATCAGCAGCGCCGTCCCCAGGCCGATGGCCACGGCACCGGCAGTCACCAGCACGAGGTAGAGCAGCGTGTTGGCGAGCGACTGGCGGAACACCGGGTCGCTCCAGAGTTCGGCATAGTTGGCCAGGCCGACCCAGTTCAGCGTGGCGGCGCCGAACTGCCAGTCGGTCAGCGACAGCATGGCGACGACGGCCACCGGCCCGAGCAGGAACACAAGCAGCAGCACCGTGGCCGGTGACAGCAGCAGCAGGGTATTGAGCGGATGCACGCGCATGGTCAGCCCCGTGCCTTCAGGCCGCTGCGTCCAGCTGCGTTGACAGCGGCTCGAACGCCAGACGCTGGCTGCGTTGACAGCGGCTCGAACGCCAGACGCTGGCCGTCGGCGCCGAACACGTGCAGCTGGGCCAACGGCACCCAGGCCTGCAGTGGCTCCCCCACGCGCAGCCCGGCTTGCTGCGCCGGCAGGCAGAAGACCACCTGCTCCTGCGCTTGGGCCTGGGTTTGCGTCAGCTGCACGGTGACGATCAGTTCGGCACCGGTGTATTCCACGCCGCTGATGCGACCCTGCAGCGCCAGCCCCTTGTCATCATCCTGCAGGCCCAGCTGCGGCCGGAAGCCGACCTGGCAGGCTGCGCCCTCCTGGCCCGGCGGCACATGACCGATCTGTTGGCCCTGCACCCAGATGCCGGCGCCGCGAATTTCGGCCGGCAGCAGGTTGATGCGTGGTGCGCCAACGAAACGCGCCACCTCCACGTGCGCCGGCTGGCGGTAGATCTCGTCCGGCGTGCCGAGCTGCAGCACACGGCCTTCGCGCATGACGGCCACACGGTCGGACATGGACATGGCCTCGTGCTGGTCGTGCGTGACGTAGATGAAGGTGACGCCGAGCTGGTCGTGCAGTTGCCGGATCTCGGCGCGCAGGGCCTGGCGCAGGTTGGCGTCGAGGTTGGACAGTGGCTCGTCGAACAGGAACACCGCCGGGTGCCGCACCATGGCGCGCGCCAAGGCCACGCGCTGACGCTGGCCACCCGAGAGCTGCGCCGGCTTGCGCCCCCACAACGCGTCGATGCCCAGGCTCTGCGCCACCTTGCGTGCGCTGGCCTCGGCCGCGGCATGCTGGCGCCGTACCGCCGGCAGCAGCCAGCGCATGCCCGGCAGGCGCTGCCAGAAGTTCAGGCCGCGCATCAGCAGCGGCGTGCAGATGTTTTCGCCCACCGTCATGTGCGGGTAGAGGGCGTAACTTTGGAACACCATGGCGCAGTCGCGTTCGCCGGGCGACAGCGGCAACAGGTCCCGCTCGCCGAGGTGCAGGGTACCGGCGTCGGGCTGGTCCAGGCCGGCGATCAGGCGCAGCAGGGTGGACTTGCCGCAGCCCGAGGAGCCGAGCAGGGTGAGGAACTCGCCGTCGCGCACGGTGAGGTCCAGGCCCTTGAGCACGTGGGTGGCGCCGAACTGTTTGCTCAGGCCGTGGATGTGGATGTCAGGCATGGCAGTTCTCCGGAGAAGAGGTCAGGACGTTGGACAGCTGGCCGAGCAGCCAGGGAGTGAACGTGTCGTAGTGGTCGAAGCCCGTCACCTGGGGCAGCAGGTCGGCCGGCTGGCCGGCGTAGCCCGCGCGGTGGGCCGCGAAACGCACGCCGGCGGCTTCGGCGCAGCGTGCATCCATGGCCGAGTCACCGACGAACAGCACCTGCGCGGCCGGCACATCGAGCTGCTGCAGCACGCGCAGCAGCGGGTCGGCCGCCGGCTTGGGCCGCGCAGCATCACCCAGCCCGACCACGGCATCGAAACCGATGTCGAGCCCGGTGCAGGCCAGCAGGGCTTCAATGGAAGGCCGGTCGCGGTTGCTGCACAGGCCAAGCAGCAGGCCCTGCGACTTGAGTTCCGCCAGCAGGGCCGGCACACCGGCGTAAGGCGTGGCCTGGGCCAGCCAGTGCTGCGCATAACGGGTGAAGTAGCTGGCCTCCAGGGCGCTGGCCTGCTCGGCCGCGGCCGCCTCGGCCTGCAATGCCAGCGCGTGTTGGAACATCGGCCCCAATCCCTCGCTGAGCGCCGGCCGCAACCGGTCCGCCGGCACCGTGCGCAGCCCGGCTTCGGCCAGCACCTCATTGGCCGCCGCGGCCAGGGAAGGCAGGGTGTCGAGCAGCGTGCCATCGACATCGAAGACGACTGCTCGGATATGATCGTTTCTGTTCATATTAGCCATGTTATGAACAGAAGGTGTCATTTTGATGACTCAGCCTGAATCTATAGTGGCCGTACGCCCGGGCCTTGCACGGCCCGATCTGACCGTCTGAACTGCCCCGCCGCCCATGCTCAAAGCCGCACGCCACAAGGAAATCGTCGCCCTCGTCCAGGGCGGCGGCATCGTCGAAGTCAATGCCCTGGCACAGCGTTTCCAGACCTCGCCCATCACCATCCGGCGCGACCTGATCGAGCTGCAGGAACGCGGCCTGCTGGAGCGCACGCGCGGCGGCGCTGTCTCCGGTGAGGTGATTGCCGAGGGCTGGGCGCGTTACGAGAGCATCAGCTACGCCGAGCGCGAGCGCGAGCAGTTCCGTGAAAAACGCGCCATTGCGGAACTGGCGGCGCAACTGGTGTCGGACGGCGACTGCATCCTGGTCAACGGCGGCACCACCTCGCGCCACCTGGCCGAGGCGCTGCGCGGCCACCAGAACCTGCACGTTGTCACCAACGGCCTGACAGTGGCCATGGAGTTCGCACGCAGCCAGAACGCCGCGGTCTACCTGCTGCCGGGCATGGTGGACTTCAGGAAGATGACCTCGGTCAGCCGGCCGGCGCCGGGCAGCTTCGACGACATCACGGTGCGGGCCGCGTTCCTCGGCGTGCACGGCATCTCGCCGGCCGGCATCGGCATGCTGTCGCCGGAAGAAGCCGCGATGAACCGCGCCTTCATCGAGGCTGCCCAGACCGTCAACGTGCTCGTCGATTCATCCAAGTTCAACTCGCAGGCGATCTTCCGCATCTGTGAAATGAACCGTGTCACCCGGGTCGTGACCGATACCGGCATTGCGCCCGCAACACGCCAGGCACTGGAAGCCCTTGGTATCGAGGTCTTGCTGGCCTCCCCAGAAGAAGCCGCCTAGTTTCGCGCCGACGCGCGCGCCACTGTGGCGGCGCTTTTGCATGCCATGACCTACGATGCGGCCATGACACGGCCCATCATCCTGTTCGGTGCCTTCGACCGCCACAACTTCGGCGACCTGCTGTTGGCGCACATCGCGGCGGCGCTGCTGCCGGGGCAGGAACTGGTGTTCGCCGGCCTGGCCAACCGAGACCTGCGCGCCGACGGCGGCCATCAGGTCCAGGCCCTGACGCAGTTGGCTGCCGATTGGGATGCTCACCCGGCCACGCTGATCCACGTCGGGGGCGAAATCCTCAGCTGCAGCGCCTGGCAGGCGGCCGTGATGCTGCTGCCACCGGACGAACTGCAAGCCACCCTCGCTTACCTGGAAGCCCGGCCGCTGGAGCAGGCGGCCTGGGTGCAGCGCATGGTGGGCAGCGCGGCGCTGGCGCCCTACACGCTGTCGCGCTCGCTTTTTCCCGCGCTGACACGGGTGGCCTATCTCGCGGCGGGTGGCGTGCAGCTGGACACATGTGAACCGGCGCTGCGTGCCGAGGTACTGGCCAACCTGCAGGCGGCGGATGCAGTGAGCGTGCGCGATGGCCAGACCCTGGCGCATCTGGCGGCAGCGGGCATCACCGCGCATCTGCTGCCCGACCCGGCGGTGATGGTGGCCGAGCTGTTTGACGCACGGATACGTCAGCACGCAGCCGGTGGCGAGATGGCACAGGTGTTGCGCACGTTCCCGCAGGGCTATCTTGCCGTGCAGTTCAGCGCCGACTTCGGCGACGACGCCACGCTCACCACCATGGCCCAGCAACTCGACCAGGTAGCTGCGGCCACCGGTCTTGGCGTGGTGCTGTTTCGTGCCGGCGCTGCGCCCTGGCATGACGACTTGGCTTGCCTGCAGCGCGTCGCCGCGCGCATGCGCCTGCAGCAAGCGGTGGTTACGCCGCCAGTGACGTATGGGGATGTCGTGAGCAAGAACACCGGGGAGAGCCAATCGGATACCATTGCTGGATGAAATCACAGTATCAATGGGGCTGCTGGAGCTAAATAGATACCCCTTACAAAAAAACAGTCATAACAAGCCATGAAAACCGCCACTGCGCCGTTACCACCGCTGCGTTCGGTCAAGGTTCTGGACCAGTTGCGTGAGCGCATACGCTACTTGCATTACAGCTTACGAACCGAACAGGCTTATGTCCACTGGGTTCGTGCCTTCATCCGTTTCCACGGTGTGCGTCACCCGGCAACCTTGGGCAGCAGCGAAGTCGAGGCATTTCTGTCCTGGCTGGCGAACGAGCGCAAGGTTTCGGTCTCCACGCATCGTCAGGCATTGGCGGCCTTGCTGTTCTTCTACGGCAAGGTGCTGTGCACGGATCTGCCCTGGCTTCAGGAGATCGGAAGACCTCGGCCGTCGCGGCGCTTGCCGGTGGTGCTGACCCCGGATGAAGTGGTTCGCATCCTCGGTTTTCTGGAAGGCGAGCATCGTTTGTTCGCCCAGCTTCTGTATGGAACGGGCATGCGGATCAGTGAGGGTTTGCAACTGCGGGTCAAGGATCTGGATTTCGATCACGGCACGATCATCGTGCGGGAGGGCAAGGGCTCCAAGGATCGGGCCTTGATGTTACCCGAGAGCTTGGCACCCAGCCTGCGCGAGCAGCTGTCGCGTGCACGGGCATGGTGGCTGAAGGACCAGGCCGAGGGCCGCAGCGGCGTTGCGCTTCCCGACGCCCTTGAGCGGAAGTATCCGCGCGCCGGGCATTCCTGGCCGTGGTTCTGGGTTTTTGCGCAGCACACGCATTCGACCGATCCACGGAGCGGTGTCGTGCGTCGCCATCACATGTATGACCAGACCTTTCAGCGCGCCTTCAAACGTGCCGTAGAACAAGCAGGCATCACGAAGCCCGCCACACCGCACACCCTCCGCCACTCGTTCGCGACGGCCTTGCTCCGCAGCGGTTACGACATTCGAACCGTGCAGGATCTGCTCGGCCATTCCGACGTCTCTACGACGATGATTTACACGCATGTGCTGAAAGTTGGCGGTGCCGGAGTGCGCTCACCGCTTGATGCGCTGCCGCCCCTCACTAGTGAGAGGTAGGGCAGCGCAAGTCAATCCTGGCGGATTCACTACCCCTGCGCGAAGGCCATCGGTGCCGCATCGAACGGCCGGTTGCGGAAAGTCCTCCCTGCGTCCGCTGATGGCCGGCAGCAGCCCGTCGTTGCCTGATGGATCCAACCCCTCCGCTGCTATAGTGCAGTCGGCTTCTGACGTTCAGTGCAGCCGTCTTCTGAAAACGACAATCACAGTATCAATGGGGCTGCTGGAGCTAAATAGATACCCCTTATAAATATACAGGTACATGGAAATGCAGAATCCCGAGCGGAAGCGCTATCCGCCACTTACCCAGGCCGAAATCCGCGCCATCTACGCCGATAACCCGACGGTGGGTGTCCGCCGTCTGGTGTGGGAGATTTACTGCCTACACGTCGTGGTGAAAACCGCCGGCGCTGTGGCCCGTGCGCGTGGCCTGAAAGACCAACTCATTCCGGGTGGCTTCGACTATGTGTTGGACGAGCTGGAGCGGGTGCTCGACGGCGAGGTGTGCCTTCAGGAAAATCTGCCGTCGCTGCACATCATCAAGGAAAAGCGGCGTTATCGTTACAGCACCAAGAAGCGCAATCAACGGGTGTTCCGCCGCGATTAGCGGGGACGCGACAGTCGCCCATACGGACGAACCACGACAAGTTTCACATAGCAGGCCCGGGGCTGGCGCTATGCTGTGCCAGCTTAAGATCAGCATCTGCCAGCAATGCGTCGTACGACATCGACGCAAACGGGAGCGCGCTCAATGTGCAACAACTACAAGCCGTCAGAGATCGACCTTATTCGTAGCCTGTATCGTGTGGACTCTGCCGGCGAGGACGAGTATCCGCGCGAGACTTGGCCAGACTATGCCGCGCCGATAGTGCGCAACACGGCCGACGGCGGGCGTGAATGCGTGCTGGCCAACTTCGGGTTCGTGCCGAAACGTCGCCAGCCCGCCGGAGTGAGCTTCGATACAACGAACGCGCGTTCGGAAACTGTCGGGCAGAAACGGACTTTCGCGAAGTATTGGCATGCTGCACAACTATGTTTGGTCCCCGCACAATCCCTGTTTGAGCCCTGCTACGAGGCCGATCCAAAGAAGAGCACGCGGTACCGAATCTGGCTCAAGGACGAGGCGGATTTTGCGATCGCAGGGCTATGGCGTTCCTGGGAGGGGCGCGTGGCCGACAATACGCCGGCAAGCAACAGTTTCACGATGCTGACGGTCAACGCTGACGAGCATCCGATCATGCGCCGCATGCACGCACCCGGGAAAGAAAAGCGCAGTGTCGTTATCGTGCCGCGCAATCGCTGGGACGACTGGCTGCACTGCCGAGATCCTGAGGCGGCGCGCAGCTTTTTGACGCTGTACCCGGCGGAGTTGATGGATACAGCTCCGGCACCGCGCGCACCGCGCGGCGCAAAACCCGAGCTAGACGCCGCTACGCAAAGCGGTGAACTGTTCTAAGCCTTGTAGACCATCGTTTGCGGCGCCTGAGGGGGAACATCGAAGCCGCGAGGCGTGAGATCGAGCATTAGGTCGCTGAACACTTCGATCATCGCGTCGTTCACCTGGACGTGCTTGATCGGGAAGATCCGTTGACCATCCGCGATTGCCTGACGATAAGCCGCCGCCGGATCGCGGCTCCCTGATGCGTCAAACATCATGACGGTAAGGTAAGGCCCTTCGACGCCGTCAGGCGCTACGGTTGCTCTCAGGTAGATCTGCACGTTCACGATGACGTGCCCAGGGGGAAGAATTCCGGCCGCCTGTAGGTGCGCTGCCAAAGTGTCTCCACCACGGCTGTCTTGCGCGTACGCCGCGCCACTCCAATCGTCGTCACTTGCCGTCATGCCGCCTCCTGATTCCGGTTTTGGGTGCCAGCATGCCACACGAGCTGTGACGGCATAGCGCAAGCTTTCTGTTTGGCGCCATGCTCTTTAGCGGGCATACCAGCGAAACATTTCGGACTCCGCCCCGCATGGCGAGGAGGTGCATATCGAGCCATACGCGGAGGTATCGCTGCGAGATCTGCATGCCGCTTGCGCTGGATGCGATGCCAATAAGGGCGGTGCAGACAAGGCGGAAACGGTGTAATAACATTGTGTTGCCATACCCTTGGCAATGGAATAACATTGTGCTTACGGTGGGATTATGAAAGCAACGATTCGCAGGATGGGCAATTCACAGGGGGTCTTGATCCCCAAGCCCATTCTTGCCCAGCTGGGTTTGGAGGATGAAGTGGACATGGCAGTGGAGGACGATGCTTTGGTGATTCGCAAGCCGAAGAAGAAGCCGCGCGAGGGGTGGGCCGAGGCCAGCCACGCTGTCGCTGCAGCTGATGATGATGTGCTCGTGATGGGCGAATTCTCCAACGCAGATGACGCGGAGCTGACGTGGTAGCGCGCGGAGATATCTGGCTCGTCGCCCTGGATCCGACAAAAGGAAGTGAGATCCAAAAGACCCGTCCGTGTGTGGTCGTCTCGCCTCCCGAGATGCACGATCACCTGCGCACTGTCATCGTTGCCCCGATGACTAGCAAAGGCCGCCCCGCACCGTTCCGTGTACCGATCACCTTCCTGCGCAAGAGTGGACTGATCCTGCTGGACCAGATACGCGCTGTGGATAAGGTGCGCCTCGTTAAGAAAGAGGGCGTTGTTGCCGATAAAACGATGTTGAGCGCCCTGCAGACTTTGCAGGAAGTTTTCGCCGAATAGCGGTTAGGGAAGGCTGTCGCCATGATTCAGTGGACAGACGCACCGAATGGATCGGCAGGGCACGCTGACGGAAGCCTCGTCGTCCAGATCCGACGGTTGGGAGCCGGCGGTTGGTCGGCTAGCTGGTGCAATGGTCAGTTGTGGGATGTCTCCGACCAATCCACGCATGTCAGCGAACAGTCGGCCCGCCATTTCAAGACGCGCGAGACAGCCAAGCGAGCAGTGGAATCCCGCATGGCGGCAAGAGAGAGGGATTGATGGGGAAATCGGAGAATACGGAATGGTTGACGATCAAATTGCCTGTTTGAGGGAGCGCGCACACGCCGCCCATGCCCAGAGCCTGTCAGTTCTTGAGAAGGATGCAGGCGAGGCGACTCGGAATCTCGCTAAGGGCCGAGAAAAAGCCGACTCAGTTCTGAAGCGAGATCTTGCATTGCTTGATACGCGCTTTAGCGAGGCCTGGAAAGCGCTGATCGTGGCTGGTACCGCGCCACAGAGTCGGGCGAAGGCTTCTGCGTTCGGAGATTGCACATTCGGCGGCCGCGTACCTCGCGGAGAAATTCTTGGTGGCAGTGCACCCGAGAGTTTTAATGGAATCGACATTCAGCATGCAGTGCTCGACACCTACGAGAAATTGCGGCTGGTTGGAGTTCCGGTTGCACATATCCATGGGCTTGGCGGACTCGAGATCGAGCCGGACGCGGCCAACAAACGTTTCAATGCGAAAGTCGAGCACGATCTCCCCGAGTGCAAAGGGGAAGACTTTGAAGTCATTGGTTATCAGATGATGATCGATGACGAAGGTAGCACTTTGCGGTTTTCCGTGAGGGTTTGGTGGAAGTCGAAGGTTATCCAAAACGCTGAAGACGATAGGTTCAGTCTGGGCCACGAGCCAGGCTCGAACTGACCACGGAAAAGCCATGCCAATTAACCCGCTAAACAACCTATCCCAAAACGCTGGCGACATTTGGTTCGTTGGTGCAGCTCTTGGATGCATCGCACTTATGTCCTACATCGTCTGGAGTTTGTTCTTCGTTCCGTTGACACGCGGGCAAGAACATTCAGACGTGCCAAAAGGACAAGAGAAGGTGCATCTGCCTGGCTGGACGATGGTCGTGAATGTAGTCGCTATGGTGGCCGCGCTCACCGTATTGGGTTCTTGCAAATACGTCGGGTTGTCGTGGTGGATAGGCGTCCCGGTCGCCGCTGCGATCATCGTTGTTGAATTGCTGTGGGAGCGCGCAATTGAACGGAAGTATTGTCTGCAGCAGCTCCAAACCGGCCGGTAGCCGAGCTATTTGGCAAGGAACATGAAAAACGACCAAAGCCATCATGACGCAGACGCGGCTGCCCACGAGGTAACGATGGGTCGTACTGCCGACGCTGGTACTGCCATCTATCAGACTGTCTTTACGGCACGATCAGACACCAGTGCGTTGCGCAAGGCGAGCATCACGGAGATCGAAAGAGGCCTTAGCAATCGAAACGCAAAGATTGCGTTGAAGCACTAGCCTTCGGAAAATAGCGATGCCTATGCAGAATATCGAAGCCATTCCGGTACAGAAGAGGTGCCGTTGGTTTGTCCGTCAAGGTGGGATTACGCACTTCGGACGTGGCTTCCGATCGAAAGAGGGGGCAAGCAATTGGATCGACGCGTTTGGTCCGTCGCTGGACTGGCGAGTCGGATTTTGCTTCCGACTTAAGGGCGATACGCGTGATATCGAAATTGTCGATCGGCATGGGCGGGTCCCGCGGTCTTAACCAGAAAAAGGTAGCCATGAATTTTGAAGAGCTGGACAGGCAGGAACGTGAATGGGCGGAGCGCGCAAGCAAGGTTCAGGCATCGGCCGCCCAAGCGTATGACCGACTGATGCGTTTGGCCGAAAGCAGCAGCGCTGGGCAGGTCCACACCGTAGCGCGCTTCCTTGCATCGACATTCGATGGTCAGGCCTTCCCGCTGGACCCGTTCGATCTCCGTGCCGTGGAGGTGACTATCAGTGATGACATGCTGTTGTGCTTGGACGCGCTACGGTGGGGTAAAGCGGACCTCTATAAGTTGGTCCCTGACGGCAACGCACGCCTTCTCGCAATCTGCCAGGCCTGGGGGCTCAAATGGCCGGAATCGCAGTGAGCTGCAAGCAATCTAAGGAAAGCGACGAGCAATCATTCGGCGCTCCTGGTCCTAGGACCCATCTGCGACCAGATCGGGAAAAAGGGAAGAGCAAGGCGACAACATGACCGTAATTCAAAAAGTGATGGCGCAAAAGATTCGCGCCCGTGGCGGAAAGGTCTTCACCTTTGACAAGGGCCACTCGATGGTGCTGATTTTCGAACATCGCGCGCTACGTCAGTTAGAGCGCATGCGACGCCACGGCTCGCGGAAAGTGAAGGTTGCGGTGCGCCGAGCCGGCTCACTGCTCCCGACCGCCGCTGTCGCGACGGTGCGAACTTCAACCACCCGGGCGAACCGCGCTGGCTAGCAGGAAAAATGACAATGCAGTTCAAAGTTCTCCGCAACCAGCCTTCGATCGCTTTCAATCCCTTGGCCTGCGCCTCGGAGGACACGCTGGCGGAGCTTCTTCGCCAGATGAGCGCGCATGTTGGCGACAGCTTGGATCACCTCGCGGAAATCGACGACCAACTTGAGGCCCTAGTCCCCGCCCTGGTCGAGCTGCGCGAGACGGGCCACTTGAAGCTGAACATGGCAGTGTTGGCTTCATATGGAACCCTCGACGGGTTCATGCGCCTTGCGGACGACGAACGACTGACGCCGCTGTCGCGCGCCCGTTGCGCCGCGATTCGCAACCGGTTGCTGGTACACGGCTTGAAGGCTCTTTTTCGCAACGCATAGGACTGGGAGCAGTATGGGGAATCTACAACCACAACCTCGACCCCATGTCGAGATCGAGACCTTTGGCCCCGATGGAAGCCGCACGATCGGGCCCAACAGAGAGCGTTCCAGGGCTAGAAGAGAGAAACGGCGCTTGCCGTCAGAGAAGATCGCCTTCACGGCGATGGTTTTTGTCTCTGGATGGGTATTCGGCGCTGCCCTCTTGATCTGGGCACTGATGAGTGCCATTAGCCTCGATGACTTGGTACGCATCGCTGAAAGCGGGGTCAATGAAAAGGCGATACAGGTGCTGGTTGAGGCGCGCGCCCTTTACAGGCTCGCATTGGGCATGTGTGCAGTTTCAGTGGTTGTGGCCTGCGTTACGGCCGCCAGGTATCACGTCTTCCGCCGCTGACAAAAGAAGTAGAACCCGAGTCGCCATGCAAGAGAACTGTGGGTCGTTCAGCTCTATCACACACACCTTCACAAGGGACAAGAAAATGAAGCAACTCCTGTTGATCGCAATTGCTGTTTGTGCCGCAACCGCGCAAGCCGAAACGGCCACCCAATCGGCACATCTGGAAGCCAAGGCCATCAATGCCATTGGCACACCGACAGCCACAACACAGGGCGGTCAAAGCATCAACGTCGCCAATGCGGCCGGCGCAGCGATGGCGATTAAGCAAGTCCCTATTCAGGGAAGTCATTGCGACCTTGCATCGGGCCCGATTTCTGCCGGCAGCATCAGTACCGACGCCAACGGTCGAATGATGCAGTGTTTTGGCTCCGCCAAAGGCGCCCCAGGGACGTGGCAGTACGTTGTCGAAAGTGACAGCGAGCGTATTGAGAAGAAGCTGGATCAACTGAACATCACGAATATGCAGATTCTGGCGAAGCTCTCCGAATTGGCCGCACTTCAACAGTCCGGTGCCCACAAGTAGCGAACGGAAAGCTCTTGATCGATGTCGCTGCGCTGTGGCGACAATCGTCGGGGGCTCAGAATGGAAGAATCTCTTAGCGTGGGAAGCGCCCCTTACAGGCCGGCTAAAGAACGCGCATTGAGCGAATGATGACGGTTAAGCGAGAGGCAGAGGTGCGGCGCCAAGGTGCAGACGATGTGCGTGCGTGCGCCAAATTGCACCTTCCGAAAGGTCGGGGGACGGATAACCATGACAAATTTTGCAGTCGACATTTCTTGTTGTGGTCGTGCCTCCTATTCATAGGCATCGGCCTATGGGAAGTAGGTAAGGCTGTGACCTGCATCGCCGTGGTATCAGTCCTGTTCCTACTGCCGCTTTCTTGGTATTGGCTGGCCGGATCCATCCGAAATGCGACTCAAGGCCGATGGCGAAGTGCAGCGTCCATCTTTCTCGCCCCCTTTTTGTCTGGGAGTTTGATCCTCGCGCTCTCGTTAGCAGGATTAGACCCCGATCGCATCCACTTCCTACTTGTTAAGTATTCGCACGAGAACGAGATACGCACTGCAGGTGCGACAGGGTCTCTTGCAAGAAGTTGGAGTTGGGGGCTTGACGCCGCACCTTTGTCAGCAGGTGTCGCTTATACGCTGAAGTATGACCCGACCGACCGAGAAATGCTTTCCGCCCACATCCCGGGTAAATCTGTCCGTCCGATGGGGGATCACTTTTACATTGTGAAAGAGTCAGAGGATGGTGGTCCTCTCTGACAGGTAGTTGAATCCCAAGATAAAGAGGCGTCAGCAGCGCAGAAGGCCAAGGTGGGGCATCTGTTGTTGGCAAATTCGTGACGGGCCACCCCTCGACACTTGCACCGACCCATATGTCCGTGTTCGCTTGATTCATTCGCTCCATTGAAAGTGCCGAGAGATCCGATCGAGAAGACTGAGCTTTTAGGGGTTGCTACCGTCAAAACCGCTGGAGAAATGCCTCGGGCCATGGCGACGATGACACGACAGCATTACAGTCGACTGAGAGCGTATTTCAGGTGCGGCCATCACGGCTCAGCGAGCCTTGCCGACAACATTGACTTGGACCTTGTCGCTGCAGGCTTCATCGCTCGCATAGATCGCCAGTTCGGCGGGGCTCAATTCGTCATCACTCATGCGGGGGAGCTAGAGTTGCATGAGGAAAAACAGCGCGAAATCACGCGGCGGAAACCCCATCATGAGCTTTCAGGCCGATTGGCCGCGTGGCTGAGGGACCAGAGTCGCGTAACGTGGGAGAACATTGAGCTACTCATTGAGCTTCCCACAGGAGCGCGCCAGGCGATCCGCCCCGACGTGTTTTCGATGGCGAAGACCTACGATGCCAAGCGGATCAATCCGTGTGTGCATGAGGTCAAGATCAGCCGGTCCGATTTCCTATCCGACTTGGCGAAGCCAGAGAAACGCGGTGGCTATGCCGCGATCTCTGAGGTGATGTACTACGCCGCTCCCCCTGGAATCATCGACGCTGCTGAAGTTCCCCTCGATTGCGGGCTAGTAATTGAAAGTAAAGAGGGTATCTTCGATGTCGTGAAACGGCCCAAGAAGCGCCGTGTTGAATTGTCGACGCACCATTTCATGAACTTGATTTTGAAGCCAGGCGCGTTCAACACCGTATAGGAAGAAGGATGGACGAAACGACTAAGGCGCGCTTGCGGCCGATCTTGGAGAACAGCAAGCGTGGGAAGCCGAATTCCAAACGCGACGATGATTTTGCGGCACGTTGCTTTCGAAAGTGGCCAGCTGAGTATTCTGAGTTTCGAGCCGAGGTTGTTGGCGCTGTGGTTCGTGCAATGAACCCGTTCGCAAATTAGGTGTCTTCGCACCTCATTACGTTTCATGACGTTCGGGCGGACCTGATTTCGATAGGTTCCATGACGTTCCCCTGTGAAGGAATCGACTTGGCAGTTCGGATAGCAGCGCCCCAATAGGGTGTCTATCCACCGGTCGAAAATATGGAAGATCATGACTGAGAAGATGAAGCTGTTTCTATACCAACGCGGTCCCCTTGCGGCCGCCGTCCTTTGCATCCTCGTGAGCGCATCTGGTTTTGCCCTGGCTCAGCTTTTAGGGTGGGGCTTGTCACGTAACATCGTGGTGCTCCTGAGCACGCCGCTTGGTATCGGCGTTTGTTTGCTGGTGATGGTGCTGATCGAAGAGTTCTGCCGGTTGACCCTCGAATGATTGAAAAAGCCATGAAGGCAAAAATGTCGCTTCTTCTTGCCAGCGCAACGCTCAGCGTGGTGAGCCATGCCGGTGAACCACGCTGCGCAGAACGCATCGCACAAGGCACCGTCGCTGTCGTGCGTGTAGTTCCCGGAATGACTGTCCAGATAGATCTCCCGCCCGGTGCGCACGTCGGTAATGAGGAGCGTCCAGACTCAGGAACGAAGGTCTACTACAAGGGCGGAGCCACTCAAAGTCCGCTGATTTTCCCCACAAATCAAGGGCGATACGAGGTCTGCGCCGTACTCGCAAAAGACGGGGAGCAGCCCGATCAGCATGTGGTGCTCAGCCGCCGCAATCGGTAAGAGAAAGGCGTGACCTTCGTCTACCGGAACTCGCGGGCTATCTCCCTGGGAAGCGTGGTCCAAAACGACAGTGGAACGCAACGATGCCCGCCTTCATTGATTGGTAACTTGAATGGATGAATTCGACCATCTCAGAGGCAGGCTCGCCGAGTTGAAGCCATATCTGGACGACGACAATCTGCCGCTCATCATGGCTTCGGTAGCGAGCCGGACCGCCAGTTCTGCAGCGAAGGAGGCCATAGATAGGGCGCGCGTCGCAGAAGCGGTGATTCACCGCGCCAGGCGCGGCCGGCAGGAATAACAAGATGAGCCGTGCAAAACGATATTGCAGCTGCAGAAATTTTCGAGAAAGGCTGTGCCACTGGCCGGCCTCAGGGCATATCGGCCCATCATAAGGGGCAAAAGATCTCCGCGGAGCCCAGCGAGGAAAGGTGGAAGCCAGACCAGCACGTCGTGTTCACCGGCCGCGCCGCAAATGAAATGGTGACAGGAACAAACATGGACGAGATAGATTTCAGTTCGAGGCCGTGGTGGAGGGAGCGCGATCGAATGGCGCACCGATTTGGCCTTCCGGATTGGGCCGCACTTGAAAGCGAGATGCAGGCCGGAGGGGTTCTACGTTCGCCTGGCTGGGCCCGAGGGGATGCCCTGACAGAGCTCTGGCACGCTGCGCGTATCGATGCCGGATTCGTCATTTTGATGAGGGAAGAGGGCGGTGTCGTCGGACTCGCGAAGACTTTTGGTCCAGATAAAGTGCGCGCTGAACTGCAGATTTCCGCCGGAGTCTTTGATGACTCGGGTGGGAAATATTTGGCTGCAGTCGCGCCGGCGACTAAGTCCGTTCAAGCGTACGCTGACCTTTCAGGGGCACGCGTTCAGGCTGCGGCAGTCTTTGCGTTCGCCAGTGCCGCATCGATCCTCTGCGCTGTGGTTCTTGCGACCTTGCCGGTTCTACCTTTTTTGCTTCTTCTGCTTGGTTTCTGGACAGGGGGGACTGCTTGGCTCTCCTATGGGGATCACGTCCGGCAGCAGACAGGGAAGGATCCCTCTTGGTCGATGCGCAGAAGCCCAATAGGGAAGTGGATCCCGCTGCGGTTTTTCGGTGATGACGACGTCACCAATTAAGCAAGTCGGTTCAGACCGCTGAACCGAGAGGCGAGGCCTCAACGGCTAGGATAATCATGACTGCAATTCTGACTTTGTTGATTGCTCTGGGACTCGCACCAGCAGACGCAAGACAAGACCCGTGCAAGGCACCAGGTTGGGCGATTTCATCTGAACTTGCCACAGCCTGCGATTTCGATGACGCTCGCACCGTGGCTGAGCTCAATGTGCCGACGAGCTATACCGGTAGTCGCACACAGGCCAAGTTCATAGCGTCAAGATTCACAGACACACCGTTTGCCGCCGAGACATTGGGGGACGTTCTGCTTGTCAGTGACCGCGCGGTTTCGGTCAGCAAAGCGCCCGAGTACGTGAAGTTGATGGGGCCAGCAGGTGGATGGGTAGACGCGGGCGGTACTGTGCACGGAGCTTACGATGCTTGGACCATGAAGCTGGCGGAGACTCGGATTTCCAGCCAGCCCGCTGGCACGCTCGTTTCTTTGGTCAAGCGAAAGCAAGCACGCCCGTTCGAATGAAGTGCGTTGCCACTGAGACTCGAGGAGAGCGCTCCATGATCGATATACAACGGCCTCTTTCCCCGGTCCTAGCTTCCCTCCTCCTGAAGGAATTTCCTCACGAGGAATTAGCCGCGCTTGGCTGCGCGATTTCCAGCGCCGACAAAGCGGCCGCTGAGCGCTTCTATATTGGCTTGGAGGAACATCGCCTCGATCTTCGCAGTAGCGGCGGAGGTGAGACATTTTGCGACGCTGTGCTCGGTTATCTCGAGGCACTTCTCGACCCAGGAACAGATCTACTCAAAGCATCCGGGATTGAACTCACTGCATCGAGCAAGACGCGAACCTGGGAACAGATGACAGACATTCAACGCACAGCCCTCCGCAGGGAGGCTGCGGAACTCTATGCGGTCATCGAACCGATTTTCAACCACTAGAACGGAAGTGCGATGGAGGCGTCGCAAGATGCCTGAGCACGTCTAGGAATGAGCAAACTTCAGATTGCCGCGCACGGTAAAGGATCATCCGGGGCACTAGCAAAGCATCAAGACAAGCTGGAAAGGGAGTTTGCTGAAAATTTGTTGCGGGTCGCGCGCAAGGCAAACTCTGCAGCCGATCCTAAGCGAATCAACCGACATGAGTTGGTGACAGCCGAAGCCAGAAAACGCGGCGTCAGGTTCCTGCCTTTGCAGGTTATGCGGCCAATTTTTCAGGCTGCCGATCTGTAACGCGGAAAGATCATGGGAAGGGAAATGTCCAACATGAATCGGAATCTTAAGGCGGCCGATGTGCTGGTAGCCATGGCTGCATGCATATCCACGATAGCGGCAAATGCGGGTGTGCTTACCGACATTGGGGCCGCGGCATACAAAGCTGCGGGGGCGCCGAGCGTGACAACCGTGATCCCGCCGGGATACCAGGTTGAGGTGGGCGGGCACGATAGGCTCATGATGGGGAGCGATTTGTGCCCTCGTGTTCCCGTGCCACCTTCAACGCATCTCTGGTTCATGGGCGGCCATCCGGTGGACGGTTCGGGCTGTGTAGTGATCGGACCTAACACGCAAGAAGTGCCCGTCGTCCTTTACGGTTCGGATGGGGCTCGGACATCCGAGGTCTGGTCCGTCGACCGCCAAGAGCGAAATGGCATTCCAGTGCTTCGGCTCAAGCGTGCAAATGGCGAGTACATTGCAGACGCCAAGAGGACAGAAAAGCGTTGATCGAGATGAAGATGGTAGCGGCCGTTGCAATGGTGCGAGGCGCCTCGCGGAACGGCATTGACCAATGCATGTTTAGTCAGCACCCAACCAATCCTAGGAAAGATCAGCAATGAAAGTCATCGAACGAGTTTCCGACGCGCGCAGCCTACGCGGCTTCAAAGTAGGTGTGATCCTTGCGATCGCCGGCGCCTTGGGATCGTTTGTCACTGGATCTTCCGTTCCCCTTTGCCTTGGCCTTGCAGGCTACTTCGTGGCGTCTTGGCCTCTCGCCAAGCGGTTTGCGACGGTGGCCTTCACTGGCCGCTATCCGAAGTAGGGAGGAGACGATGAGATCGGCAGTCAAATTTGAAACGAAGCAAGCACAGCGCTTGTATGCCAGTCTGCTGGAGCACCAAGCGCAGATGTTGGCCAGCGGAGAGGCAGCGAGGCAGTTGGCTGAGAGCCGCCGAAGGTTTTGGAAATCGACGTTTTGGGCCTTTGTCGCCCCTCCGGCCATCATTTCGGCGCTCGCAACAGGGGCGCTGGCGTATGTCGGTGCGGGCCTCGAGCAGATTGTCTCCTTCGGCGGGGCCGGAGTTGCCACAACCCTCGTTGGCTTTCTCATTCTGTACCCGCGCGCCTGAATCGAAAGCACGGAGACTGTACTCCAGGAGTTTCCTCCAACCTAGGAATCGGGGTGTCAGGAATGCAGATTGTGCGTGGGCAAATCTGGCGCGAGACACGAGGTCCAAACTGCGGCCGCATCAGCAAGATCCTGCTCGTTTTGGGTGCTACTGTTTTCCTGCAGCGCTGCCGTCAAGACGGTGAGCCGATCGACACGATGCTGTTCAAGAGTTCAAGGCGTGACATGGCGGCCGAGGACGGCTGGGAATTGCTTCAATTCTGAGGCCTTGGCGCCGATCACAGAAAAGTGAGAAGCAAGGCGGCTCAAGCCGTTGCTGTCATGGGAAAATTCTGGTTGTCGTCTTTTCGGCTGGAATCCCCTGCCGGGAAGCGAACCAAGCACTCATTGCACAGCGGACACAAGGAGAGGCCCCATGCCAATCACCGCGTATTCGAGGGAGGCGCGGCGAGAGCTCGATTTAGAGCAATGGCTCGCGCTCAACGCATATCAAGCCAAGGACGATCCCGAACTGGTCAACATGCCGCCAGAGGTCCGATCGAAGGCAGCTAGCGACATTGAATGCAGTTGCTGCGGGGCGCAAGGCGCGAGGCTGGTGAGAGGTGCGCGCTCGAAAAGTACAGGCAAGGCGATCGCACAAGGCCACTTCCGCTTTCGCACGGCAGACGGCGCCAATCCTCACAGTCCGCTATGCGATTACTTTGACGAGCAGAAGGTCAGAGGCGCAGAGTACCGGACCGACTTCGGCAGCGACAAGACGGCACTCACAAAGGCCATTCGTGATCTGGTATGCCGCGGGATCACGGCGGGCCTATTCAGTCAGTCCGACATGCGGGACATGCGCTTATGGTTCCTGCGGGAAAAAGAGGCTCACGCTATAACGCTCGACGTCACGCCCGAGCTGCTCGAATGGTGCGTCGATATGCAGGCAACGCGCGCATGGACGCCCGGCAACTTGCCATTCGCGCCGGAGCATGGCGCGTTGCCTGGCTTTGATTGGGATGCTGCAGCCAAAGCCGAATGGGCACGTCGCAACGAGCATCTATTCAGCCTAGGTGTGCCGTGGGCCTTTTATAGGCGCCAGTCGATCGAACGTCCTTTGCGATTGTTGGCTCAGTATGCCGGAGAGGTCGTGCTAGACCCGTCGTGTCTGCAGGACAAGTATGAGGCTGCCTGTAAGCTTTCCAGCTTCGCTGCCACCCATCTCTTCGGTCCAGGATCGAAACCGCCGGCGATAGTTCACAAGCATCCTACCGAATGGGGGCCGATGGGACCCGCACTGTTGGCGCTCAGTGCGTTGCTGCTCTACAAATCCGATTGGGATCTGCAGCGTGCGAGCGCTCTCTATTGCCGCCTGAAGATACTGCCGCCGCTTCCGAATGGCCTCGACGGCAATTTGATGGGCCTGAACCCCTTCCATGACTACCCGGCATGGCAGGTGATCAATTCAGCGCAGCGCGTGGCAGAGGCTCGTACTGACGCTCGACCCGTGCAGCAGCAGATCGCAGGCGTGAAACATGAGCTCGAATTGCGATACAGGGAATGGCTTGCCAAGCAATAGGCTTCTGACTTGCACCCGGCCAGCGACGGTGGGGAGCCATCATGCTGCGTGAATTCAGATCTTTGGCAGCACGTCCTTCTCGAAAATTTCCATCGGCAGCATTCCATCGATCATGGCGTTGGAGGGAAGATCACGGAGTTGTTCCTGGTAGCCCGCCACGCCCATCACCGCGTAACCCAGGCGCCCGCCGGTAAGTTCGATTTCGCGCGGTGGCAACTGCTTCATGAGCTCCACCGTGGAGGACCTCATGCGCGTCATAAAAGCTTCAACAGTCATGCCTAGTTGCCTAAGTTGGGCGCGTGCCACGGGCGATGCTAGCTCATCGGGGTTGACTTTGTATGGGCGAAAATCCTTCGAAGCTGCCACCTCTGGTAGATATGCCGACATCGCAGGGTTGTCGTATGCCTGGTACTTCACGGTGACGTCTACCACCGCGAATGGAGGGGCGACCACGATTGCGTGAGGTGCGATGAAGTTGCCTTCATCAATGGAGTAGAAGTAGCGGGGCCTAGCCGATACCGAGTGTGGGAAGTGAATGGTCAGATTGCTCTTCGCCGTGTAGTTCCAGACGTGAAGCTCGTCCAGAATCCTCGAGAGAACGCTCGACGCGGTAACGCACAATCCAGGGCGGCCATCTCGAGCCACACGATTTGCGATGGCACTCGCAGCCACCAGGATCCTGTGCTCAGCGTGCTTTAGCTCGTCAGGAGAGTAGCTTCTTGCTTCGACAAGTCGAGCAACGAGATTCATTGCCGCCGGAGCTTGTGCTTCTGCGACGAGAAACGCCGGGGTGTCATGCAATCCGGGCTTTGAAGGGTCGATGCCGCGCTGTTTGAACCAGGCCTCGAGTTCGAGTTGTGTATTCGAGTCGCTTAGTTGCCAGGGGCCCGCAACTGCTGATGCTTTGGCTTCTTGGCCGCTTGCGGCCAGCAGCCTTTTCTGTTTTGCTTCTCCCACTGTGATATCCCCTATTGGCTGATGTAGTGCTGGGCGATCGAAAGGCCCGGGTCAATCGGCACCCCGAAAGTGATTCTCCGCAGCTTCGAAAGGCTTCGGAGGAGCTTCCTGCCTTCATGCCTAGTAGATAGAGCGCCCGACCTTTGAACAAGTTTGACCGATTGCCGAATAGGCTAAGTCATGCATCGGCGCCCCCCATTCTTGCGGATGCTTCGCCATGTATTCGTCGACGATCTTGAGTAGCTGAACGTCTGTCAGTCCAATGGCCTCGTTGCATTGGCTGAGTTTCTGTGTGCGCGTGTTGTCGAGGTCGCCTCGAGCTGCAAGCATCGGTGCGAACAAGAAGCCGTCCATCAACCCCTCCAGGTAATGCAGCCGAGCCGGGGCGGGTAACGCTTCGAAACGGCTTCCGGAGATGAACCCAGCCGGAGGCGTATAGACGTCCGCGGGGGGGATCTTCTGGGCATGAGCAGTTATGGCAAGAACCCCTATGGCCACTGCGGCGCCGGTGGAAGTCGTCGAGGTTTTCATTGCCGCTCCGTTGGCTCTTTCAGCGCATTGTACGACCGACAATAGACGCCAGAAGATGCATCGAAAGGCGTAGGCTCGCAACGTACCTGCTGACCGAACCGTCCCCCGCTCGGCTGGTTTGGCCAGTGAGCGGGGGTTCTGGCGCCAAGCCTAAACAGGCGCCAGCTTCTGGTACACGCTGCGCACAAACTGCTTGCGAAGCTGGTCGATCTTCACATCGTTGGCATCCTCAGAGATGCCGTTCGAGTAGACATCAGCGGCCCAAATGCCGTCCTGGAACTGTCCGAGATGCTTCGCCTGAGCAGGGTTGATGTCGAACAGATATTCCTTGTCGGGAACGACCAGGCGCTCCTGGTGACGGGGAATGTCAAACACCAACCGCGAGGAGCCGAGAGCGGCCAAACCAGCTTGGCCAAGCGACATCTCCACGCGCCACGCGCCGTAATCGTACGCGTCCGGACGGAAAATTCGACAGTTCACCCATGGATTCACCACCTGAATGATCTCCCGAACTAGGGCCGCCTTGGCAGAGCGAAGGTAGCGTGCAGCGTCCGCATCTGGACGAATGTCCAGGAACAGACCGCCCGCCCACTGACCACGGATCAGTTTCACGCTCACCAGGTCGCGCTTGTTGCGGTTGCGCGTAACGGCAAACTCACCGTCTACCTTGTGCGTCGAAGCAGACGCAAGGCGGATGTGTGGCCCGCCGAAATTCGACGGGACCAAAAAGGTGGGGGAGGCCTCGAGCGATTCGGGTGACAGTCCGTTCACCATCAGATCAACGTCGTATGCGATGTCGAGATAGTCGTCAGAGCGTTGGCGTTCCGGCGAGCGTTTGGTGATGTCGATTTGGATAGTGATACCGCAGGCGGCTGCGGCGGCGGACTCAGCCATAGGGCGGTCGTCCGACAACGTCTCCAAGTGCTCGAGAAATGCGAGGTGTCGGAAATCGCTTGGCGCATAAGTGTGACCTGACGCAAGGGAGGCAACCAGCGATGCGTACGTCGGCAGGCCATAGCCGAACGCGATCGCTTCATTCAGATGGTGTTCCTTGACAGGGATGTTCTCGGCGATTGCCGATTTGATGGCGAGCATGCTCGCCCGAAGGTCTGCGCGACGGCGCAATTGGAACGACATAGAAATCTCCGCTTGTTCTTCGCTTTCAGCCGATTACGAAGCGAAGCCCCACGATGGAGATCACTTGTCGATCGAAATGCTTTTCGCGACACTTGGTCGCGTCTCTGGAGTCGGCTGCAACTCGGGGCGAGGGCCCTGGGCGATAGGCCCGAGCCAACTGTAGCGAATGCGCAATGGGAGTGCAAGAGCGAGTAGGACGCTATGCTGCAGCACCCCACACCGGCCCAGGCGGCCGGCGACGCTCCTTCCCTAGGTGGGGCTTGCGCGTCCCTCGACTCGAGTCGGGAGTGTGGGCATTTCAGCAGTCGAGGAAAGATCCCAATCCCACAGCATTACACCCTTCTGTTCGTAGAAACGGCGTTTCTCTTTTTTGCGCGCATCGTAGTCTTCGCGCCCTTGCACCCCGAAAATCTCCATGTAGCATCGGCGCGCGGACGTGTCGTACAAAATGAAGTCGGGGAGCACCTTTCCGGCTAAGGTGTCGTCGCTGATCTCAAGGCGGATGGGTTTGGTGAAGTCGCGGCCGGCGGCTACAAGTGCGTCTGCGACCGTTTCCTCGTACGAGGATTCCACCGGGATGAACCGAGTCGACACGCGCAAGAGGCCGGCATCTATCAGCTGTAGATTCCCGTGCGTCGTTCCTTCGACTTGGAAAATGCCTACAACGTGGCCTTCTCCGCTCGATAGTGTGTTCAACACCCGGCCGAACCTTCGTTCCAGTCGCGCCAAAAGGGGCGCCTTGCAATACACCGGTTGGCCCATGTGTCCGAGTTGGAGTACATGGCTGCCGTACTTTCCCGGCTTGACCGATCTGAGCGGAGCAATGATGAAGAGCGTTTCCTTGACGGCCGTCGCCGACTTGCCGGCTGCAAGCCTGGCTTGGGCGTCCAGATAGGCTCTCGTGGAAGTGAAGAGCGGCTCAAGGCGAGCGTTCAGTAACTCCTTGTTCCGGTCGGCCGATGCCGGCGAGTATCGTGGAGGAATGTACAGAACGTCAGGCAGTGAGCGCTTCCCGATTTTCCCAGTTTGCGCGGTCAATTCCAGTTCGTATCGCACTCGGCCCCAATCTCGTTCCCAGCCTGCTCGCCAGCGATGCAGCCCCGCCTTGTTCCAAAGATATTGGAGCGTGGCGAGAAGCGTGGATCCGCGTGTCGATGTCGAGGGTTTGTCAGATTGTTCGATGGGATCCGGGGTGCGCGTCGCCGCATTGATTTTGAGCGACACCGAGTAGGCCGGAGTGATGTGGAACGTCCCGTCTGCGTCTTCAGAAAAGCATGACTTGCTTTCGGAAGACTGCCCCGACTCATGCTCCGGTTCCTTGTAGAAGGGGCAGCTCAGAACGTCATGAGCTTCACCTTCATCTGGCCAGCCGGCCAAGAAGAAAACTGCAGCCGAGCCACTGTTTGACTTGCGTCGGATCACCAGTCGCTGGGGAACTGGACCACAGAGGCACCAGCCATGGCCGGGATCAACTTTCGCCTCTGCGAACGCGTGTGAGTAGCGTGCCGGCGCTTCGCGCAAGGCAGCGAGTCTTATGCGGAGACTTCCGATGCGGACTTCAGGATTGGCGGACAAATGATCCTCTCATCGGTTTGGCCAGAAGGCTGTTGCTCAATGCACCGATGGAAGAAGGCGATTTTGCCGCCCAAGCGAACTCAATCCAGCGGAGCGTGCTTTTGCGGGTCGTATTCGCGGGCGAAATAGGCCTCGATCTCGCGGGCCGGCGCCTCGAGCGGGAAGGAGCGACAGATAAACTGCATGTCATCCTCAAGCGCAAGGCAGTACGCGCCCTCGGCAGCAATCGTTGTCGCGCTGCTATCGAGGCTAATCGTGAGGTCAATCGTGTAGGCGATTCGGCCCTTTGAGCGCACGTGCTTGATCAGGCCGATAGCGCTTTCGCTTTCGCGCAAGACACTAAACCCCCGACTTTTGAACGACTCGAAGAGGTCGTCGCTGCGTTGTTGTGCTGGACGTGCCGGCAGCGGCTGAGCGTCCAGTGCGGGCACCCGTTGCGGTGACGGATCGACCAACGTTAGGCGGGGCGTACTGGGAGAGTCGAACCGAGCAGCCTTGCCGTCGAGCTCGTTCGATGTAATCCGCGTCAGGAGCTGTGCCTTCACGAGTGAAGAAGACAACGTGCGTGCTTTTGGCAATGAGTTGCTGTACAACATGTCCATCGATTCCACTGTTCAACTTCGTTCTAACGTAATGAATGGGGTACATCTTCTGGGCAGCCCAAAGATGTAGTCCGACATCCATTCGTCGCCCTGCAAAGGTCACGTACTGGCAGTCGCTGCGTTTGCCAATCAATCGCTCAAGCGTTACCTGAACGTGTTCGGGTGGTGCGTCGACGGACCCAATTGCCAACAATCTGAAAGGACTCTCGATCTCCTGACGAACGGCTTTGAGTTCGTTCATCACGAAGGCATCTGGAATTCCCCAGCTACTGCATGCTTCGATCAGGCTGCCGGGCTCGACCAGTTCATTCTGCAGGTCGGGGTGGCTCTCAACCGCATACAAGAGAGCACTCCTAAACACCCGCCCGCGCACTTGTTTCCAATCTTTGCGCCACGTCTCAGGTAGCCGCCGAAGCATCTTCCTGAGTTCACGCAATGTCGGAGCGGCAAGAATTTCTTGTCGCACGACTTCATCAACGCCGCGGTACTTTTCGCTTTCCCAATAGTGGAAGATCGACCGATATCCCTCCCGTGAATCCAGGGAGACATCCATCAAGCCCATGAAGAACAGTTCAGATGCGATCATGGGCTGATTCTGTCAGCCTGCCGTTCGATGAGAAACATCGAATCGGCTTCCAAGCTGGGGGGTATTCCAACCGCTATAGGGTCAACGTCGAGTTGCGCGACTTGACGAATGTTGTAACTTCCGTGTTTGAGGCCTGCCTTTCAGTTACCGCTAGGTTCGATACCCCACCGAAGTGGGGCTCCTGGGTATCAACACGATTCCAGGGAAATGTTAATAGATCGAAATATCGAGCTTATCGAGACTAAACTTAATACCCCGGTGGAGGGGGGTAATAAGGTTATCTACACCTTTTTCGTCCAGAAATAAAAGATGCTTAAGACGGTATTAAGCGATATTTACCGGTTAACTAAGTTTTGACGGCGCGCACCCAACTAAAGAGGGGGGGCTTTCGTTGCTGCAGCGTCGAGCCGATCGGTTCAGAAGCCGGCTTGTCCGCCAGGTTGGCGCCGCGATAGAGCTTCCTAACAGGAACTCAATTCGTTGACGCCCGTGAACAGGGTGAGGTATCCTCGTCTCATAGTGAGTGTCGACGACGCTCGTCATGCCAGCTAGGGCCACTAGCCTAAGACTGTAGGTTGCTGCGCGGCCGACAGTTTCTGCAGTTTCACGTCGCACGCCGAAAAACTCAGTTTTTGTTTTGCGGCATCGCATCTACATCACCCAAGCGGGGAAGCCATTCCCGCGCTGGGTATGGCTTTCTCTGCATCTTCCAGCGAGAAACCATGCCTTCAATTCATAACTCCTTCAGCAGCAAACCGAAGCGGTTGTGCAGCCGTTCCCGCCGCCTCAACAAGACCGAGCTGCAGGGCTTGATCGACGATCTACTGGCCCGGCAAGAGCTGTACCGCCGGCGCGCTGACTATCCTTGGTTTCCTGGTGTACCAAATACTCGTTTGAGTTACGCGCGTGGCCAGCGACGCCTCCGACATTTGAAGCGTGCACTGAAGTCCGCACCGCGCGAAACCAATCAGCGCGGCAACGAGGTCGAGCGCTGGTTTAGGCCAAGCTCAAGCTTCACGTTCGACGCAACGCTGCGTGAGTACCAACGGTACTCGACCGATCAGGACGCCGAATGGTTTGGCGTGTGGGTCAACGTCATTCAGCGGAAGGTGTTCACCTACGCAGAGGGTGATTGCATCCTTGTCAGCTGTCCGACGGCTTTCTGTTTCGCCGCTGAGCTTGCCCACATGGAGCTGTTCTATGGTCCGGCGCCGGCGTTCATGCGCACTCTCAATGGAGACGGCTCATATTCGCGCTACGTGGAGACTCGTCCGGGTAGCGAACTGAACCAGACGAGCTGACACGCGACGTCGGAAAGACTTGCCGCGAACCCTCGACCGGGTTCGCCAATGACCTTCGAGCGAGGGCTATTGGCAAACCGGTCTGGCAACAGGCGCAAAAAATGCCGGGAAGGAATTTTGGACGAAATGTCCGAGATGCGAGCTGACGCATTCAGTCAATCCCCACGGGAGACACATTTCCCGTGCGGGAAGTGGGTCTGCCTGTGGCGTACACAGGAGGATCAAGATCATGCAGTTTCAGGATGTCCATAACGCAGCATTGAGGGCCTACGCCGAGGGCGAAACCCTCGTTATGGGCTTTAAGTTCGGAAAGGTCATCGGTGACAAGGGGATCGTGAAGCCGGAAGGCGATTTCCTCCGGTTTCACTACCTAGAAGACCTCGAGGCACATGTTGATGAGTCGCTTCTGCTGGACGAAACCAAGTTCTCCAGTCAGGGCTTCACCAAGATGGTCCCGACGTCTCCTTTCGCCGAGTACTTCGTGGAGGCGTAATGCCTGTTACTCAAACTCCCCCAAGGGGCAAGGTGAAGGAGTCGGCGTTCGAAGCAGAAATGGCGCGGCGCAATCCATCAAATCGACGAGACTTCTTTACGGTTTCGACGGTCGCAATGGATGTTCCGAACTACGATCCGGCCCCTTTCTATGCGACGGTCTGCAAGTCGTTCGAGAAGCAGTATGTGAAAGAGCAACGCCGAATTGAGCGTGCCCAGCGCGCAGAACTGCGAGCTCAGAAAGGCGTGGCCAAGTCTCGTCGACCGGGCAAGTTCTCGGAACCCACGACTGTCATGTCGATGGAGAGCATGCCCGAGCAGACTACTGCGGAGATCCATGCATTCATCCCAATCGAGGCATATGACGACGTTCCCTTGCTCTCTGATGAGGAGATCCTGGGGCTTGCCGCTCGATGACCTCACAATTGATGCGGTCGATCGGTGAACGGCTTCGGCTGTGGAAGTCGGAAGTTTGGGCGCGGCCGCTGTTGCTCGTTGAGTGGTGCGGAGCCGGCCTAGGCGTACTTGGTGCGGAGGTGTTGGCGCAGAAGTCTGCGTACTCAGCCTACGGCTGGGTTATCTGGCTCGTTTCCAACGTCCTTTGGATCGTGTTCGCGCTGAAGAAGCGGGCGTTCGGCCTGCTAGCGATGCAGTTGGTGTTCACGGTTACGTCCCTCCAAGGGGCCGTGAACTGGCTGCTCTAATGACATTTTTCAACCCGTTGCGGGGACTTTGTTCCCCAGCATCGGGGAGCATGTCTTCGCCTCTTCTAGGAGAAGTGAATGAACGTGCATGTGTTTGGTGGGGTACTCGTCGTTTTCGCGTTCCCGGCATTGCTCGCGGCAGCAGCGATGTTCGGTGACGCGATCTATGTGAAGTAACCCGTGTGCATATTGGGGGCCGACGATCGTCGGCCCCTATTGTTTTGGAGATTCGGAATCATGAACGAAATCATCAAGCAATATTTCCAGTTCGTTTTGGCGAGCTTGGGGTACCCGATCGATGACATCCTGTGGAGCCTTTCGCACTGCCAGGGTGACGGCATGCGATTCACTGGCAAGATTGCTGATCGTGTTGTCGCAAAGCGGCTATTGCGCGACCGCCCGGTATTTCTTGGGCTCGCTCTCTCCGCGATCGACAAGGGTGAGACGATCAGCATCTCTGCACTGCGTAGTAGCAACTATGTGCACGAGAACTCGATGGAGGCTGACCGCAGTTTCGATACGGAGCTCACACTGGCCGAGGATAAGGCCATGAGTCTCTTGCTTTCGTCGGTCAAGGAAGACATCGTCAATGTCTCAATGGACCTACGGAACAAAGGGTACGCCATACTCGAGTCATCGCCTTATGGCGCTGAAGTGCTGGTGCGCCGGGAGATCGGGGACATCACGGCGAAGGTGATCGTCGACCGTGACGAGTTTTTCCCGGCCCCTGAGAGCGGCGAAGCGCTTTTCGACGTCATTGATTTGTTCGAATTCGCCAATGGCCGTTCCAGCGCAGTCGCTGTGTCGGTTGTGATCGAGCATGCCGGTATCGAAGTCGGCTCTGCACACTGCGGCGGACATTCATCGAGCGGCCGGTGGGAGGATCTAGTCGGGCAAACTGACTTCCAAGGGCTGTCCCGCGGTTTGCTTGCAGACGCCTGCGCGGAGGCGCGGCAACGTCTTGGTGCTACCAAAGTTGCGCGAGGTTCCGCCTAAGCGTGGATTGGCAATCCCCAGTCGGGAACTGCCGGTGACGCAGTAAAGCAGCGCTTGCCCTTCAGGACGGCAGTCCTGCGACGGATGCATCTAACTGCATCCTTGATCGTATTAGCGTGAACAAGGCCACCCCCCCCCCGGGGTGGCCTTTTTTCATTCTCGTGCCAGATCGATAAAGGTGTGTGCTACTGCAGTTGGAAAAAGCCCGCCAATACGACGCGTTTCGAGATGGCAGGGGGAAGAAGCCGGTGAGAAGATACTTGCGGCCTCCCTCGGGTGGGGCGACAGACAAAGACCAGTACAAGGCTAAGGGCCCAGGAGAGACATGGCGATCCGTGTTCAATCGCGTGAGCAAGCTGCACAACTCATTCGCAATGGGCTGAAACCCGAAGACATAAGGCGCTGGCCACAGATTGCGCTTCCTCAGTTCCTGCTTGATGACATTGTCGTTCAGGAACTCGAGTGCCTAGGCATTCGGAAAGGACATCGTTCCTATGACGCACGTCGCCAGGGGCTCCTTGCCGAGCTTGGCCAGCCGGCTGCAACGGTCTCAATGGACTGGGGCAGGATCATCGCGCGGCACGACGAGGCGGATACTCCGCCGTCGTTTTCGCTCGTCTTCGTACTCAAATCGCTTGAGGGAGTCGCCACTGCTGAGAGTACCCGAAGACTCACGTCCGAATTCGATGCGGAAGCAATTCAATTCGCCGTCGGGAGAGTCATCGAGGCGAAGTTTGCTGATATCGAACGAGCTGGCGCGGAACTCACTGAGGGCTCCTACGCTGGCGAGATACTCAAGTTCGATGTCCTGGACACCAGGCGCGTGAACTACCGTGAACTCAGTGAGAGCCTGGCGGACTTCGTCGAGCATTACGACATCCCGGGAATGCTGAACGACGAGTCAGTCGTCGTTCGTGGGAGCGAGGAATCGGCTCGCCGGTATGTTCGCGCTGGCTGGGCCGCATAAGCACGTGGACAAAATTGTCTACGGTGAATTCCGCTCGCGGTTTACAGCCTGCTTGAAACGGCTGCCGGCGGAAAATCGAACGGTTGTTACAGCCGGAACCTGAATCTTCTCTCCGGTACCAGGATTGCGGCCGCTTCGTGCGCGTCGTCGTGTAGCCGAAAACGTGCCGAAGCCCATGATCTGTACAACGTCGCCCCCTGCAACAGCATCGGCAACCACCTTTTCAAATGCGTCCAACCAGCGGATGACTTGCGCTGAAGAAGTGTTGCTGTGGTTCGCAATTGCCTTGGCCAGATCCTTCCTGTTCATACGCTCCTCGATGTAATCGACGCGGTTGCGCGACGAAGTGTAGGGCACCAGGCTAGGGTTGAATAGATTGTCAGCTCCTAGCCACCAGCGCTGCTGATTCTTGACAGGAACCGAAGGGTTTTCGGAGGCAGCGCTGAGTAGACTTGCATCCGCGTAGTTGACAGGCAGAATTTGAAGCGGTGTATGGGTGATTACGAAGCAGTGTTTGCGGCCGGTGCCGAGATTCCACTAGGGTGATTGAGTGGTTACTGCAAGGTGGGTTATATACGCACAGGCGCTTGTAACCCAAAGCTGAGGCGAATCTCCGATTCGCCCAAAACCAGCTTTCAAAGAACAGGGGCCCGCTCGCACTGCGCTTGCAGCTGGCGAATAGAGGAGAGGAAGAATATGGCTGAGTCTGACAGCGCCGCTACTGCAGCGATTCAATTTGCAGTGCAGACGACCGAAGGCATTGAGTTCTTACGCTGCTGGCAGGAGGGCGATTTCGCTGCAATCCGGCGGGATTGGCCTGACGCTCCACCTGGTGTATTCGAGGGAGTGGAACATCCGCGCCTTCCCAGTGACGTAAGCACGGATTCGCGAGCAGCTTGTGGGAACGGAAACATTGACATGCGTGCCCTGGGAGAACTTCTATTGGAAGCGGCACGTCGTCCGAACAGGGGAGGGGGGATGGTGATTAGTGCCCCTGGCGTTCTGACCATCGCAGCGCGCGCGCTGAAGGAGCTCGCGCAACCCTTCGATGAAACTGAGCATGACGCAGGTTATCTTCGCGAAACGCATCAAGATCGACTTGACGAAGCGCAGCCTGGGCTCTCGGCCTACTCACTAGAGACCATGGCCAAGCATCTTGAAATGTTGAGAACGGCTGTGGTGGAACGTGACGTCAGCAAGGTTGGTCAGTTCTTCAACGTGTACGTGTTTTCCTAACGGAATATTTTTTTCGCTGCTGAGCGTACGGCCGGCGGCTCTTAGGCGGTGACCGCACTATGTGGAACAGTATTCGATCGAAATGGAAAGGACTCCTGGCTCTTGCTGTCCTGTTGACAGCTGGTGGCGCGTTCTTGGGGCACCAAGCCGGTAGTAGTGCAGGGGAGCGAGCAAAGGAAAGATTGCAACTCGTGTTACCAGCAATCGACAGCCTGCCCGAACACGATCGGGCGTTGCTTGTCGGACTCGCTATGACATGCAAGCTGGAGAATCGGCCCGCGGAGGTTGATGAGGTAGTTGCCTGCCTGCGAGATGCTGCGAACGATCCAGACGCATTCCTTCCGAAGGGTGTCGACAAGGGCGCCGTGCCGGGAAGGCTTGAGCAACTGCTTCAGCATCGAGCTTAGTCCAAAAGCGTCGTTTTCAGCCGCCTCGAACACAGACGGAAACCGAGAGCAATGAGCGATCAGACTTTGAATTGGGATTCAGCGAGCACCGCCGCCTTCGAACAGTGGCAGAGTGAGCTTTGCAATGCCAACGGCAAAGCGTTGAGCGATCAAACGCGGAAGCAGCGGCTAGCCATGTATGGCAAGTTCCTGAAGTTTCTATATGCGCGTGAGGTTCCTCTCTCGGTACTCACCGTTGGTAGCGCAGAAATCGAATTGTTCTTGGCGTCGCTCACCAACAGTGCAGGGACCGGTGAGCCGAATCGAAGTACGTCCCAGCGTTATGTGCGCTTGATCAGTGACGTGATCGATCAGCTTGTCTCGCTTGGGTTGCGTGATTCGAACCCTTCGTCGGAACTGCTCAAGCAGTTTAGTGAGCGAGGTGCTGATAGGTCGGCCGACAAGCTTCCGGAGTGTCTTGATGCGGAGCAGGATGCAAATCTACGGCGACACATTCTCCAAATGCCAACCGACACTTGGACCGCTTGCAGGAATCGGGCAATGTTGGCGTTGTTTGCGGGTGCCGGCCTGACGCTGTACGAAGGCATTCATATGCGTTTGCAAGATGTTCACTTGGCCAAGGGTGAAAAAAAACGCCTGGTCACTCCAGCCACTCCTAGCGGCTCGCGAAAAGTGCACGACGTTCCGCTGGCTGAATGGTGCGTAGAGCCGTTGGCCGACTGGATTAAGTGCCTGCATCTTCGCGGGGACGACTGGACCTTCTTGTTTCCATCCAGCACGGGCGGATTGAATCCGGATCCAATCGATGAGCCTCTCGCTGAGAACAGCGTGTACTCGTTGATTAGCACCGCACTCGTCGCTGTTGGCTATGCCGGCGCCGACAAAGGCGCAGCGATCTTGAGAAATACCTTCGCGCTCAGAAACCTGGTGGCGAACACCAGTCAGAACGATCTGCGCTCCTGGATGGGCCTGGAGACCGACTACCAGCTGTTTCGGATTGCCCGGCGACGCGGGTTATGGGCCACGGAAGATCGGCGCCCTGTTTAAGCCCAGGTGGCATTCACAGGAGTCAAGTTGGGCTCCTAGATGAAGCCGCCGGGAATCCGATGCGTCGAGCAAAAAGTTGACAGCCAGGCGCAATGAATCGGCTGTCGCCGCTGTAGACGTCTATACCCCCTGCGCACACCAAATGCAATTAACGGGCAGGCTTAATCTCTAGACACCTTGCGCCGCTCCGCGGCTGAACACCCGCAACCAAGCATAGGGGCAGGTGCGAAGCGACGAGCCAATGAACTCCGCGCGGCCTATTTCCAAGCCCTTGCTGGCGCAAGGCGCTCAACATCAAGTGCCCAACGATCACAAAGCGCGGCGAGACAACAGTCGACAGGCCTCCTATAGGTGGCCTGGTGTTCGACTACGACGTCTGGTAGCCATAGGGTCTGTGCATCGTCCATCGAGCGGGTGTATCGGGGAACCTCGCTTCGCTTGCGATCGCCGTCCCGTTGCCCGGTAACGATCGTTTCACCCTTGCGCGAGTCGATACAGACGGTCGGGTAGCCCTGTAGCAAGCCAATGTCCGCGTCAAGCTGGTAGTGACCATCACCGTACTGTGCACAGACGCCGATCCCCAACGCAGCGGACTTCAGCAGCTTGATCACTCGTCGCTCCCTGCGGCGCCAGTAGCGATCTACACCTGCGTCGAGTTGGCGTTCGATCCAAGCTGTGGCCGCATCCTGTTGGTATTCAAAGGGCCAGACAAACTGTTCACCGAACAAATCTTCGACGGCTCGACGAGCAAGACGGTCGCCTCGGAACCATTCGAATGCAACGCGGTGCTTCCTCAGTTGCGAGTGAGCGAGCTCCTCGAAATGGCCAGCGCCAGGAAAAACAGCGACAAGGCTAATCGCACACTGGCCGACCACTCGCAGTTGTTGCTGGCGCTGAGCTGGATTGCCGCTACGGCCGATCTTGATCAGCCCGTGCATGTTTTGCATGACGTACAACGACATCGCGCGCGTTTCGTCATTTAGCAACGAGGGGAGTTCAGAGAATTGTGCTAGCTCGAACAGGATCATGACTGGTCAATCACCTAAATTTGAGATGCGAAGTGGACGAGAGTCGTTGTACGTCGATGAATCTGGACTCCAGATCATGGAACCGGTTGCTCCTATTCAAGCCCCCTGAGTTAGGGACGCACGATAGCGTTGGCATCGCTCGAGGTTCTGCGACACGATTACTCTTGCGGCATGCTCTGGATTGTCACTATGCTTCCGAGCAACGCTTGGTTGCTGCAAACTCTCACGGCTCGACTTTGAACTTCAAAGCAGCATCCTAGACTATTGATCCGAACGATGAGCCCTCTTGAAAAGCACCAGTCATTAGAGTCCCTGACGCTGCAGTACTTGGCAGAAGTTTGGCCTCCAGTGGAGCAACGTGATCTTGAAGCCGCAATGGCTGCTATGGAGCTGCCGGTTGCGATTGCACTATGGATAATGACATTCAGGCCCGGGCTCGCTCAGAAATCTGAGCTAACCATCGCTCTCCTTGGAGATCACTTTTTCCCCGATCAAGGCGAGTGGTTGCTTTCACTGCCATTTCTACTCGGCAACGCTCAGCTGCATGTGCGATTCTTGGTTGGAAGCCATGAACCAGGAAGGCGGCTTCGAAGTACAGGACTTCCGGTTCATCAAAATCCGGGGCAGATCCGCCGAATTGCTGCCGATTTCTCCGGAGTCCAGGCCATCCTGGAGGAGCGGTCACTCGATCTTGCGCTCGTCAACGGTATCGCAGTATTAGTTGATCCAGCCTTTCGCGAGGAGTCTGATCGAGCGCGTGCCGACAGCGAGATCCTCGCCATCACCAAGATGTTTTCGAGCGTGGGCATGATCGGCGGTATTTCCACGTCAGAGGCGGCGTTTGCCTTGGACAGTGGTGTATTGTCGGCGGCAGGCTTCGGAATGGAGTCTAAACCGTGCGTGAACGCCATAACCTTGGACGGCAAGACCGCAATCCAGGGGCCCTATCACACATTATGGAAGGTCAGCAGTTACATCCCACCGAAGGATCACGATACGGTTTCTTTAGTCATTGCAAGGTTCGCTAGCATCTTCGACGCATTTGCAGCCCTTGCGCCACTTGCAGACCCAAATCTGGCCAAGTGGGGAGTTCTTCTTGGTCAGGATATTGACTCGGAAGGCGACATTATCGTTGGGTTGCCTGGGGCCTTAGTTGCCGAAATCGATACGGGCGAGATCAAGTTGGAAGTTAGCCCCGGCGAGTTAATGGAATCAGAGTTCCTGAGTGCAGTCGTGGAGCGTGAGCCCGAGCTTCGTGATGCAATTCGATCATGGAACGAAAACCTCAGTGTTCTAGAAAGGATGCGGTGGGCGGCAGACATCTTCAATCGGTGGATTGAACCGCATATGCAGGTATTGGGGCCGCAGTTGCTTGCTATTGCTTTCCATGAGCATATGGGGGATCTCAGAGCAGGCCTCGAAGAGGAAGATGACAGCCAGGCAGTAGACGAATTGGCGGACGACCTGCGAGATGTTGTGATTGCCGCTGAGTCCTCACCAATGGTTGCGCTGCAGTCCGCCTTGACGATTGCTTTGGAAGCGGTGGAGCAACTTGTAGAGGAGCCCGGAAGGGCGTTAGACGATTCGGTGCTTTACCGAGAATTGTTGGATAGGCGAATGCTGGCTGCAGCGGTCCATTTTCTTAGCGACCGACCAAGTCTCGTAAACCATCTCGACAGTGACGGCGTGGAACTAGAACATCTCCTTGCCATTGCCAGTAGATTTGATCTCTTATGCCACCTGATTACTGAGCACGAACCAGAGTTTTCAGAGGAATCTGCTACACACCTTCTGTGGCACTTGTGCGAGGACGATTACAAGCCGACAGGCTTTGAACAGAAGACAGTGTTTTTATTGTCGACAAGATACGCGGACCTGAATGTGCAAGCACTTGATTTTTCCACGCCCTTAGCAAAAGCCATTGAAACAAAGAAGTGGGATGTGTGCAGAGCCCTGTGCGAACTTGGTGCTCACTTTGACGCGAGATACTTTGCAGGCCGTCTCAACTCGATCAAGCAGTCATTGCCATCTGACTTACTAAGCCATTTTGAGCAGCTGAAGCGGTGAACCAGGTCAGCGTAGCGCCAAAGAGCAGCCTCGAGCGCCCAGCAACGCAACAGCCGTAAACCTACCGTCCTGACGCGCATAATGTATATTATGTTAACCATAGAGCACATTTCGACTGTCAGGCACATCGACGTGCTGGTGGACGGAAGCAGTTGTTCATTCTCGACTGCCCGTCCCGTCCATCGTTGAGGTCCGTTCCCGTAGGGCGTCTGTATCTGCCAGCTTTGCGAGCAACTCGCGTTGGCATGCCATGACGAGTCCCTGCCAGCCTGGTGCGTCAGGATCAACACCATACCTTGCCCGCACCAACTGCTTTGCTTCGCTCTCGACAGCCGCCAGTTCTGCGGCTGTTGGTCCCGGTGCCGGCACGTCACGCGCAGCCGACGGCCTCGCAATAAACATTGCGCCTGTCCGCACGGACTGAACAAGCGGGCGCGCTCCGCGGGAGTGGCGGCGCAACCTTTCCTGCGCATGCTGAAACTCCGCCTCAAATCGCGCGACCAGTTGTTCTGCATTCTGCGCAAGAATCTGCCGCTCATCAGCACTAAGCAAGCGACCAATGGTGCTGCCATAGCGAGGAGAACTCGCCCTGGTTATGTGCCTGAATAAGCGATCAAAGCAATCGGACCCGTACACTCTGACAAGACCGTCGTGACGGACGACATGGATTCGCTTGTAGACGGCATGTCCACATCCAGGCGCTTGGCACGTCACCCGTTCAGGGGTAATCGTACTTTTCGTGCAAAATCTGGCGGTTTCCCCACAAGGCCTTTATTCATAAGGCTCCCAGGTCTTTGTCGACAATTGTCTGCTGTCCTCAAGTGACTTCAGGAGTACGATGTTCGCCCGCGATTTCGGATCGCGCCACCTTGATGGGGGCTGAAGATGCCGGGCTTGGAATTTCGCTATGTGGGAAAGGACTCCTTGCCCACGCGGTTGTCAGAGTTCGACGTCGACCGCTACTTCGCGCTGACCGAGAGCGATATCTTCGCGATCAACCAGAAATTCCGGCGTGACGGCCGCGCAGGAGCCGCCATCCAACTGGTCTTTCTTCGCGCCAGCGGTCATACCCTCGACCAACTCAACACCCTTCCCCGGCAGTTGCTGCGCTATGTCGGCGCAAGGCTGGGGGTGTCGACGCCAACCATTGCTTCGCTGCGCACCATTTATCAGCGATACAAGACCCTTTACGAACATCAGGTTTGGGCATGCGACTACCTTGGCCTGACGCGGCTTGATGGCGACCAGTGGACTGGGCTGGAAGCCTGGATGCGGCAGGATGCCGCCGAATCGCTGACGATCGATGAGTTGCTCCAGCACGCTCACTTCTGGCTGTATGAGCGACGGATTCTGATCCCTTCTACCCGCGCACTGCTGGATATTGCCCGCTCCATTTGGGCCGGCATCGAGCGCGAATTGCTGGCCATGATTGAGGCGGTTGTTCCGCTAACGCAGATCGCACAGGCCGAAGCGGCTGTGTTCGTTCAGCATGCAACATCGGGTACGACCATACTCGAATGGCTCAAGACCCCACCAGCCCGGCACAGCCCGTCAACCATGACCGAGACGCTGGACAAGATCCGCTTCCTGAAGGATCTCGGCGCACATACCTGGGCATTCGATGCTGTCCCCATCGAAAAACAGCGCGCCTACGGCCAGCGCATCCAGGCTCGCCGCCCCGCCAAAGTCCGCGAACTGAAAACCTCCACGCGCACGATCGAACTGGTGTTCTTCCTGCGTGTGACCCTGCTGGAGCTGACGGATGCGATGGCCTACCAATCCGGGCGGCGCGTTTCCGACCTGGTCCGCCGGGCTTACAACAAGACCACGGCCAAGCAAGTGCGCTCGGCGGTTGAATACCGGCAGCAGTTGGTCGACATCAAAGCGCTGGTTGACGATACCCGTCGTTCAGCGGAAGACCGGCTGGCCGACATCGGCAAGTTGCTGGAGGGCTTCTCGACCAAACCACCCGCGAGCCACGCGGCCAGTGTGCGAGAGACGCTCACCGAAGACCCACACCGTATCCGCAATCTCCTGACTGCTCTGCGCGGCTTGGAGTTTGCCAGCAACGGCGCCGATCCTGCTGTGCAGCAGCTAGAGTTCGTCGGCAGATTGCATGATCGAGGGGCGACGGAGTTGCCGCCCGACTGCCAGGTGCCAGTCAGTGCCAGTTGGCGCGACTTGGTTAACAGCGAAGACCGTCAGCGCGCGATGCGCGCCATGGAAGCCAGCGCGATGCTGGGCTTGCGCCGAGGGCTGCGCCGCGGCACGGTGTGGATCAACCACAGCCTGTCGTTCCGTGAGCGCGATCAGTTGCTGATCCCACCTGCGCAGTGGGATGCCGAACGTGACCGGTATCTGTCCTCGCTCGGCTTGCCGAGCCAAGCGGACACCTATCTCAACCGGCTGACGGACCACCTGAAAGCGAGTCTCGCCGCACTGAACGAGGCCCGCGAAGCCGGCCACTTCACCATTGATGCAAATGGCGTGCTCCATCAGTCGCCGCTCGAAGCGGCGGACACGGACGGCATACCCACGCGCACCCGTGATCTGCTGTTCAAGGACATCGGCAACGCGCAGTTTGCCGACATGATCCTGGAGATGGATGCGCGTACCAATTTCAGTGAAGTGCTGCTGGCCCGCAAGGCCAGAGACTCGCAAGAACTGATCGCGCTCTACGCAGGGCTCATTGCCCACGGCACCGAACTGGATGCCAAGGGTGTGGCGGCCATGATCCCGCAACTGGACCCCGCTCACGTCTCAACCGCGATGCGCGCCCTGGAGATGCCTGGGCGGCTGCGCCGTGCGAACGAGCGGGTGGTGGAATTCCAGCGCACGCACCCGATCACCGAGCTGTGGGGAACGGGGCAACTGGCGTCGAGCGATTCGATGAGCCTGGATACCTCACCCCACCTGTTCTACGCTCGCGCCGACCCACGCCGCCGCACCCATGCTGTCGGGATCTATACGCACGTGCTGGACCAGCACGGGATCGTCTACAACCAGCCCATGGTGCTCAACGAGCGCCAGACTGGCGTTGCGATCGAAGGCGTGATGCGCCACAACGAGACCCGCGCCGACGGCGGGTTGCTCCGTCTTGCCGTGGATACCCATGGATACACGAACGTGGGGATGGCGGTAGCCAAGTTGCTCGGCTTCGATCTGTGTCCCTGGCTGCGCAATCTGTCGGAGCGCAAGCTGTACCTGCCGCGCGGCCTGCAGGTGCCAGACGGTTTGGAGGGTGCCGTCTCGCTCGACATCTCGCCCAAGGCGATCCGTGAAGGCTGGGATGGTTTGCTGCGCCTGGTGGCCTCCATTCACTCTGGGCGCGTGAGCGCAATCGTGGCGCTGCAGCGATTTGGCAGTGCTGCCCAGGGCGACCCGATCCACCGGGCAGCCGATCACCTCGGCAAGCTGTTGCGCACGCTGTTCCTGTGCGATTTCTTCAGCAACAGCGAGTTTCGGCGGGAGCTGCGCACGCTGCTCAACCGTGGCGAATCGGTACACCAGCTCCAGCGGGCCATCTACTCCAGCAAAGTCCAGCACGATCGTGGGCGGCGTCAGGACGAGATGATGGCGATTTCCGGATCGCTCACGCTGCTGACGAATCTGGTGATCGGCTGGAACACGCAACGGATGCAAGTCACAGTCGACGCATGGCGCGGTAAGGGGCAACGCGTCGACGATGACTGGCTCCGACGCATGGGGCCGGCACACTTCGCACATGTGAATTTCCGGGGCATTCTGAGCTTCCCGATCCACCAGTACCAGGACGCATTGTTGGAGGCGGCACCTCGGCGACGCGCAAGCCAAGCGTGACGGACAACTTGGTGCGGGTGCGGCGTCACGTCTCATGCGCCCTAGTCAACCCCAATCGTGCCCGTTAGCGGGTCATGCAAGGTCGCTTCGCCAAAGCAATTGAAGAGGTCCGCTTGATCGAACCTGTCAGCCTGCAATGCCCGGCGGCGGTGCGACCGACAGCGCTGCTTCGATCCGATGCTGTGCAAAGGGGTCGGCCGCGTCGATATAGCGCATGGCCGAGCGTACGTCCTTCCAGCCGACGTACTCCATCAGCATCTTGAGATCCCACTGGTTCGAATTCGCCCAGGTTGCAAAGCCGCGTCGCAGCGAGTGACTGCTGTAGCGGTCCGATTGCGGCAGTCCCGCGCGATGGAGCAGCGCGCGCAACAAAGGCACGATGCTGCTGGCCTGCAGTCCATCGGTGGCGATTCGGCTCCAGCGGTCAATCCTGCGGAACACCGGGCCCTCAGTCAGGCCGGACGCCGCCAGCCAGGCCTCGTAGGCGGCGACTGGGCACAAGCGCGACAACGTGGGCGCCTTGTGGGTCGTGCCGACATGGTTGCGATCCGTCTTGGTGCGCGGCAGGAAAATCGTCATGCCCCGGCCGGGCTCCACCGTGATGTGCTCGATCTGCAGCCGACTCAGTTCGTCCGACCGGAAGCCCCGCCAGAAGCCGATCAGCACCAGCGCCTTGTTGCGGGTATGCACCTGGAGTTGATGGGCGTTGCCCTCAGACGAGGCGGCGATCTGCGTATCCAGCCAGGCAACCATTTGCTCCAACTGGGCGAGCTGCAACGGCTTGGCACGCCGCTCCTGCGCTGGGTGCAGTGCCTGAATGCCCTTGAGCACCTTGCGGACATGCGGTGCTCGGGTGGGATCGGGAAAGCCCTGCGCAACATGCCATTGCGCGATCGCAGCCAACCGTTGGCGCAGTGTATTGATGGAGAGCACCTGCGCGTGCTCGGCCAGATAGCGCGCGATGCTGTCAGCGCTGGCCGGCAGGAAGCCACCCCATTCCCGCTCGAAATGACGGATGGCGGACTGATAGCTGCGCCGCGTGTGATCGCGGGTCGCAGCCTGCAAATACCTGTCGATATCCGCCATTGAACTGTCAAATACAGGTGGGGACTACGCTTTGCTCGATGCCTTCTGCGATCGTAGGTTATACGCGATGCTGAGCGCAATAATGAACAAGATCGCCACTTGTGCGATTACCGTCTGCACGGAGGGATAAATGCCGAGCATGTCGATGCGTGGCATCGAAATCGGCGTGATGTGCAGGAAGCCGACTTTCTGCAGTGCAGCGACCCCTTTTCCGATCAGCACCACCGCCAGGACAGCAACCAAGGCCGAACTGAAGGCAAAGAATTGGCGGATCGGCAGGCGCGCGGAGGAGCGCAGCAGAACGACGGCGATGACCGCCAGGATCGCAATCCCCGAACCCAAGCCGGCCAGCAGGTAGATGCCGTTCCCTTCGCTCCACAGCGCGGCGTAGAACAGCACGGTCTCAAACACCTCGCGATACACCGTCACGAACGACAGCACGAACAGCATGATCGCCGAGCGCTTGTTCAGCGCGGAGGACAGCTTCTGCTTCACGTAGGCCTGCCAGCGGCCGGCCAGGCTCTTCTGGTGCATCCACATGCCCACGCCGAGCAGGACCACGGCCGCAAAGATTGCCGAGAAGCCTTCGGTCATCTCGCGGCTGGCACCGCTCAGGTCCACCAGGTAGGTAGCGACGGCCCAGGTCAGCCCACCGGCGGCCAGCGCAACAATCCAGCCCGCATGGACGTACGGCAGCACGTCGGTGCGTTCGGCCTTCTTCAGGAAGGCCATCATGGCGACCACGACGAGCAGCGCTTCCAGGCCTTCACGCAGAAGGATCGTCAAGGCGCCCAGGAACGTAGAGAGCGGATCGTTAGTGCCACCCAGTGCATCCTGGGCTTCAGTCAGCATCGTCTGCAGATGCTGCGCGATGTCCCGTACCTGCTCGGCCTGACCGGTAGTGATCGCGTTGCGATACAGGCCCATCGTTTTTTCGATGTCCTGGAACAGTGCCTGGTTCTTGGCGGCCAAGGCGGGTTCAACCGGCTCGAAGCCATCGAGGTAGGCGGAAAGCGCTAGGCGTGAGGCAGTTGCCTTATCGCCCTGGCCGAAGGCGGCCACGCTTTCTTTCAGTTTGTCCTTGGCGATCGCGAGACTGTCTGTATTGGAGGCGCTCAGCACGTCCGGCGCGCTTCTCAAATACGCCGTCAATTGCCGTGCCGCATCCGGGCTGACTGTCTTGGCGAGCGACGCCTCGGGTGTCTGGCTGAGCTTGGCGAGTGTGGGCACTGCGCTATGCAGCTCCGGGCGGGAAGCCCACAGTTTGGCGCCGGCTTGCCGATCCGCATCGGAATACGACAAGGTCGACGCGAAATAAGCCAGCGCCCAGCGATCGTCGTCAGTGAGCTGCGCGAAACTGGGCATGGAGGTGCCCTCAACACCGCGCGTGATGATCTGCTGGAGCGCGAAGACGCTGCGCTCCTGGGCCCGCTGATGGTCGGCCAGGGCAATGGGCGGCGGGCTTAGTTTGGCGGCCAGCGGGCCATCTGCGTGTCCGGAGCTGCCGTGGCAGGACGCGCACTGGCTTTGATACAGCGTGGCCCCGTGCTTGAGGTCCGGCACCTTGCTGGGCGCCATCGGCACCGGATAGGCGGCCAGCAAGCTGTCCGCGAGCTTATGTGCCTGTTCACCGACGACGGTGGGTGCGGCTTTGTCGGCGATGAGCGTGCGCAATGCCCCTGCATCCTTGAGCAAGGCTTGCGTCTGCGGCCCCGCCGGCAACTCGGCAATCTGACGTTCCGCCGCATGCGCAAACTCCTGCATTTCGGCGTACTCGTCGGCATTGGCCACCTGGCCGTCCTTGACGGAGCGACCATAATCGACCGCCAGATAGTCGAGCAACTGCCAGACTTGCTTGGTCTTGTCTTGGGTGGACAGCGTGTCGGCGTACGCGCTTGAGACCGATGTCAGCAGGTAAAACAGGATGAGGGAGACGACGCGCTGCAGTTGCATGAAGAGCCTACCGGCGAAGCGGGAGAAATGGCTTTAAATGAGAATGATTGTAATTCATGTTTCGCGACGCGGATATCGCGCTGACCGAAAAACAAGCGGCCGAGGTGCGGTCATGCTGCGAACCCACCTCGCCACACCCCCCCGTGTCAGTGCGGGTGCGTGACGTCTCCAGCGCATGCGCAGCCGCCGTCGGACAACCCCTGCAGGATTCCACAGGCTTCAGCGGCTCGCCCATCGGAACAGGTTTCACGCAGAACGCACAAGTGGCGCTTTAGAACCGTCAGCGCGTCGATACGCCGCTCGACTTCCTCGATGTGCTTGTCTAGGAGGGTGTTCACCGCGCCGCAATCCTCGTCTGGTCGCTCGCGGTAGCGCAGGAGCGTCCGCACGTCGTTCAGCGGCATGTCCAGCGACCGGCAGTGGAGGATGAACTGCAGTTGCTCGATGTGCCGCTCGCCATACAGCCGGAAGTTGCCCGAGCTGCGGTCCGGCGGGAGCAAGAGGCCCTCGCGCTCGTAATACCGGATGGTTTGAACCGAGCAGGCTGTGCGCTTGGCTAGCTCGCCAATCTGAATGCTCATGATGTCGGACAGGGAGATCTTGACTCTATAGTAACTATAGAGTGTGTACTTGAGTCCGATCCATTTCAAGCGACAAGGAGATGCTGTGAGTGATTGCGGCTCCAAGGGATGCGGTTGTGCTGCCGCCAACATGGTGACGCCGGCGGACGGCGATACGGCGGCTGTCGACCTGAAACGATCTCGCTACCGGATCGACAACATGGACTGCCCGACGGAAGAAGCGCTCATTCGCAATAAGCTGGCGGCGCTGCCGGGCGTGGTCAACCTTGAGTTCAACCTGATGCAGCGTTCGCTGGCCGTCCAGCACCGGCTGCCATCCCCGGCGCCGATCGACCAGGCGCTCTCAGCTATCGGCATGCGGGCGGTTCGCGCGGATGAAAGCCCCGCCGGGCAGAGCACGGTCCTGACCATTCGTCAGATGGACTGCCCGACAGAAGAAACGCTGATTCGCGGCAAGCTGACGGGTATGCCCGGCGTGTCAGGCATGCAGTTCAATCTCGTACAGCGCACACTCGCCGTTCAGCACGCTGCGGACGCGCTACCGCAAGTGCTGGCTGCCATTCAATCGCTCGGTTTCGATGCCGAGGTCCGTGACACCTCTGCTGCCGCACCCGCTCACGTCCAGGATGCTGCGCCCACCAAATGGTGGCTGCTTGCCATTGCCGGTGCGAACGCCGTGCTGGCAGAAGTGGTCTACTGGCTCAACGGCGGCAATCACTGGGTGGTGGTGATCCTGGCGCTGGCCGCGATCCTGACCGGCGGGCTGTCCACTTACAAGAAAGGCTGGATCGCACTCAAGAACCGCAACCTGAACATGAATGCCCTCATGTCGATTGCGGTCACGGGCGCGATGGTGATCGGCCACTGGCCAGAAGCGGCGATGGTGATGGTCTTGTTCGCGCTGGCGGAAGTCATCGAAGCCCGCTCGCTTGACCGCGCTCGCAACGCGATTCGTGGTCTGATGGATCTCGCGCCCGAGACCGCCACGGTTCAGCGTAGCGATGGGAGTTGGTCCGACGTTGATGCCAAGACCGTTGCGGTTGGCAGCCGGGTGCGGGTCAAGCCGGGCGAGCGTATCGCGCTCGATGGCTCGGTCCTGCAGGGGCGCTCCTCCGTCAATCAAGCGCCGATCACGGGCGAGAGCCTGCCGGTCGAGAAGGCTGAAGGCGACCCGGTGTTCGCCGGCACCATCAATGAGTCCGGGTCGTTCGAGTACCGTGTCACCGCGGCGGCAAGCGACTCCACGCTGGCGCGCATCATCCACGCTGTGGAGGCCGCTCAAGGCAGTCGTGCACCTACGCAGCGTTTCGTTGACCAGTTCGCCCGGTTGTACACGCCCATCGTGTTTGCGGTCGCGCTGCTGGTGGCGATTTTCCCGCCGCTCCTATTCGGTGCCTCCTGGTTGGATTGGATCTACAAGGCCTTGGTGCTGCTGGTGATCGCCTGCCCCTGTGCCCTCGTGATCTCGACGCCGGTGAGCATTGTCAGCGGTCTGGCCGCCGCCGCGCGGCGCGGCATCCTCATCAAGGGCGGGGCCTATCTCGAGGAAGGCCGCAAGCTGAAATGGTTGGCGCTGGACAAGACCGGCACCATCACACATGGCAAGCCGGCGCAGACCGACGTCGTGGCTTGGAGCGGTGCGGACACTTCGGCCGCCGAGAGGCTCGCCGCCAGTCTGGCGGTTCGCTCCGACCACCCAGTCTCCCAGGCGGTGGCCCGCGCGGCGCGGGACCAAGGTCGAGCCCTGCGCGACGTTACCGACTTTGCGGCCTTGCCCGGGCGTGGCGTCCGGGGTTATATCGACGGTGCGCTCTATCACCTGGGCAACCATCGCCTGGTCGAGGAACTCGCGGTGTGCTCGCCGGCGCTGGAAGCCAACCTTGCCGCGCTTGAAACTCAGGGCAAAACGGTCGTGATGCTGATCGGTCCGGACGGCGTACGCGCGCTGTTCGGTGTGGCCGACACCGTCAAGGACAGCAGTCGCCAAGCGATCAAGGACTTGCATGCGCTGGGCATCAAAACCCTGATGTTGAGCGGAGACAACCCGCATACCGCAGAGGCGATCGCTCAGCAGGTCGGTATCGACGAAGCTCGGGGCAACCTGCTGCCGGAAGACAAGCAGCGCGAAATCGAGCAGCTATCCGCACAGGGGACCATCGGCATGGTCGGCGATGGCATCAACGACGCGCCTGCATTGGCCCGGGCCGATATCGGTTTCGCGATGGGGGCCGCCGGGACGGACACGGCGATCGAAACGGCCGACGTCGCGCTGATGGACGACGATCTGCGCAAGCTCCCGGCCTTTGTGCGGCTGTCCCGGTCTACGGCGGGTGTTCTGAAGCAGAACATTGCGCTGGCGCTCGGCATCAAAGCCGTATTCCTGGTGCTGACCTTTACCGGCCAGGCCACCATGTGGATGGCGGTGTTTGCCGACATGGGCGCCAGCCTGCTGGTGGTCGGCAATGGGCTGAGGTTGCTGCGCAAATGACTGGGAAGTTCCAACCAGCGACAACCGTGACACCGCAAAAGCTTCTGGAAGGACCTCTTTGATTGCGCCATGGTCATGCTTCATTCATCACGAACAGACGAGTGGCCGCGCTGGCTGTTGCTGGCGGGGCTGATCGCGCTGTTCGATCAAGCCGTCAAGCTCGGCGTGGCAGTCTTCATACCGCTCGGCACGCGTTTGGAGATCGCACCGTTCTTCAATCTCGTGCATGTGCGCAATCCTGGCGCGGCGTTCAGCTTTCTGGCCGGGGCCGGCGGTTGGCAACGATATTTCTTGATCGCACTCGCCTTCGCCGCATCTGCGTGGTTGATCTGGATGCTCCGCCGCAAGTTGCCTCGATTGGAATCTGTGTCCTATGCGCTGATTCTCGCGGGCGCTCTCGGCAATGCAGCGGACCGGATGGGGCGTGGGCAGGTCGTCGATTATCTGGACTTCTATTGGCGAGCGTGGCACTGGCCCGCGTTCAACTTGGCTGATGTAGCGATTTCACTTGGCGTGATCTGTCTCTTGGGGGCCACCAGGACGCAAAGTCGGTGCGCCCGGTCGGGCGCCGAGTCAAGTTGAACGATACCAAGTACTACCCTTTACACCCGTGCTTCAATTTTAGATTACCGCTAAGCCACACAGATGAACTTGCTACAGATTCTTGTCCTTGCCGTCATTCAAGGGGCAGCCGAACTCCTGCCGGTATCTAGCTCGGCCCATGTCATTGCGGCCGAGAAGCTGATGGGGCTGGATCCAACGGCGCCTCAAATGACGCTTTTGCTGGTCATGCTGCATACCGGCACGATGTTCGCGGTCATTGCCTATTTCTGGAAATCGTGGCGCACCACCTATTTCAGTTCAGGGCAGGCATTTCGCACTAACGCCCTGTGCATACTGGTTGCAACGCTCGCAACCGGTATCGTGGGGGTGGCGCTGCTGCAATTCATTAAGCACGTAGTGGTAGCTGATTCATCGAATTTCGAGATCGAACATCTGTTTGGCAACTCGCGTCTGATAGCCGCTGCCTTGGCTGCAGCCGGCCTGTTGATCATTGTGTCTTCCCGTCTCCAGGATCGGGGGATCGATAACCTCACCCTGCGCCAATCGGCATGGATTGGCGCCGTGCAGGGGCTGTGTCTTCCATTTCGCGGTTTCTCTCGTTCGGGAGCCACTATCTCGACCGGGCTTGCCTTAGGTGTGACGCGGCGGCGTGCCGAAGAGTTTAGCTTTGCGTTGGCCGTAGTATTAACCCCAGCAGTGATCGCCAAAGAAGCGTATCGACTCTACAAAGAATACGCAGCTACCACCACAGCAATGCACTCGGATGGACTCTTGCACCTCATGGGGCCAAGCATGATCGGCATGGCGCTGAGCTTCTTGGCAGGTTTGGTTGCGCTGCGGTGGCTGTCACGCTGGCTGGAGCAAGGCCGATGGCATTTCTTCGGCTGTTACTGCTTGTTGGCTTCGCTGTTGGTACTGTGGATTGGCTAACCACGTTTGTCATGTGCTTCTGCCGAATTGGAGCTTTTTCAGAAGGCTTCGATATTCGGCCTTTCGCTATAGCGAGGTCAGCCGGTTGAGTGATGTGAATCGACGCTCCATGTTACTTCGACGCGCCATTGTCATCGGGCCAGCGATGCTGGCCCTCTTGATCGCCATTGGATTCCTCACAGTGGCATGGCAGATTGTCAGTTACGGAGAGCAGTCGTTTAATGCTCCCGTGGATGCGGCTGTTGTTCTTGGCGCTGCAGCATGGGGGAATAGGCCGTCTCCCGTTTATCGGGAGCGGATTAACGAGGCGATTGCACGCTACCAGAACAAGCAGGTGAAATACCTGGTTTTCACCGGCGGGACACCGGGGGCAGGTTATCCCAGCGAAGGCGAGGTCGGCCGCGAGTATGCGATCAAGCACGGTGTTCCACCTGACGCGATCTTGGCGGAGACCACCTCGCGTACGACTTGGCAAAACCTTGTCAATGCAAAGAAATTATTAGACCCACTTGGGATTCGCACGGTTCTGTTGGTCAGCGATCCGCTACATTTGCGAAGAGCAACGGCAATGGCTAACGATCTTGGACTCCAGGCCCTGCCTGGGCCTACGTCCTCTAGCCGTTTCGAATCCTTGACCACTCGAGCGAACTTTCTGTGGCGCGAAATTTGGCTTTATCTCGACTACCTTGTCTTTAAAAAGCCGTCCTGAAAACCCAAATACATCCAGGTACGCCACGCATGACTCAGGGACAGCCACGTTGCTGCGACGGGCCATTGCTTTCCCTGTGGATGCCACGACAAGGCGCTTTCGTGAGCAGCCCACCCGACTGATCCCGCTCAGCCGGGTGGCGCACGACCGTTGGCCCGTACGCCGCCGACGGCTTACTTGCTCCGCAAATCGACGACGGTCGGCTGACCATCGACCGTATCAAAGACCGCCCACACAGCTTGGCCCTCCCTGAAATTCTTCAGCGACGCCTTGTCCTTGACGGAAAACGTCATCGTCATGGCGCCCATGCCGAGGTTGTCGATGGCGCCATGCTTGAGCGTGACCTTGCCGGTGTCGGGGTAGACCTTGCGGACTTCTGCTGAAACGGGCTTGGGTGCTTGCTGAGACTGCGCTGCCGGCTTCATATCCATACCTTCCATCGGCGTGGCGGCAAAGGCTGCGGGGGCGGATGCCAGCATCAGGGCGAATGTAAGAGCGGAAACGTATTTCATCGTGAGACTTCGTCATGAGAGGGTGGTTGGGAAACAGATGTTGTGTCTGGCCGATGGATGTCCGGGTCGCCGCACTCCTGACTCGAGCGCATGCCGCGATTTATGCGACTGGATGCTTCGAAGCGGCCCAGGCTTTACCCAATGGGGGCCGCAGGGCGGTGACTTACTTGCGGCGGCGGCTCGCGGTCTTGCGAGAACGCGTGCGCGCGCGGGCTTGTCCACGCGGATGACCGGTGCCATATCGTCGGCGCAGGTACCAAGCGAATAAACAGATCGCACAAAATGTCAGCGCCACGGCGACCAAGATGGTCACAATGACATTGAGCGGAAGATCGAAGACGGGGGCTCTATTCACAGTGAGTCACACGCATTGCGATTTGCATCGACGGTCGACTGAAAGCCAGGAACGCCTCAGCATCCCTTGCTTCTTCATCATGCAGTTGGCGGGACAGCGTCAGGCCGCTGATGTGTTCCGACCTGTCAGCGCGTTGCGGCCATCGGTGTACGGGTCGCGCGGATCGTTCACCGAGCGTGCGCCGTCGGTGTAGATATCACGCTTGTCTGCGATGTGCGCACCATCGTGGTAGGGGTCTACCTTCTGCGCGGCCATCACCACACCGGCGGTTGCGCCAAGAGACACCAGTACCGTGCTGGCGAGAATGATCTTCTTGATCGTTTGCATGATATTTCTCCAATCGTGCGGATCTGAGTGGGCTGCGTCGCCATCGCTCAGAATCCCGTGTTGCTCATATCCAGTGATGCGGCGCGAAATGCGCCGGCTCCTGAGATTCCGTCAGCTCACCGCGAGTTGATTTAGTGGCCGGCGTACAGGCCGGTGCCGTTTGGATAGGCCCAGACACCCTTGGCGGCAGGAATCTCCGGAAAGAGCGTGCTCAGCTCGACGGCGGAGTTGCCCTGCCGCGCGGCGAAGGTCCATGCGGTTGAGCTCTGACCGAAGTCAAAGCGCACCGTTTCGCCAGCGCGCACGGGAACGGCTTTCATCCCCGGGACGACGACAACCGTGCGCGAGCCTACGGGCATCGCCGCAGCCCGCTCGCCGAACAGCGCGGCGCCCGCATTGCTCGGCTGGCTGTCCGACCGATGCATCATTTGCTGGTGCATCTTGTCTCCTGTTGCAGACATCTGCCCCATCATTGCGCAGTGATCGCGCATCGCTTGATCGCTCGCATCGCCCGCACTCGCAACCCGTTGTTGTTGCGCGGCCTTGCGGGCACTGTTGATGGCGTCCCAGTTTGGGCCTGCAAAGGCGGATGCACTGAGTGCGGCGAAGGTAATAGCGGAAAGAACTTGGATAGCTTTCATGATTGATCCCGAATGTTGACTGTCAGAGGCGCGACACCACATGGCGTGCATTGTTCGCAGCAAGGTGTGCGCATGGTTTCTGCAATTGGCAGCAGCAACTGCTGCCATTCGGGGTCAATCAGAGTCGTAGTCTGGCCGTCTGAAGATAGATCGGCGCAGATACCACCGTGTAGAGCGACAGGGGATGCAAGGCATCGCTGCGCCCCAACATCTCCGGGCGGGGATAGCGAGCTTCCCGCACTGGTGGCCCATCGCCATCGGGTGGATGGCCCTTGTTGTCGGCCCAGAGACGCCCATCGCCAAACGAGTCGGCACACAGCACCAACTGGTCGCCGCCGGCATTCAGGCAGTCGTCGCGCGACACCAGATTCTGGTGCGCCGGCTCGTACACCGATTCCATCGGGCACACATACCCTGCTGCCGCCAGACGGGTGAAAAGTAAGCTGGCCAGGACGACCCAGCCGGCCAATCGGCGGAGGATCCCGCTGCCGGCCCTCATCGGAGCGACCCCGTTTGCAAACCTGCGACGAGGTTGCGGCCGTGGACATCAAACCGGCCGCGCGCATGCCACCGCCCGGCAAAGCCAGCCGGTGTGGGGAGCATGTCCATGACCTGAGTTCTCACGACGGGGATTCCTGTTTGGTAGTCGAAGCGATGACTTCAAGATAAACCTTCCATTCGTGGGAAGGTCAGGGGGTGCATCGAAAATATTCGAAATCCTGCGGCTCATCATTTTTCGAGCCGCTGCGCGTTGAGGCACACTCCCGCGCTCATCAGCGGGAGCGCACTCTGGCATTTACTTGCGCTGAATATCCACCACGGTTGGTTTGCCACCGACCTTATCGAACATGACCGAGACCGACTCGCCTTCCTTGAAGTTCTTCAGCGAAGCGCGGTCCTTGACCGGAAACGCCATGGTCATGGCCGGCATGCCGAGGTTCTCAATCGCAGCATGTTTGAGGGTGACCTTGCCCGCTTGCAGGTCGATCTTCTGGATATCCGCGGCAACCGGGCTCGGCGCCTGCTTGGCGTGGCCCGCCGGCTTCATGTCCATGCCATCCATGGATTCGGCCGCAAATGCCGCCGGTGCAGCAGCGAGAGCAAGCACGATTGCAAAGGTCTTGATGTGTTTCATAGTGATTCCTCTTGATGTGAGGGGTGGGTGGAAAGCGGTGACGATTCCGTCTGCCGACGGCGGATCAGCAGATACACGGCCGGGACGACGAACAGGGACAGCAATGGCGCGGTGACCATGCCGCCAACCATCGGAGCGGCAATGCGCTGCATGATCTCGGAACCTGTGCCGTGCGCCCACATGATCGGAATCAGACCGGCCAGAATGACGGCGACCGTCATGGCCTTCGGGCGCACGCGCAGGACGGCGCCTTCCTGAATGGCTTCCAGCAGCGCCTCGGTTGTGTTGCGGCCGGCTTCCTGTCGCTCCGTCCAAGCCTGTTTGAGATAGAGCAGCATGATCACGCCGAACTCGGCTGCCACCCCGGCCAGCGCGATGAAGCCGACAACCCCGGCCACCGACAGGTTGTAGCCCAGCCCGTAGAGCAGCCAGAAGCCGCCGATCAGCGCCAGCGGCAGCGTGCCCATGATGAGCAGCGCCTCGTCGATGCGGCCAAACACGAGGTACAGCAGCACGAAGATGATGAGCAAGGTGAACGGCACGACCACCTTCAGCTTGGCGCTGGCGCGCTCCAGGTACTCGAACTGGCCGGACCAGCTCAGCGCGTAGCCAGCCGGCATTGGCACCGCTTTGGCCACCGCCGCCTGCATGTCCTGCACCGCCGAGCGCAGGTCGCGCCCCCGAATGTCCACGTACACCCAGCCGGACAAGCGGGCGTTCTCGCTGCGCAACATCGGTGGCCCTTGCACCACCTGGATTCGGGCGACATCAGACAGCGTGATCTGCTGGCCGCGGTCGGTGACGATCGGCAGGCCGCGCAGTTGCTCGACCGAGTCGCGGTAGTCGCGCGGGTAACGCACATTGATCGGGAACCGGGCCAGGCCGTCGACCACTTCACCCACGTTATCCCCGCCCACCGCCGACGACACGATGCTCTGGACATCTTCGATATTGAGGCCATACCGCCCGGCGGCCATCCGGTCGATGTCGACATTGACGTAGCGCCCGCCGGACAGCCGCTCCGCCAGCGCCGAAGTGACACCGGGCACGGTCTTCACCGCCGCCTCGATCTGCGTGGTCAGCCGGTCGATTTCCTTCAAGTCCGTGCCCGCCACCTTGATGCCGACCGGGCTCTTGATGCCGGTGGCCAGCATGTCGATGCGGTTGCGGATGGGCGGCACCCAGATGTTAGACAGGCCCGGCACCTTGACCACGCGGTCCAGCTCTTCGACCAGCTTGTCGGTCGTCAAGCCAGGCCGCCATTGGTCGCGCGGCTTGAATTGAATGGTGGTCTCGAACATCTCGATGGGCGCCGGGTCGGTCGCGGTATCAGCGCGGCCGGCCTTGCCGAACACGGTGGCAACCTCCGGGACGGTCTTGATGAGGCGGTCGGTCTGCTGCAACAGTTGGGCCGCTTTGCCTGCAGACAACCCCGGCAGTGCCGATGGCATGTACAACAGGTCGCCCTCGTCCAGCGGCGGCATGAACTCACCGCCCGTGCGCAGGATCGGCCAGGCCGTGGCCGCAAGCAGCACGGCGGCGATGACAACCGTCGTCTTGGGATACGCCAGCACCCTAGCCAACACCGGTTGATAAAGCCGGATCAGCCAGCGGCTGAGCGGATTCGATTGCTCGGTCGGGATGCGCCCGCGGATCAGGTAACCCATCAGCACCGGCACGAGTGTCACGGACAGCCCCGCGGCAGCGGCCATCGAGTAGGTCTTGGTGAAAGCCAGCGGCGAGAACAGCCGGCCTTCCTGCGCCTCCAGTGTGAACACGGGGATGAACGACAGCGTGATGATCAGCAGCGAGAAGAACAGCGCCGGGCCCACTTCCGCCGCCGACTCGCCGATCACGCTCCAGCGCTCGTGTCCGGTCAGCTCCCGGCCGGGATTGTCCGCATGCCAGTGTTCCAGATGCTTGTGCGCGTTCTCGATCATGACCACGGCTGCGTCGACCATGGCACCGACGGCGATGGCGATGCCGCCCAGCGACATGATGTTGGCATTGACGCCCTGATAGCGCATCACCAGGAAGGCGGCGAGCACGCCCAGCGGCAGCGAAACGATCGCGACCAGCGCCGAGCGCAAGTGGAACAGGAACACCAGGCACACGAGCGCGACGACGATGAACTCCTCGATCAGCTTGTGCGTCAGGTTCTCTACCGCGCGGTTAATCAACTCGGAACGATCGTAGGTCGGCACGATCTCGACGCCGGCAGGCAGGCTCTTCTGCAGCGTGGCGAGCTTGGCCTTGACGGCTTCGATGGTTTCTAATGCGTTCTTGCCGGAGCGCATCACGATGACGCCGCCGGCGACTTCACCTGTCGACGTAGCGAAGGAAACTGCAAAAAACCCCGCCGTTTGCCCAGGAAATAGCGAACTATGCTGCAAAAAATAGCGAAGATGATTGCAACCAAATTTGGCTGAACGAACTGCTCTGATTCCAGCGCAAGCCACTGCGCTAGGCCGGCCGACTCGGCGTATCAGCGTTACCGGAGTGCGCGACAGGCGCATCAGCTGATTCGAGAGCCTAGCTACCATTAATGAGCCCAGCGGCGTGCGAGCTGCCGAGCCCATCACGATCATGTCGCATTGGTTCAGCAGCAGTTTGCACGATTGTTTTGGCCTCGCGGCCGACGCTGATCTGTGCCGCTTAGTGGGAGCCAGCGTCGTCCAAGATGGCGCGAGCTTGACGATGATGGTGACCATGGCACCTACACTGAGCAGCCATCGAGCTAGCAGTTCCATTTCAGTTGGTGCGTATTGCGCCCGCGCTGGCCATCCTATTCCTGTGGGCGCTTTTCCGGCGTGGCGTTGTGAATGGGCGGACACTGTTGGCCGTGAGTTCTCTATATGCGCTGTTCGCACTGATTGTTATCTTTGGATTCCCTAGTGCGCGCTATTGACCCGCCGACCCTCAGGACTGCCTAATTGTTGTACATGGCATACGCGAAGAAATGCCTTGCTGGCTTGCGTGAGACTTGCTAATCTGCGCGCCGTCACAACTACGGAATAATTTCCATGGACAGTTGTTCTAGTCGATCTTGGGTCGCACTCTGAACGGCTAAGCAGTCCAGGCGCGTTGGTTGCCCTTCCCGCCACTGCCTAGCCGCATTGCACGGCAGGTGGTGGTTCTTGCGTAGGTTCTCTGCGCGAGCCTCTTCTTGAATTCGATTGTTTTTCTCCGGTACGGCCATGTGGCCGCGCGTTTTCGTGCGCGTCGCTATTGGGAGGTCCGTGGCCGGTCGTTGCCTACGTTCGTCACAGAAGCGAACGAGGGAGGCCCCATGCTGTTTTTTCCCCTTATTCAACACATTTGGGTGGCAGTGCGTTCGCTTTCTGTAGTGCGAGCCACAGTCCTTAGCCAGGTCGCCCATCGCCGTTCAGCTCAGCTGTCCATGACAGTGCTGATGTCTGCCTTGGCTTGCGTTGCCCACGCAGAAAATACCGTCCTGGCCGAAACCCCGCCTACTTCTTCGGCGGAGGATCAGAATGCCGTGGGTTCTAAATCGCCTGCTTCTGCCGAGCAAGCGCCGGCAATGCCGGAGGCACAGTGGTGGAATTTCCACGCGCAGGCCACTCATATCACCCAGTGGCACTCCAAGTTCCGAGCCCCCTACGCTGGCGCGAACTCTTTGGCCTCCGACGGCGAGAGCAGTGAAACCACCGACATGACGCTCTTCGTTGGGCTGCGTCTTTGGCATGGAGCCGAGTTGTATGCGAACGCCGAAATTGATCAGGGCTTTGGCTTGAGCAACACGCTCGGTGTGGCCGGCTTTCCTAGCGGAGGTGCATACAAAGTCGGCAACAACACGCCTTACCATAAGCTGCCGCGGCTTTTCCTGCGACAGACCATCAACCTGGGGGGGGAGTCTGAACCGTTGGAGTCAGCGGCAAATCAACTCGCTGGGTCGAGATCCGCTGACAACATCACCGTCACCGTCGGCAAATTTGCCGTAGTGGACGTCTTTGACACCAACAGCTACGCGCATGATCCCCGTGCAGACTTCTTGAACTGGTCTGTTATCGAAGCCGGTGCTTTCGATTATGCGGCGGACGCGTGGGGGTACACACGCGGTGCTGCGGTGGAGTGGACACAATCTTGGTGGACCGTGCGCGGGGGCTTCTTTGCCCTGTCAACGACACCGAATAGCGAGTCCATCGATGTAGGCTTCAAGCAGCATGAATGGGTCGGCGAAATCGAAGCGCGCCATCAGTTGTTGGGCCGTCCGGGCAAGTTGAAATTCCTGGCCTTCGTGAACCGCGGCTATATGGGCCGCTATGACGATGCGGTGAGTCTGGCGCAGCAGACAGGATCGACGCCAGATACATCCTTGGTCAGGCAGTTCGCCTCCCGACGTGGCGTCGCGCTCAATGTTGAGCAAGAACTGGCAAATGATCTGGGTTTCTTTGCTCGGGCCAGCATGAATGACGGCAACAAAGAGACCTTTGACTTCACCGATATCAATCAGTCAGTTTCTGCGGGCCTTTCCATGTCCGGTAGCCGCTGGGGGCGTTCCAAAGACAGGCTTGGCGTTGCTTTTGCAGTGAACGGTTTGTCCAAGGCGGCGAGGCAGTATTTTGCGGCCGGCGGGTTGGGCGTCCTGATCGGGGACGGCGCACTGAACTACGGTACTGAGCGGATCGCTGAAATTTACTACACTTGGGCAGTCATGCCTCATGTCACTGCTGGGCTCGACTACCAGTACATTGTCCACCCCGCCTATAACCGGGACCGGGGACCTGTTTCAGTCGTAGCCGCACGCCTTCATCTGGATTTTTGATGCAGAATTTCTGTCCAACTAGCGTTTTGAGTAACAGGCACGCGAAGCAGGCGGCATTGCATCCCTGAAGCGTGCTTATTTGCATCGGACCGGCGCGGCAATTGCGCGAGAGCGTCCGTGCTGCGCTCCTGCTGATGCGCATTGATTACTAAGCGGCACTTTTGCAATCGGAGGATCCATATGGACAGTCCGAGTCGACCTTACCCGACATTTTCATCCCACTAGGCGAGTCCGCCGCACGGTTTTCCCTGCTGCTGACTTGCCGCCCAGGCAAGTCAGCGGTGTCTGCATCGCTCCTTGAATGTTTGAACGCGCCACGCTCAGTCGTGGCGATTGCCGCATGCCGTGCACGTGAGGTGCCCATGCGGCCAGGAGTGACCCATGCGCAAATTCAACATCCCCGCCCGTCGTTTCTCGGCGATTGCACTGCCGTTCAGCTCGCCGTTCGTGCAAGCCCGGGCCGGCGCGCCTGAACGCGCCCACGACGTGGCCGCCACGCTCAATCGGCGTGCTGGCGATGGCCAACCGCTCTCCAATCACAGCTATGCCGCGGCCGCCATCCGGCTGTCGCGCACCTACTGGTAGGCCCACGCGGGGCACCCAATAACACCAACAAACGGAGGTCGATATGACCCATTTCGCTTCGGGCATCGACGCACCACCGCGTCATGCCGCGCTCGACGACGCCCACGTGGGCGACATCCGCGGTGCGCTCGGCACCATCGCCCACCATGACACCGGCGCACGGGATAGCTGGCGAGCGCGCCTGCGGACGTTGCTCGCCATCCTCGGCCCTGGCCTGATCGTGATGGTCGGCGACAACGATGCCGGCGCGTTCGGCACCTACACGCAGGCGGGGCAGAACTATGGCACCACGCTGCTGTGGACGTTGCTGTTGCTCATTCCCGTGCTGTATGTGAATCAGGAGATGGTGCTGCGCCTGGGCGCCGTTACGCGCGTGGGCCATGCGCGGCTCATCTTTGCGCGCTTCGGCAAGTTCTGGGGCAGCTTCTCCGTCATCGATCTGTTTCTCGTGAACGCCCTGACGCTGGTGACGGAGTTCATCGGCATCAGCCTGGCGCTGGAGTACCTCGGCATTCCGCGCCACTGGGGCGTGTGCGCGGCGGCGGCGCTGGTGATGCTGGCGGCGTCCACCGGAGACTTCCGCCGCTTCGAGCGCTTTGCGCTGGCACTGGTGGCAGGCAGCCTCACGCTGATTCCCGTGTTCGTGATGGTGCATCCGCCGATGGGGCAGGTGACGCGCGACTTTTTCGTGCCCGCGCTACCGGCCGGTGCACCGCTGGCGGAGGTCATGCTGCTGATCATCGCCATCGTAGGGACGACGGTCGCGCCGTGGCAGTTGTTCTTCCAGCAGAGCTACGTGATCGACAAGCGCATCACCGCGCGCTTCATCCGCTATGAGCGTGCGGACCTGTGGCTGGGCATCGTGCTCGTGATTGCCGGCGCGGTGGCAATGATCGCGTTCAGCGCGCAGGCCTTCCAAGGCACGCCCGCGTTCGGCAACTACACCGATGCGCTGGGCACGGCAAAGGGGTTGGAGACGCATTCGGGCCGCTGGGCGGGTGTGCTGTTTGCGATTGCGTTGCTGGACGCCAGCATCATCGGCGCCTGCGCAGTGTCACTTTCGACGGCGTATGCGATTGGCGATGTGTTTGCCGTGCGGCATTCGCTGCATCGTAAGCCGACGGAAGCCAAGGGCTTTTACGCGATCTATTTCGGCCTGACGCTGCTGGCTGCCGGCTTGGTGCTCACGCCCGGCGTGCCGCTGGGGCTGCTGACCAACGCGGTGCAGTCGCTGGCCGGTGTGCTGCTGCCGAGCGCGACGGTGTTCCTGCTGCTGTTGTGCAACGACAAGGCTGTGCTGGGCCCGTGGACGAATGGCCGCGCGATGAATATCTTCACCGGCGGTGTGGTGGCGGTGCTGGTGATGCTGTCGGTCATCCTGACGGCAGCGGTGCTGTTCCCCGGCATCGGCGAGTTCGAGATCGGTGCGATCCTGATCAGCGGTTCGCTGATTGCGGTGGTGATGTCGCTGGTGCTGTGGCGCATCGAGCGGCGCAGCCAACAATTGCATCGGCCGCATCATCCGCAACGCGTGAGCGTGCTGGATCGCGACCGCTGGACGATGCCGCCGCTGGAGCAGCTAACGCCGGCACGCTGGACGCCGCTCAAGCGCACGTGGATGTTTGTGCTGCGCGGCTACCTTGTGGTGGCGGCTGGGCTGGTGCTGGTGCGGATTGCCGGACTGCTGACAGGGTAAGGCCAGGCCAACTGCTATTTACTTGTATTTGCTCAGCTTCGGCGTACTTCCTGCTTCACGAGCGGGGTAACTGAAGCGGTTGTGAGTCCAGTTGGGCAACGGGGACCAGAGGTTGCTCGCAATCGTGAATGTTCACGTATACGGGAGTGTCCTTCCTCAACGTACTACCCGCGGGTAGCGGTACCACCGCGTGGCGCAATTTCCGCCCGCTATGCATGTATTTGCCGGCCATGGTTCCGAAGTCAAACCTCACGACAGCAAACAGTTGCGACGCGCTGGATTGGCCTACCCCTTGCTGACACAGCGCCACGAACCTCCCCAGATCGGCAGGCGCTCCAACCTTTTCGATTTCTCCGACTCTCCATCCCTCGTCGTACGCATATTTGCCTTCATAGATGGTCGTGCAACCGGCGAGGGCCATGATCAATAGGGTGCTGAGTGCTGCCACGCGCAGTGTCGAATGAAGAGCAAGCTTCCTCGGAGTTCCTTTCATCATCGGCCCCTTGTTCCTCGATATTGGACCCGCGGCAACGGACCTGTTCGATAGTCGTTGCGCATATGCTGAAAGTCCAAGCCCTATATTCAGTTTAGGGCAGGTCCTTCACACAGTGATACCGTACAAATCACAGTGCCATACGTGTCGGATACCGTACGGAGGTGAACCGGAGTAGTGCAAACGAAAACGCATCTCATGCCGGTTTTTGTTTGCGGCACCGGGTTATTCCGCAAAAGAACTTGCGTCGCGTCTATGCTTGCGCGGCTAGAAATCGGAGCCATCCATGCTGCATGCACGCCTCTCCAGCCTTGTCGGGCTCATCGTTACGTTACTGGGTCTATCGGCGCTTCCGGCGCATGCCGTCCTTCCAGATGAGATTCAGGTCTACACCGGTGACATCAACGCACCTGGCGAGTTTGGTCTTGAGCTGCACCTCAACACAACGCCAAGCGGCATTTCGGAACCGTCCTATCCGCGCGAAGTCACAACGCCGCATGGTTGGCGGGCTACGGCCGAGTTTTCTTACGGCCTGACGTCGTCGGTAGAGCTTGGCCTGTACGTTCCGACCGCGCTCACACGCGAGAACACCTACTACGTCACGGGGCCAAAAGTGCGCGTGAAGTGGATGCCCGTTCGACCGGAAGAAGGCGTCGGTTACTTCGCCGGTGTCAACGTCGAGCTCGCTCACGTTGCAAGTCGGTTTGATCAATCGCAGCAAGCGGCTGAGTTGCGACCAATCTACGGTTATCAGAATGAACAGTGGCTATGGGCGTTCAACCCAGTGCTCGACTGGAACCTCTCTGGCCCTGACCGCAGTGGGGTGCCCGAAGTCGCACCTGCTTTCAAGGTCGCGCGGATAGTGGCAACAGGTGTTCGCGCTGGATTGGAGTACTACGCTGGGCTGGGGCGCGTCGACCATGTTTTGCCATTGCAACAACAGCAGCACACCGCCTTTCTTGCGTTTGACGTGGATCACAAGCCGTTCGTTTTCAACTTTGGCGTGGGCCGAGGTTTGACGCGCGCTACTGACCGATGGACGTTTAAGTGGATTTTCGAAATCCCCTTGAGCTGATCATCAGTTGGTGGGCTTCAATTCTCAATTGGAAGGCCCACGCCTCGTCAGCATCAGCGCTGTGCGATGTCACCTCCGCCCCGGTTCCACCACCCGCCTCCTAGCGCTTGAAATAGCGCAGCCGTGTCCGAGAGTCGGTTTGCGCGCGCCGCGATAGTGGCCTGCGTTGCTGCCTGATAGGCCTGCTCGGCGTTCAGCACGGCGAGGAGGTTGACTTGGCCGATTGCCCGCTGCTTGTCTGTGATGTTCAACGTCTTGCGTGCGGCCTGCTCGGATTTGAGCGCGGCTTTCAGCACGTCGGCGTCGGCATCCAGCGCGTGCAGGGTGTCGGCGACGTTCTGGAAAGCGGTGACCACGGTGCCACGGTACTGCGCCTCCGCTTGATCGACGCCCGCATCCGCCGCCCGCTTTTTCGCCAGCAGCGCCCCGCCGTCAAAGAACGTCTGTGCCACGTTGCCGACCAGGCTCCAAAAGACGTTCCCGTCACGGAACATCTGGCTGAAGATTTCGGCGGTGCCGCCTTTGGTCCCGGTAATCGTCAACTGCGGCAGCATATTGGCGATGGCCACACCTACCTGTGCAGTCGCGGCGTGCAGTTGTTCTTCGGCGGCACGCACGTCAGGGCGTTGTCGCACGAGATCCGACGGCAGCGACACCGGCAACTCCTTCGGCAGCGTGAAGTCCGCCAACGTGAAGGTCTCGGGGATGCCTTCGCTGGGTAGTTTGCCGGCCAGAGCGGCCAACAGATCGCGCTGCACCGCCAGTTGCTTTTGCAGATTGGGCAGCGCCTGCTCCGCTTGCGCCAGCGCCGTCTCGGCGGCTGCTACATCCAGCCCCATCACAGCGCCAAGTTGGAACTGCTTGTGCAGGTTGTCGAGCAACTGCGTATTGATATCGACAATGCGTTGCTGCGCCACGATCTGTGCGCGCAGCGAGGCTTCCTGCACGGCAGCCACCACGATGTTGGACGCCAGTGTGAGATAAGCCGCCTCCATCTGGAAATACTGCGCATCTTCGGTTGCCTTGAGCGATTCCACCTGGCGGCGATTCAGCCCGAAGACATCCGGTGCGTAGCTCACCGTGAGCTGCGCGGTGTGCAGGGTGTAGATCGGCGCACCGGAGGTGAGCGTGGGCGAAATCGTGCCCACGGCATTCTGTTGGCGGCTGGGCTGATAAGAGCCCTGCAGCATCGGGAAGAACGCTCCCTGTTGTGCCCGCGTCTGCTGCTGCGCCACGCGCAGGGCAGCCTGGGCGGCGGCAAGAGTCGGGCTGGCGGCAATTGCATTGGCGATTGTCTTGTTCAGCTTTTCCGACTGAAACGTCTTCCACCATTGGTCGGACACCGGCATCCCCGACACGAAGCGCTGCGCCTCTCCACCCTGCGTGGCGGCGGTCGACGTCTGGTGCGGCAGTGGCTGCGGCGTATAGCCGCTTACCTTGGGGGCTTCGGGTGTTTTGAAATCAGGTCCGACCGCGCAGGCGGTGGTCAACAGGCATGCCGCCGCCATGGTAGTCAGGCGTAGAAGAACGGAGGCGGAAGATGGCGTGCCAAGGGCAGTGTTGGCGGGCATGGAGGCACCCAGTCTGATCGAATGGCGGCGATTCTATGAGAGCGGCGAATCATTGCGAACTGTGATTCATCACAGTAGACCGATCCGTGGGTGAGCAGCATCATGCGGGCAAATTTCTATCGTCTGGGGTATTGCTGTGCAGGTCGATTACAAGTCCGCTGCCATTGGGGGCGCCGTTGCTGCGTTGGTCGTTGGTGGCCTGATGTGGGGAATCGGGAGCCAGAATCGCTCGGAAGCCGCGCTCGCTCCATCGTACACAGGCGCGCCCGTCGCTGTGCCTGCGTCGCCGTCGCGTGATGGCCAAGCCGTCACTTTGAGCCAGGGCCAATTGCAGTACATCAAGGTCGCACCTGTGGAGCTGCGTGCATTCGCCAGCCGGCGTGAAGCCGTGGGAAACGTTGATTTCAACGAGGACCACGCGGTGCAGGTCTTCACGTCATACCAGGGCAAGATCCGCAACACGTATGCCAAGGTGGGCGACACCGTTGCCAAGGGCAAGCCGCTGTTCGATATTGAGAGCCCCGATCTTGTGCAGGCGGAATCCACGCTGATCTCCACTGCAGGCACGCGCAAGCTGACGACCGATGCTCTGGCCCGTGCACGCCAGCTGTATGAGATTCAGGGCTTGGCGCAGAAGGATCTGGACCAAGCTGTCTCCGACCAGCAAGCCGCCGAGGCTGCCTACAAGGCCGCGCGTGAAGCCCTGGCCGTGTTTGGCAAGACACCCGCGCAGATGGACCAGATTGTCCAGACGCGCAAGACCGATTCGCTGCTGACAGTGGTCAGTCCGATCTCGGGTCAGGTGACTGCGCGCAGTGCCCAGCCGGGCTTGCTCTTGCAACCGGGAAACGGCACGGCGCCATTCACGGTGGCTGACGTGTCTACTATGTGGATGCAGGCCTTTGTGCCGGAAGCCGACGTGCCGCTTCTGCATGTTGGACAGCCGGTCAAGATTCACGTCATGGCATTCCCCGGACGGGTCTTCAACGGCAAGATCACCACCGTAGGCGCGTCGGTCGACGCCAACACGCACCGCATCCTGGTGCGCTCGGAAATCGACGACCCGAAGCACGAACTGCGCCCCGGCATGTTCACTTCCTTCGACATCACCACTGGCGCACCCATCCAATCTCCAGCATTGGCGATGGACGGCGTGGTGCGCGAAGGCGACGGCACCATGACCGCCTGGGTCACGACCGACCGCAAACGCTTTGCGCGGCGCGTGATCAAGCTCGGCCTTGAGCAGGACGGCTTCGTGCAGATCCTTGAGGGTCTGAACGCCGGCGAACTGGCCGCCAGCGAGGGGGCGTTGTACCTGAGCACGGCTGCTTCCGGCAGCGTCAATAGCGCTGACTGAAGGGGGTTCACCGTGCTCAAGGCGATTCTCAAGCTGTCGCTGCTGCGACGGCCGCTGATCCTGTTGTTCCTGCTGGCGTTCGTGGCGGCAGGGCTGTTCGCGTACTCCAAGCTGAATATCGAGGCGTACCCCAACCCTGCGCCCGTTATTCTCGAAATCACCGCACAAACGCCGGGCTTATCGGCCGAAGAGATGGAGCGGTACTACACGGTGCCAATGGAAATCGGCTTGGCCGCGACGCCTGGCGTGGAGAATATCCGCTCCACGTCGTTCTACGGTCTGTCGTTCGTGCGTGTGACCTTCAAGTACGGGATCGACTACTACTTTGCCTACACGCAGGCCGCGCTTGCCCTGCAGCAGAACGTCAGCCTGCCCAACAACGTGCAGCCGCAAATCCAGGCGTCCAGTCTGGTCGGCGAAGTGGTGCGCTATCAGTTGAAGGGGCCTCCTCACTTCGGCCTGACCAACCTGCGCACTTTGCAGGACTGGGTGCTGCAGCGCCGCCTGAAAACCGTACCCGGCGTAGCCCAGGTCGTCAGTTGGGGAGGCACGACCAAGGAGTACGACGTCGAGGTTGACCCAAAGAAACTGGAAGCCTATGGCGTAACGTTGCCGCAGATGATGACGGCGCTCGGTAACGCCAACATCAACGTCGGCGGGCGCACGATCAATTTTGGGCAGCAGTCCGTCAACATCCGCGGCGTGGGTCTCATCCAAGACGTGAAGGACATCGACAAGATCGTCCTCACGCAGACCAACGGGGTGCCCGTGCAGGTCAAGGATGTTGCGAAGACGAAGATCGGCTTCGCGCCCCGTCTGGGCATTGCCGGCCGTGACAACGAAAGCGACGTCGTCACCGCCATCGTGGTGATGAACCGCACCATGCAGACCAACGACGTGGTGGCGCGCGTCAAGGCCGAGCTGGACAAGATCAACACCGATGGCACGCTGCCGGCAGGCGTGAAGGTCGAGCGTTACTACGACCGCTCGGAGCTCGTCTCCGTCACCACGCACACGGTCATGCATGCGCTGCTGTTTGGCTGCCTGCTGGTGTTCTTCATCCAATGGATCTTTTTGGGCGATTTGCGCAGCGCCATCATTGTCAGCGCGAACATTCCTTTTGCGCTGTTCTTCAGCATCCTAATTCTCTTGCTGACCGGTGAATCCGCCAACCTGCTTTCAGTGGGCGCGGTGGACTTCGGGATCATCGTGGATTCCTCCGTCATCCTGGTCGAAAACATCTTTCGCAACTTCCAGATGCCGGCTGCGGAGCAGACGCGTCTGCTGATGAGTCGTGACGCGAAGATGCTCGGCTTCCGCGTGCCGGAGCGCTTGCGCATGATTTTCGTCAGTGCGCTGCAGGTGGATCGCGCGGTGTTCTTCTCCGCCTTGATCACCGTCGCGGCTTTCGTTCCGCTGTTCACCATGCAGGGGGTGGAAGGCCAGATCTTCGGCCCGATGGCACGTACCTATGGCTACGCGTTGGCAGGCGCACTGATCGCCACCTTCACGGTCACGCCGGCACTGTGCTCGTACCTGCTGCCCAAGAAGATTGAAGAGAAGGAAACCTGGCTCGTGCGCGCACTGCACAAGCTCTACCAGCCAGCGCTGAAGTGGTCCCTATCCAACCGGCGCATTGCCGTGACAATCGGAGCGATCGTGCTTGCGGCAACCGCCGCGCTCATGCCGCTGCTGGGCACGGAGTTCCTGCCCGCGCTTGAAGAAGGCAACCTGTGGATTCGGCTGACGATGCCGCAAACGGCGTCACTGGAATCGGGCGTGGTACCGGTCGCTAGGATGCGCCAGATTTTGCTCAAGCACCCCGAGGTGCGCACGGTGGTGTCGGCTCACGGACGCCCTGACGATGGCAGTGATGCCGCGGGCTTCTACAACGCTGAATTCTTCGTGCCGCTCAAACCGTTCGACCAATGGTCGGCCGGGATGACCAAGGAGAAGCTGATCGCGCAGATCCAAAAAGAATTCACCAGCGAGTTCACTGGGGTCGGGCTGAATTTCTCGCAGTACATTCAGGACAACGTGGAAGAGGGGTTGTCTGGCGTGAAGGGGGCCAACTCGGTCAAGATCATCGGCCCGGACTTGCAAGTGCTGGAACGGTTGGCCGACCAGGTGCAAAGCGAAATGAGCAAGGTCAAAGGGATCACAGACCTGGGCATCTTTCGTGTGCTGGGTCAACCGAACCTGAACGTGCGCATTAACCGGGAGGCGGCCGCGCGCTATGGGCTGAACACAGGGGACGTGAACACCGTGGTGCAGGCTGCCTTGTCGGGCTCGCAGGCCACCACCATCCTGGAAGGTGATCGGCAGTTTGCCCTGACGGTGCGGCTGGCCCCGGAGTACCGCGCCACTATCGATGCGGTGCGCAACATCCGCGTCGCCTACACAAACGCTAACGGCGGCAACTCATACATTCCGCTATCGGCCCTGGCTGATATCACGCTGGATACGGGTGCGTCGTACATCTATCACGAGAAGAATGCCCGCTATATTCCGGTCAAGTTCAGCGTGCGTGGGCGCGATCTGGGCGGCACGGTGGAAGAAGCACAGCAACGCATCGCCCAGCATGTCAAGCTGCCGCAGGGTTACCGCATTGAGTGGGCGGGTGAATTTGAAGAACTGGAGCAAGCCAAGCAGCGGCTGGCGGTCATGGTGCCGATCAGCATTCTGTTGATCCTGGTGCTGCTCTATGGGCTGTTCAATTCGCTGCGCGATAGTCTGATGGCGCTGGCCGGGATTCCATTTGCGATTACCGGTGGGGTGGCAGCGCTGTTCCTGACGGGGTTGGACTTCAGCGTCTCGGCGGCAATCGGCTTTGTCTCGTTGTTTGGGGTGTCCGTGATGGACGGTATTCTGATGATCACCTACTACAACGACCTGCGCCGAGAGCGCGGCCTCCAGCCCACTGAAGCCATGTTCCATGCGGCGCAACAGCGGATGCGGCCCATGCTGATGACCGCGCTGTCGGCATGTATCGGCTTGTTCCCGGCGGCTATTTCCACGGGCATCGGCAGCCAGGTGCAGCGGCCACTGGCCACCGTGGTCGTGGGCGGCATGCTTGTGGGCCCGTTGATGCTGCTGGTGATCGTGCCTGCGTTGCGGATGGTCTTCCTCGGCAAGGAGCCGCCGTCTGAAGACCCGCCCCTTGAGGAAGCGCCGGTCTGAGCGATGGCCGCCGCTTCGTGCGGCGGCGCTTACGGCTTAATGATCCCTGCACTGGATGCCCTGACCACGGCTTCTATGCGCGTGGCGACGCCCAGCTTTTCGCGCGCATTGTCCATATGGAAATCGACCGTTCGCTTGGAGAGCCCAAGAATCGTGGCGATCTCACCCGATGTCTTGCCGCGCGCAGACCATGCCAGCACCTCGGCCTCGCGCTCGCTCAGTTGTACGGGCGGATGCGCGGCATGCGTGCGCGGCCGTCTGGCGAGCCGGGTCTGCACGATGCTAATCAGGATTTCGAAATCGACCGGCTTGGTCACGTAGTCATCGGCCCCCAGGCGCCGCCCGCGCAGTTCGGAGTCGCGTTGCGCCATCGCCGTCAGAAAGACGAACGGAATCTCGGCATACCGTGGCGCGAGCGTGCGCAACTGCTCCAGCAACTCGAACCCTGTCATGCCCGGCATGCCCACGTCGCATAGCACAAGATCGGGGGCTTCGCGCAGGAGCATCGCCAGGCCGGACTCTCCGTCGTGCGCCGTGACGATGGTATAGCCATGTTCAGCCAACTCTTCGGCGATCAGTTCGGCGGTTTCAATATCGTCTTCAATGCAAAGAATCTTGGCGCTGACTGGCTTCATGGATGTTCCACCTGATGGTATGGTGACTGATGCTCCGCTCACGACGGGGCCAAGGAACACTGCGCAGGACACTACCTATGCACTCGCCAAAACCGGTCTCCGACGCGCCAGACGGGCGGCGCTTTGGAATCGCTTCTCCGTCGATCTTGCGCCCTATCCGGGTGCGGCTAACGCTGGTGTTCGTGGTCTTTTTACTGTTGGTGGTTGGCGTCGGCGCCTTCAGTATCGACCAATTGGCGAGTTTCCACAGCGTATCTGCGCAGATCAGCGGGCGCTGGCTTCAGAACAGCCGAATTCTAGGGGACCTGAACAACTACATCTCGGATTACCGCGCGGCCGAAGGCGATTTTCTGATCGCCTCATCACGCGCCGATCTGCGAGCTGCCGACGAACAGGTCGTCATGCTAGACAAGTTGATTGCCACGTCCCAGGCCCGCTACGACAAGATCGAGCACGATAGTGCCGAACACGAGCTCTACAGCCAGTTTGTCACCCAATGGAATACGTATCGTGAGCTCGCGAAACGACTGATGATTTCTGCCAAGGCAGGCGACGTAGCGGGCGGTACGCGGCTCTACCACACGGACTCCAAGCATGCATTCGACTTGGCCAACGATACACTGGGCGTGATGACCGAGCGCAGTGTCGCTGGCGCGGCAGCAGAAACCGAGCGTGAGGCACAGGCCTACCACGACGCGCGGCAACTCATCATTGGGGCGATCGTGGTGGCGGCATGCCTGGTCGTGCTGGCTGTGATCTACCTTGTCTACGCTGTGTCGCGGCCGATTGCTGCGTTGGTCGATCGCATGCACCACATTGCCAACAACGACACCCGGATCGACATCCCTGGCTTGGAGCGCCACGACGAGATTGGCGATATTGCGCAGGCCGTGGCGCGCTTTCGAGAAAACACAATCGAATTGGGACGCAGCAAGGATGCACTGATCGCCCAAGCCGCCGTATTGCAGGAGACGCTCGACAAGGAGCGTCGCATGGCCGAGCTGCAGCGCAATTTCGTCTCAATGGCTTCGCATGAATTCCGCACACCACTAGGCGTGATTGATGGTCAGGCCCAGCGGTTGATGCGCATGCGTGACGCTTTGCCGCCTGAGACGCTGGAAGAGCGCTGCGGGAAAATTCGCGCGGCGGTGCAGCGCATGACGCACCTCATGGATCACCTGCTCGACTCTTCGCACTGGTTAGATTCCACGACGCCCGCAGCGATGCGGCGCACCGATTTCCCGCTTGCGGCACTTTTGCACGAGGTTTGCGAGATGCACCGGGAAAGTACGCCAAGCGCACGGATCGACGAGTGCGTAGAGGCTGATGAGCCGAACACATTCTTCGGCGATGCCCGGCTTCTGTTCCAGGCCTTCAGCAATCTTGTCGGCAACGCCGTCAAGTACTCACCGCCAGGCGCACCGGTCAGTGTGCGTGTGCGCAGCGATGCCGACGGTGTGTCGGTGACGGTTGAAGACCGGGGCATGGGCATACCCGAACGCGATATCGAGCGTTTGTTCGAGCGCTACGTGCGTGGGGGCAACGTTGCGGGGACGGTCGGGGCAGGTGTAGGGCTTTATTTGGTGAAGCTGGTAGTGGAACTGCACCGAGGGACGATCACCGTGACCAGCGAAGAAGGCAAAGGCTCAACATTCAACGTGTTCTTACCCCGCCTGAAAAGCTAGCTTGTGCCGGGTGGGAGCTCGACTACGGGATCGACGTGGGTCATGACATTGAGTACATCACGTCTTTCCATGACGCGTCGCCTGGCTTCGAGCGCGATGTCGTGACCGACCTTCACGGTTGCGGTGCCTGCGATCTCGAGGTGTGCGTCCACCAGGATCATGTCGCCCATTTTGCGTGTCCGTACGTCATGAACGCCAAGCACGCCCGGCGTGCCGAGTATCACATCCCGAATCTCGGTCGCTGTCTCTTCATCGACAGCTCTGTCCATGAGATCGTGTAGTGCATTCGAGCCAAACTGCCAGCCCGTTCTCGATACCATTAACCCGACAACGAGTGCGGCCACTGGGTCGAGCAGATGGAATCCAAGCAAATTGCCGACGATGCCGAGCGCGACCACCAACGAGGAAGCCGCGTCGGAGCGAGCGTGCCAAGCGTTCGCTATCAGCATGCTGGAGCGCGCGCGCTCCGCGATGGCCAGCATGTACCGGAACAACAGTTCTTTGCTCACCAGGGCGCCAAGTGCGACCCACAAACCGATCAACTTTACATGTGAGATCGACTCCGGATGCTCAAGCTTGGTCACCGAGCTCCAAAGCATCCCGATGCCGACGGCGAGTAGCAGCAAGCCCAATACCAGGGACGCCGCTGTCTCGAATCGAAGGTGACCATAGTGATGTTCCGCGTCCGGTTCCTTCTGGCTATGGTGTCCAGCGAAGAGAACAACGAAATCCGAAACCAGGTCGGAAAGCGAGTGAATCGCGTCGGCTATCAACGCCTGTGAATGGGCAAGAACGCCAGCAATCAGCTGCGCAGCTGTTAGGGTCAAATTGACACCCACGCTCACGAGCGTGCTGCGTTTCGCCGCGCGCCTCATGGCGGGCGTCTCGCTGTCGAGATCGATCTCGGTTGGCTGTTGCATGGTTTTGTTCGTCCGATGTTCGAGGACAGGTCACCTTGAGGGCGCGTGCCCGAATTTGTCCGCGATCATAGGGGCAGAACTGGCCATTTTGGTAATAACCGGGAGCTGCAGAAAAGAATCCGCATGAGAGGCGTTCTCATTCTGCGCATCTCCTCTGAGGGCCCATTCCCTGCCTCATTTATGGGGCATATGAGCCAAGATTGCTCCGTTTTTTAACGCATGTGTCTTTGCAATCGGTCACGGTGTCGACCACCGGACTGTGTTGGCGAGCAGGCAGCTCGCGCCTGCAATGGTCCGATCGCCATGTGTGCACTACATAAGTGTTCCGAGCCGACCTAGACTGGAAGACGCTCACGACGCTGAGCCCCCTCGCGATGGAGGGTCGACAAGTCTTGGTGGGGAAAGCAAGAATCCACGGATGTGTGATTTGTGGAGCGCTTTATGCCGGTGCGCCGGATCCCTAAGAATTTCCTCTTTGTCACGGGACGACACGCCTCTCCGCAGGCGGACGAGGTGGTTGAGTTCGAGTCGATCTTGGAGAAGGAGTACATGCTCCTGCTGGACTCGGATCCTTACCTCGAATCGTACGACGTCCAGCCTGTCGAAATTCCACTGTCCCGTGGCCGAATTTATGTCCCGGACCTGCTGGTGACATATCGTCCCACGCCTTCCGGAAATCTCCGACCACCTGAGCTGGTAGAGATCAAAACGCAAGAGCATCTGGATCGGTACGCTGACAAATACCGAGAGAAGTTCGCCGCGGCAGTGGTGTTTGCTGAAGAGCGAGGCTGGATCTTCGTTACCCGAACAGAGCTGGATGTCAGGACGCCTCTTATCCAGAACCTGAAATATCTGCATCGATACCGCCATACGCCGGCAGATCCGGTGGCAGTTGATCATCTACTTGAGGCGATGCGTCAAGAGGGGAGTCCGATGACGCCGGCAGCATTGCTCGGCTGTCTGACAGACAACTTGGAGACGCGTGCAACGTGGATTCCCGTGCTTTGGCATCTTGTGGCCCATGGCGCAATTCAAGCGGATCTGCAGGTTCCGCTGTCGGAAAGCACGCCACTATCTCTACCGAGCTAGGTCATGACGGGCAATTCACGAGCAAAGATGCCGACTCTTCTACACGTTAGGAAGGGCAGCACCGTCACTCATGACGGGCGCGAATATATAGTTCTCCGCCATGCCGATTTGAACAAGGTTCTCGCGCGTGAGAAGGCGTCGGATGAACTTGTTGTGCTGAAGCTGGGTTCACTTGAGGCCCCGTTCAGGAGCAGTGGCGATCCAGCAGAAGGCAATGATCAAGTTGATCTGGAAGACGTATCCAGCGAAGAATGGGAGGTTGCACAAATGCGTTTGGAAGCGATTGGCCCGCTGCTGGACAATCGGCAAAATCGTGCAAAAGCTGACTACGCTGCTGCAGCCATCAAAGCAGGTGTAGGCGTTCGAACGATCTACAACTGGCTGAGCGCATATTCAGCTTCTGAATTGTTGTCTTCGTTGCTACCGACGCGCAAGAACGGTGGCCGAGGGCGCAGTCGGCTCTCGCCAGAGGTGAAGTTAATCCTGGATAACTATGTTCGGGAGCACCATCTAACCAAGCAAAAGCCATCAGTCGCCAAGGCCGCTCGCGAAATACGCCGCCTTTGCTACGACGCAGGCATCGAGCCTCTTCCTGCAGCGTCGACTGTATATCGGCATCTCAGTTGGTTGAATGAGCAAGAGTCGCTTAAACACCGAGAAGGTAGGCGAGCTGCTGAACAGCGATTCCATGTGAACAAGGGATCCATCCCGGATGCAGGCTGGCCGCTTGCGCTGGTTCAAGTCGATCACACCTTACTGCCCGTCATCATTGTCGATGACAAGCATCGAAAATCCATCGGCCGTGCTTGGATCACCTTGGCGATCGATGTATTCAGTCGCGTTTGCCTCGGCATGTACCTAACTTTTGATGCCCCGTCCGCGATGTCCGCCGGCATGTGCATCTCGCATGCCATTCTGACAAAAGATGCTTGGATGGCTCGGATGGGGTGTGGGGACGTTGAGTGGCCGTTCTATGGGGTCATGGATGTGCTTCATCTGGACAACGCACGCGAATTCAGGGGCAAGATGCTGGCGCTCGCCGCAAGGGAGTACCACATCGATATTCATCTGCGACCGGTCAAGCAGCCGCGCTATGGCGGGCACATCGAACGGCTCATGGGCACGGTGTCGGAAGAGTTGAAGGGGCTGAAAGGCGCAACCTTCGCGAACCCGCGGCAGAAAGGGGAATACGACGCCGAGGGTAACGCTTGCATGACGTTCGATGAGCTGGAAAAGTGGCTTGTCCTCATGTTCGCGCGGTACCACCGCGCCGTGCACTCGGGTATCGGCACAACACCATTGACCAAGTGGCGTGAAGGCATTCTTGGAACACGGGAAAAGATCGGCCGCGGATTGCCACCGATACGCACCGATGCAGAGAAAGTCCGCATCGATTTCATGCCGTACGTGGACCGGACGATCCAAGACTACGGGGTCGCCATTGACGGAATTCACTACTTCCATGACATCTTGCGCCCGTGGGTGAACGCTCGCGACACAAAGAATTCAAGGCAGACCAGACAGTTCCGATTTCGCTACGATCCGAGCGATATGAGCGTCCTGTACTTTTTCGATCCCGACGTCAAACGTTATTTCCCGATTCCCTATCGAGACATGAGTCTCCCAGCGGCGAGTATTTGGGAGATTCGCGCGGCCAAGAAGATGGCACGAGATACGGGCATGGAGAAGTACCGCGAGCGTGACCTTTTCGCGCTGATCGCGCGACAGCGTGAGATTGAAGCGTCTGCTGCTACCAAGACGAAGGCGGCGCGTCGTGCCGAGCAGCAGCGTAAGCAGCAGGCCAAAGCTCGGGCGCAAAAGCCTCAAGACTTGCCGCAAGTTTCGAAGCTTGAGCCGACCAGACTTGCACCGGCGATACGAGGGTATGACCCTGACGAAATCCAACCGCTGAGCGACGATGAATAGCACGACAGCCGAGTACAGTCATCTCAGCCCGAAGGCGCAGGAACAGCTGACCCTACCAGACAAGGATCGGATTCGCCTGATCCAGGCTGGCACGTGGCTCCCACTCGATCATGCAAAGACGACGCTTCAGAAGTTGGAGGACTTGCTCGACTACCCAAAGGTAACGCGGATGCCGAGCTATCTCATCGTAGGTCCTTCATACAGCGGAAAGACTTCCATTCTTGAGCGTTTTCGCGATCAACACCTTCCCGATTTGGATCCTGAGCAGGAGGTCACGCGGTGCCCGGTGGTGATGGTCGATGCGCCGCCCAAGCCTGATCTGTCCGACTTCTACAGCCGGATCATGGATAGTCTGATGGCGCCGTACAAGCCGACGGCTCCGGTCTATGAAAAGTACTCGCAGGTCAAGCGTCTCTTTGGCGAGATGGATGTGCGCATCCTCATCATCGATGAGATCCACCATCTCATCGCCGGTGGCCTTACCAAGCAACGCGAGTTTCGCAATGCCCTCAAAAGCCTGAGCAATGAAGCAAAGATCAGCATCGTCGCCTCGGGGATTGAAGAGGCGTACAACGCGTTCAACGCTGATCCGCAGATGTCGAGTCGATTCGTACCGATTGAGATGCCTAGTTGGATACCAGGCAGGCAGTTGGGAACGTTGCTGAAGACCTTGGAGCACCGGACGCCGTTGCGCCAACCGTCAGGGCTCCATCGTGCGGAGATGATGCAAGCGATCTACATGAAGAGCGAGTCCACCCTTGGTGACATCTTCGACCTCGTGAAGACTGCTGCAGTGGACGCCATTCGGTCCGGGAAGGAGGCGATCACCGAACTGCAGCTCACCGAGTTGGACTGGGTCCCACCCTCCAAGCGCAGGACGTACACACGACGGCTATGAAAACGTGGGCATGTGCAAAGACGCCGCTTTGGCCAGTTCGGTACAAGCCCATACCAGGTGAGCTTCTGTCGAGCTGGATCGTGCGATTGGCCCATGGCCATGGAATGAGTGTGATGCCGTTCTGCAATCTGGCACTCGGCCCTGCGGCTCGGGTGCTAACGGTGGATATCGACCGACACGGCCCCGAGTCGCTATTGACATCACTGGCATTCCACACAGGAACCCATCTGGAGGTAGTTCGTCAGGCCACGCTGCGGGCCTATGAGCGAATCCTGTACCCACAGTTTCACATGGGAGGATCCCTCCGGTGGGTGATCTCTATCAATCTGCCGCGAAACTCCCGGTTCGGTCCGGGCCTTCAGTTCTGCCCTTACTGTCTGAAGAGCGACCCGATACCGTACTTCCGCCTCTGCTGGCGAGTTGCACTTCAAACCTTCTGCGAGCGACACCAATGTCTACTGCTTGATCGATGCCCAAGCTGCGGCGCTTGCTTGTTCATCCAGCGGGTAGACGCGAACTGGTGTCATGCGGAAATCGATGGCATTTGCCATTGCCACAACTGCGACTACGACCTCCGATTGGCGGAGGCGCCCGTTATAGACGATCGAGGGAGTGGTCTATTTCCTGAGTTGCAGCAGTTGACGCGCGAGCTTTCTGTTTTGAACACAGTGCGTCAGCGTGACCTGTTGGAGCGTCTGCACGCTATCGCAGTGACTGTGTTGTCATGCAAGGTCAAGCCTCGGCTCTGCAATTGCCTAGCCTGCAGCTTCGGCTACTCCGACTTGGAGATTGAACAGCCAAGAAAGCCGGCACTGGAGCTGCAACCTGTACTAACTCGCCACGCAGTGCTGTTGTGGTCGCTTTGGCTGCTTCAGCACGATACCGAGGCGCAGGGCGTACCGGTCAAGCCGATTGCTCCACTACATCACCAATTCGTCAAGGACATCCTGAACCAGTACCGGCGCGACGCGGGTTCGCCCGCGCGTCTTGATTCGCCAGTCGGGGCATCAGCAGACGGGCGCGCCTCATCATCGAAGGTACGCGATGGCCGCGTGGTTGAGTTGCATTGAGATCCAGGAGCGCAGCTCGTCGGGAGCGTTTGCCAGTGTGTGCTCCAAAGCCACTACGTGATAGTCGGTGCCGTTTTGGACGGAGATGAATGCTCCCGTCGCTGCCTGAATTGCACGCTGTATCGCTTCGTCACTCTTGTCTGCCAATGGGATGGCAAACGATATGGGTGGGCTGGCTTCGAGAACCATGAGCAACGTGGATGCCTCCTTTGAGGAAACTGCGAAGGCGGCCACGCGCTTCAGGCGGTGCATGTCCTGCGGAACCAGCAGGTACTCGTCCAGTACTCCGTCCTCATCCGCGATCAGCGGTACTGGAACGGACCACCCGTCGTCGCGACTCGCTGTCAGAACTCTAACTGAAGCGTCGTCCAGTGTGCATAGGGCCTTGACGGCGTGTTCCAGGAATGCGGGTGGGTCTGGAACCTCTTTGTCGCCTTCGACGATCAGCGCTTCGCGGATGCGCTTCGTGGAGCCGGGTTCGCCGATCGCGTGCTCACTGATCGGGTCACCGGACGAGGCGTTGGCACGAGGCGTTTTCCCGGCAATGGTTCTGTCTGCGAAGACCCACTTGTTCTCCAGGTCGACAAATCGTCGATTGCCACGCATGGGCATCGTAGCTGAAGCAAGCTGCGATGAGGGGTCGTGTTCCTCCAGGCTGATCTTGGAAGGTTCCTTGGTTTTCCGGGCTGTTGGCGCGGCTTCCTGTGGTGGGGTATCGGGCGCCATGCCGCTGCTGCGAGCTTTCTTTGCGCCCGTCACGCGGAATTGCAATGATTTGAAAGGAAACGGGTGAGAGCAACTCAGGAGTTGGTAGACGAGGAACGTCCCTTTTGGATCATTGCCTCGCGACAGCCACTTCCCAGCGGCCCGCAGTGTTGTCGTTCCTTCGAACGGAAACAGGGTCTGCGGGTAGATATCCTGGCGCGCCTGCGCGGCACTGACACAGGAGGTACTGATCATCGCGGCCGCACGCCAGGCGAGTCGGCTTCCGGCGATTCGGGCGATGTCCTCGGCGCTTGCACGCGGAATGCGGTCGGCAAGCTGCAGCGTCATCCGGTTGCGCCGATCGATTGTTATGCCTGTGTAGAGATTCTCCCTCTGGAGTGGGGGCACGAACAGTCGGTTGAGGAGTTCGCTGGACGAGCCAAAGTAGAAGCGGATTAACTCCATGCACGGTACGACGAGGAGCTTTCCATTTGGTAGCGCGACCCGGACGCAATAGGAGTGCGTGTTTTCGCGATGTCCCGCATGCTCGTGGAGCGGCAGCATGAAACAGCCTTCGTCGAAGCTCGATCCGGCTTTTACGAGATCGCAGGTGTCTCGGCTGATCGCCAGGTCTTCGCAGAGCAACTCTTCGTCAGCCGCACGGGATTCCAAGCCTTGCTCGCGCCACAGGTCACCGATGCGCAAGAGCATTGTGGTTCCGACTGAGACCCAGCATCGGGTTGTTTGCCTTTCCGCTTTGTGAAGCGATAGGAGCGATAAGCGACCGGCACCATCAGGGGCGTTGGCCTTGGAAAGCGAGACCAGCACGGATGGATGGCGCCGCCGCAACATGCGATCGGGAAAGGCAATGGGGCCGAACCAGTCCACGCGCCAAAGGTCCCCGCTTTTAGGAAACGCGTTTATGCGAACCATGTGGCTCTGATTGTGTCGTCAAACCGACGCCATGTACTGCGGAACCGCCTGGCCGCAGCGGTTGTGCCGCTCACTAAGACTTCCGCTATTGCTATGCCCTGCTATGACGGAAGTACAGGTAAACCAGTCCAATCGGTGCAATGAAGATTGCGAAAGCCCAGCAAATCAGCATCGTGGTGAACTTGGCAAACAGCATCACGATCGCGTTCACGAAGAAGATGTTGCTACCGAGGATGAAACCCATCACGCCTTCGTACACGAACCGGGCATATGGATAGAGGAACGTGTTGACAATAAAGAATAGAACGACTGGGAAGGGAGCCGGTTTTCCAGCGTGGCTTACAAAGAAAAAGAAGAACGCGGGAAAGATCAACCCGAACAGGAAGTGGCGGAAGTAGTAAGGACGAGATAGCCCACCGAAAGTCTTGGCGAAGATAGATTGCATTTTCTGTGTGGTTGGTCGGGTACAAATGCGGATTCAAGTTGGTCGCAGGGGCATGGCTCAGATCGCGGTCAAACGCAATCGCGAGCGTGCCTGGATGTCAATGAAACGACATTAATCGACCGTGCTGCACCCTTCTCTAGTTGGGGGCGCCACTTACGCGAAATCAGGTCACTGCAATAGCGCGTGCAAGCTGCACGCTGGGCAGCAGTTGCAGTAGACGGTCTCAGGCGCTGAGGGGGGGCATCACCTTTGCACAGTACCGAAATTTCGTGCCTCTAATATCAGATATAAAGGCCATGATGGCTGGGTCTTCCTCTCTTTGTTATCGCGTCGGTAATCGCTGCCTTTGCCAAGGTTTCCATACTAAGGTGGGGTGCACATTGGCATTTTTCGGCTTACATTTTTGAGCGTGACACTGACCGCGTGGTCACTTCCAGTCCCATCATGCCTCTGAGAAAGCAATTGAACGCAGATAAGCTAGTTGATGAGTACCCAGATCCCTATCCTGAGCTGCCAGTCGAGCGTGGCCCGCATGGGCGTGGGGTTGGTAGGTGGGTTCCGGATGAGAAGCACCTCTACCTCAAACAGTATCTTCATGCCACGCGTAAGGCCCAGGCGAAGTTCAAGCAGCGGGTACTGATTGATCCATTCTGCGGTCCTGGTCGCATTCAAGTTGTTGGCGAATCCTTTACCCGTAGTGGCGGCTCGGTAGTGGCGTACCGTCAATCCGCCGCCTCTGGCGCGCCCTTCACACGTGTCCTGATCGGCGACATCGAAGCGGAGCGAGTGCGAGCAAATCAGTTGCGCCTTGGTGCCGCCGGCGCCGCTGTACAGGGCTTCGTTGGGGCTGCGACTGACACAGTCGATGCCATGATCAAGGCAGTTCCGTTCGGAGCGCTTGCTTTGGCCTACATCGACCCTTACAACCTGGAGCACTTGTCGTTCTCAATCATCGAGCGCCTATCCAAACTGCAGCACGTGGATTTCGCCATCCACTTCAGTCTGATGGATCTAACGCGCAATATTGATATGGAGCTGGATCCCCAGCGGGATCGGTTCGACCATGCTCTGCCTGGCTGGAGGTCCAGGGTGCCTACCGATGGGTTGTCCAAGGCCAGCTTGCCGGGGTGGTTCTTCAACGCATGGTGTGACGCGGTGCGGGGCCTGGGTTTCAAGGTCAGTGTTCAGATGCCGAAGATTACCGATGGTAACGGGCGGATCATCTATCGAATGGTGTTCCTGTCCCGGCACGAGTTACCAGACCGCATTTGGGATGACATTGCTCGCAGTCCCAACCTGAACCTGTTCGATTCCTGATCGGGTGTCTATATCTGCTTCGTTGATCTGACGGGCGCGGCTACCGCCGCGTCCGATTATTTTTCTTGATTAGTGGACGATTGGCCACCAAAATAACGAAATGGCTCGAACCAACAATGACCAGGCGCATTTGCGCCGACTTCGCGACACCTATGCGCAGATGGGGTGCGTGCCCTCGTACAGCCAGATCGCCAAAGCGCTTGGTTTCAAGGCGAAGAATGCAGCTTTCAAACTGACGCAGCGGCTGATTGCCTCCGGCCATCTGATGAAGTCTGTGGGCGGGCGCTTGGCACCAGGTCCCGCCTTTTTCACGCTGGAGTTGAGCGACGATGAAGTGCGAGCAGGCTTTGGCGCGGATGGCGACGCTACGGGCCTTGTGCAAGCGCAGGCTCTCGATCAACTGTTGATGGCGAAGCCTTCGAAGACGGTGCTGGTGAAGGTGCGCGGCGATTCAATGCTGAACGTAGGGATCCTGAGTGGCGACGTGGCCGTGGTTGAGACGAGTTCGCAGGCTTTGACTGGCGACATCGTGGTGGCCGAAATCGACGGTAGCCAGACCATCAAGGAATTCAGGAATGATCGGGGCCAGCCGCGCCTTGTGTCGCACGGGATGGACGGCAAGACGGTGACTCCCGAGAAGACCCTGAACATCATCGGTGTCGTCAGGGGGATTGTCCGAAGTTACAGGCCGCAGTTGGCCGGTGGGGCTAAGATAAAAAAACAGGGAATATCTCGATGACAACCATCAGCAAGATTGAGTGGACTGAGCAAACCTGGAACCCGACAGTCGGGTGCACCAAGATCTCGCCCGGGTGCAAGCATTGCTATGCGGAGGCCATGGCCAAGCGTCTGAAAGCAATGGGGACGCCTGGCTATGAGAACGGCTTTGCGCTCACTCTTTTGCCTGAGCGCTTCAACGACCCGATCAAACGCAAGAAGCCGACAGTTTATTTTGTAAACTCCATGTCGGATCTGTTCCACGAGCGGGTGCCGGACGCGTATATCGACAAAGTATTCGAAGTTATTGCACAAACACCGCACCATACATATCAAATACTTACCAAACGAGCCGCTCGGATGGCGCGCTATTTCCGGAAGCGTTCAGTGCCGACGAATGCGTGGCTTGGAGTCTCTGTCGAGGACCGGAAGTACGGCGTTCCCCGTATCGACTACCTACGCCAAGTGCCCGCGACCATCCGGTTCCTATCAGTTGAACCGCTACTGGCCGATGTTGGTGAGCTCAACTTGACGGACATTCATTGGGTGATTGTGGGTGGTGAGTCTGGCCCGAAGGCGCGCCCAATGAAGATGGAATGGGCAGAGGCCGTTCGGGCACAATGCCAGGAGCAGGGAGTAGCCTTTTTCTTCAAGCAGTGGGGCGGATGGGGCGCAGACGGAAAAAAACGGGCGAAGGCGGCCAACGGCCGCGAATTAAATGGCCGGACCTGGGACGAAATGCCCGTCACCGTCATCGAGCGCATGGCATCTTCCTGAGAGGCATTGATGCGCACTTGATTTTGCGAGGTCGCGGGCGCACATTGATAGGCAGGGGTCACAAGAGCGCTGCCACTCAATGCCACACTACACATGGGTCTGGGGAAGTCCGCCGCCGCTGCTTAAGCGACACAGCGAGGTCAAGCATGCGCTCCTGCGCAACTACTTGATCGACTATTTCCTTACGCTGGTGCCGCTGCCGCACCAGGACAAGATCCAACTGACCATCGTTGATGGCTTCTGTGGTGGTGGGCTCTATCTCAACGAGGATGGCCAGGAAGTTCCGGGTTCACCTCTTGTCATTCTTGAGGCCATACGCGAGGCCGAAACGCTCCTGAATGTTCGGCAGGAGCGTCGCAAGCCGATCCTGATCGACGTCGAACTCATCTGCGTTGACGCCAAGATGCGGTCGTTGGACTATCTTAGGCGTTTGCTGGAAGAGCGCGGGTACGGAGCCGCACTCGCCAACGGTAAGGTGCGCTTGGTCAAAGGCGAATTTGTCGATCATTGCGGCGCGGCCATTCAACGGTGCCATGATCGAAGCCGCCGTTCAGGGCGAGCGTTGTTTGTTCTTGATCAGTACGGCTATTCCGACGTGCCGATGCACTGTTTGCGCGATATTTTTGCCAAGCTCAAGCACGCCGAGGTGATCCTCACCTTTTATGTTGATGCGCTGATCAAGTACTTGAATGAGCGCAACCTAGCGGCCTTCCAAAAGGCCACAGGCGTCAGTACATCGGTGCGGGCGTCCGAGCTCGATGAGATCAAGCAGTCGCCACGCTGGCGCGTACATCTCCAGTCCTCGCTCTACCAGAATCTCACCGATCAATGCTCGGCCCAGTTTTACACGCCGTTCTTTATTCGCCCTGAGCGCGGGCACGGAGATTTCTGGTTGCTGCATCTCTCGCAGCATTGGAAAGCTCGGGATGTGATGGCCTCCACGCACTGGCAGCACAACAACCATTTCTCTCACTATGGGGACGCCGGCTTCCACATGTTCAGCACGGGCTACATCAGCAAGATCGACGATGAGCACAAGCTGCAGGCAGGATTTGATTTCAGCGAAGTGGCGGCAGCAGTGAGCAAAGAAACCATGCTCGAACAGATCCCCGAGATGTTGTTCGATGGCGCTGAGGGGATGACCTTCGAGCAGTTCTTCCTGAAGCTGATCAACACAACGCCTGCTACTCGCGAAATGGTGGAGGCCAGTCTGCTAGAGCTTCACCAAGGCGGTGAGATCGTCGTGGTCGATGAATCCGGCGCCCCCTCCAGGGCGCGCGTCAGCCTGAAGAGCGATCATGTTCTGCGCTTGCCGTCGCAGCGCTCCTTCTTGTTTTCTTGAGGGCGTCAAGGCTTGCTGGACGACACAGAAATGCTTTAGACCTGCAAGATCAGCCTCAGATCGAATGCGCCGTTTTCTGTGCTCCGCCCCTTGGGCGCATAGCCTCGCGGATTGCAGATGACCCGACATGCTCCGGCGCTGTAGTCAGAGCTCCCGTGCATATGGCCATGAATCCACAGATCGGCGAGTTTGATTACATCATCCATGTGGCTCGCATACGCCGGCGTGAGCGGGTCATCTTGAAATCTCGGGGACACACTGCGCGCAGATGGAGCATGATGAGTGACGACCACTCGTCTGCACTGTGACGGGGTCATCAACTCTGTGGTCAGCCACTCGCGTGCGGCGTGGTGCATTTGAGCTGTGTCCTGTGGCTGCAGCTTTCTGAACACTCCGCGCGATTCGAAGCGAATGGCTCCGGTGAAGTCGGTCATGCCCCGAGCAGCGTAGCTCTCGGCAGCACGCACTTTTTCTTCTGCACCACCGTACAGCGCGAAGTCTGTCCAGAGTGTGGCGCCCAAGAATTCCACGTCCCCGATCGTGATCTTGTCCGTGTCGAGAAGGTGGACGTTCGGCGTCGCGGCGCACGCCGCACGCAGATCTCGAAGCACTCGACTGTGCTCACCTTTGTAGAATTCGTGGTTGCCGGGTACGTAGATAACCGGTAGGCCGCGGCTCTGGGTTTCAATCCAAGGCATTCCGCGCTTGCCCAGATGAATGTCGCCGGCAAGCACGACCACATCTACGTCGGTCGTGTCGATGTCGAGGGTGGAGAATTCGAGATGAAGGTCACTTAGAACGAGGAGATTCATGCTGTCCAGCAACGTCTGGGCTTCCTTCTTGGGCGCTGTCGCTTGGGCCAGCGTCAATTTTCGATTGCTGGCTTGGTTGGCGCTGGATGTAAGCCGGTGCGATGCCTCGCTTTTCGAGGCGACGCACTGCCTTGGCAACTGCTGCGTTCGCGCGTTCCAGGAATGTGCCGCTGGTCATGAATCGGCCGAGTTTGTCTGCCGGCATGGCTTGCTCCATTTGTCGTGCCCCAAGAGTACTCCCTCCACGCTTTCGCGGCCGAGCGTGCCGTTCAACGAGTTGACCCTGCTCGGGCTGCCTTCCAGCAGCGCAAGTCGTTGGACATCAGCGGATTCAATGCCGCCACGCCCTAGGCTCGCTCGCCCGTTTGGCCGTACGCTGCGAAGCCGATCGCCAGCCGCGCAGCGCGCCGCGGCACCTTGAGCACGGCGACGGCCTTTCCGGAGGCCATTGCTGTCGCAAACGCGTCCTGCACCAGGCGATGCGTTGCGCGCAGATCGACATCACTTCTCTCTGACAAGGCTTCTGCCGCACTGGCGTCCAGTTCAATGCGTTTGCCGGTAGCCCGCTGCAGCCGACGAACTTCCGCCAAGATGAGCTGCAGCCGTTGCTCGGGCTCGGGTGCCGGGATGTCGAATACCTCTACGCGACTCAGTAGAGGCGCAGGCACAGCGTCGGGATCGTTCGCTGTCAGGACATAGATGATTCGGCTGGCGTCAAATGTCATGCGGAAAAACGCGTCTTGGAACGCGCTCGCTGTTCCCGACTCAAGTAGATCCAGCAGTACTGGCGTAACCGGGTAGCGGCCATCGCTGCCAATTTTGTCCACTTCGTCCAGGATAAGGACAGGTGTCGCCGACTTACCGCCGGCAAGCATCTCAACAATCATCCCTGGCCGAGCATGGTGCCAGGCGCTATCGCTGCCCGTCAGTTGGAAGCTTGCTTGGGCACTTCCAGCAGACCACTTTCGCATCGGCACATTCAAAATCTCCGCCAACTTCAGCGCGAAGTGTGTTTTGCCGACGCCAGGTTGCCCTGTCAGCAGGATCGGCCGAACGCGAAAGTCCTTCGCCCGCATAGCGCTCATAAGCGTGAGGTCAATTCTCAACTTTTGAATTGGCTCGCGCAGGTTGCCAAACAACGTCAGCGCTGTTTCGAGCTTCTTCAATGCCGAGCGGGCACGCGGTAACGCTCTATAGCCGTCATTGGTCCGGGCTTGCTCCAATAACAACTGTGCGTACCGCTGTTGGTTGCGGTCGACACCTTGCAAGTTCTCGCTGGCCAGCGCTAGCGCTGCGGGCCCAAACACTTGAATATGCTTGAGCCTCGCTCGACGAGTCGCCGGTGCTTGCGCTGCCGACGCAACTGAGGATGGTTCCTCAACAGTGAATCCGGGGATCTCCTCTTTGGGTTCCTTGTCTTGCCGGGCGGCGGCTAGAGCTGAACGCATGTCCGAGGGGATGAGCAACCGCCATGTTGCGGCGCTGCGTAGTGCTGCGAGATCGCCTAAGGGCAAAAACCCGGGCGGATGCTCTGAGGGGTGCTCGGGAGCGGACATGATGTTTCTCCATACGCGAACTGGCTGCGAGAAGCCGCAGTTGTCGAACCGGGTAGTGCCGGGACCGAAAAGGGCTGGGGATCAGCCGACTATTCGCGTACGGGTTCGTTCGAGAGGAACGAACGCGAGGCTGCCCGAACCGACCGCATGGGTCGATTGGTGACGCTGAATGTCTGCGGCAGCCATGGAGATTTGGGAGGTGTGATGGGTTCGTATTGCTACGTTGTTCGACCATACAACACCGGCTCGGTTAGGGCTATCCGGTGAAGTAACGAGGCGTGGGGAAAGTGATGGCTAAGCGGCTTCGGCGTGCACGTGTGCCGTATGGAGAATTGTGCGACGCATCATTTGTGGGTCTGGAATGAACTCGAGGAATGGCCTTGCTGAGGGGATTTCATGGGAAACACGCAATCTCCAGCTTCGATATTTTGCAGGCTACTTCGCTATTTTGAAGTTTCCTTCGCTACGTCGACATCACCCTGGCCATCGAGATCAGCAATACCGCGGCGCATCTCTGGCCCGAGCTGGACGGTCGCGACATCGCCCAGGCGAACGGCGATGCCTGCATCGCTTGTCGTCAGTGGAATCTGGCGGAAGTCATCGAGCGTCTTCAAGTAGCCGCTTGCGCGAACCATGTACTCCGCCTCGCCCAGTTCCAGCACCGAGCCGCCGGTCTCCTGGTTGGCGCCCTTGAGCGCCGCCAGCACCTTGGCTTGGGACAGGTTGTAGGCGCGTAACCGGTCCGGCATCAGGACGACCTGGAACTGCTTGACCATCCCACCAAGCGATGCCACCTCGGCCACATTAGGCAGCGATTTGAGCTCGAAGCGCAGGAACCAGTCCTGCAGTGCGCGCAATTGGCTGAGGTCGTGCTGGCCGGTCTTGTCCACCAGTGCGTACTCGTAGATCCAGCCCACGCCGGTCGCGTCCGGGCCCAGCGCCGGCTTGGCGGCGGCCGGCAGGCGGGATTGCACTTGGTTCAGGTATTCCAGCACGCGTGAGCGGGCCCAATACAGGTCCGTGCCATCCTCGAACAACACGTAGACGAAGGAATCTCCGAAGAACGAATAGCCGCGCACCGTCTTGGCGCCGGGCACCGACAGCATGGTGGTGGTCAGCGGATAGGTGACCTGGTTCTCCACGATCTGTGGCGCCTGACCGGGGAATGGCGTGCGGATGATGACCTGCACGTCTGAAAGATCGGGCAGCGCATCGAGCGGCGTGCTACGCACGGCCCACAATCCCCACGCGGTCAGCATCAGCGTCGCCAGCAGGATCAGGAAGCGGTTGCGGATGGACGCCAGAATCAGCCGGGCGATCATGGCTTGCCTCCCTGATCCGTGCTGGCGGACGCGACCGAGGACAGGACCGCCATGCCATCCTTGTCTAGGTGGAAGCGGAACCGCACCCGGTCGCCCGACTTCAGGCCTTTTGGCAGACCTGCCGGCGGCGCCGCGAAGTCCATCGTCATGGCGCCCCACTGGATCGACGGAATCGGCCCGTGCGAGATCGTCAGGCCTCCACCCGTGACGGCCTCGATGCGGCCGACGCCTTCGTGCTCGGTGGTGGCTGCTGCGGGCGCGGAGGCCGCAGCCGGTGCCGCCATGCGCTCGGTGGTGCCGCGCAGGCTGGCTTCCGAATCGATCAGGAACTGGCCGGAGGTGACCACTTTCTGACCAGCCTTGAGGCCCGCCAGGATTTCGACCATGCCGGCGGCCTCGCGGCCGGTCTTGATCTCCGTGGCCACAAAGCCGGCCTGGCCTTCATCGACCATGACAATGCTGCGCTGACCAGTACGGATGACGGCCTCCAACGGGATGGTAAGCACGTCCTGCTGCTCGCCACTGTCGAAGCGGACCGTGGCAAACATGCCCGGCAACAGGTGTCGGCCCTTGTTGGGCAGGACAATGCGCACCTTGATGGTCCGCGTTGCCGGGTTGACGTCGGGCAACACGGTGTCGACCTTGCCGATCAGCGGCTCGGCTGCCCCGGTCGGCAGCACCTTGACCGCCAGGCCGGGCGAGATGGTGCGAGCCTGGCCTTCCGGCACCTCGGCAACCACCCAGACCTGGCTCAAGTCGGCCAGGCGGAACAGCGTCATGCCGGGGGAGACCGTCATCCCGTCACGCACCGCGACCTCGGTCACGATGCCATCGATGGGGCTCGCGATTCCCACGCTGGGCTGCAGCCGGCCGGATGCCTCGACCGCACTGACCTGGCCCGGCGTCATGCCGGCCTGCAGCATGCGCGCCTTGGCCGCACCGGCGAGATCGGCCTGACCGTGTGCCGACTGACGCAACACAGCCAGATACTCTTCCTGCGCCGCCACCCAGTCCGGCGAATACAGCGTCACCAGTGCCTGCCCACGCCGCACGGGGTCAAGCGTCGCCCTGACCGCGACGTGCTGGACGAAGGCGTTTGTGCGCGCCTGGATTACTTGCACGCTGCGCTCGTCGATGGCGATGTTGCCGGGCGCCTCCAGTACCGCGCTCAACCGGCCGGCTTTGACTTCGGCCGTGCGGATGCCGAGGTTTTGCGCGACACGGCTATCGACCGTGATGCCGCTGGCACCGCTATCCCCGTCCGCATAGACCGGCACCAACTGCATGTCCATGAAAGGGGATTTGCCCGGCTTGTCGAAACGTTGCCCGGGCACCATGGGGTCGTGCCAGTACAGCACCTTCTTTCCGGTCTTGGGATCGATGCCGCCGGATGCCGTGCTGGCCGGCATCGACGATGGTGCCGACCGGGCACCCTGCGTGACGCCGACCCGGTAGGCGCCATAGATCGCGGTCCCGACAAGAACGAGCCCCACAGCCGTGGCGATGATCTGTTTTTTCATTTGCGTTCCTTGATGGCGGACTCGGTCTGCGCGGTGGGCAGCGGAACTAGGAAGGTCAGGTCCGCCCACAGCTTGGCCGTCTTGGCTTCCAGTGCGAGTCGCTCCAATTCCGTGTCGATGGCGCGATGATTGGCTTCAGCCACGGCCAGCAGCGATCCGGTATTGGCCCGATACGCCGTCAAGGCCGCCTCCGCCTGTGCGTTGGCGAGCGGCAAGGTTTGTTGGTCGTAGCGCTTGAGCCGTTCGGTATTGCGCTGCAACTCGGCCAGCTTGGCGCCGACCATGGCCTGGGTATCGCGCCGGATGATTTCGGACTTGGCGCGCGCTGCCTGGGCCTGCGCCAGCCTAGCCGCGACTTCGCGGTCCTGCCGGTTGCCCTGGTCCCAAGGCAGCGGAAAGCTGATGTTCACGGAACCCATGTTTGAGAACGCAGAGCCGCGCTGGCTATACATGAACTCGACCGTGACATCCGGCTTCTTGGCTTGCGCAGCGGCCCGGATCTCGCTCTCTGCTAGCCCTACCTCACGCTGCGCGGCGGTGATCTCAGGCACGGTATCCAACTCACCGCGCGCCAACCGCTCGACCGGCGGGGGAACGTCCAGGCGCGGCGGCTCGGAGAGCGGGCGGGTGGCGGCCGGGCCGATCCAGCGTTCCAGTGCCACGGCACTGGCCGTCACGGCGGCGCGGTTTTCGTCCAGGCGGTCCTGCAGTTTCTGGATTTCCAGTTCCATCGCCAGCACGTCGGCGCGCGTGCCCCGTCCACTGCGATACGCGGCGGTTGCCGCTTGCAACGCGAGTTCCAGTGGATGTCCATGGTGGCCCAGCAAGGCCCCCGTTTGCTCGGCATACCAGCGGTCCAGCCATGCGCCGACGGCGTTGCGCTGCACGTTGGCCAAGGCGACCGCGCGCTGCGCTTCGGCGGCGTCGGCTTCCGCTTCGAAGCGTGCCGCCTTGGCGCGGCGCTTGTCCGCACGCGTGAATTCCTGCATCACGCTGATGGAGCGCATGGTCATGAAATCCCGGCTGACCGAGAACTGGTCCGGGCCATTGACCGGCACGTTGTTGATGCCGAGCTTGAGTACGGGGTCCGGCAACTGGCCGGCGGCGACCGCCATTTGGGTCGCGGCGTCGATGGTGCCGCGCGAGGATTCGGCGTCGCCGGCATGCACGGTGGCAAGCGCAACGGTTTCCTCAACAGAAAGCGGAGGAACAGATTGCGAGGTCGCGGCATGCGACATCGCGATGCCGAAGGCAGGCGCGCAAAGCAACGCCAGCGTCAGGCGACGTGGAAAAAGCATAAAGCCTCCATGAACGACGACAGCTACCCCAGTCTAGAGAGGGCAGCACCGGATGACGTCGATCTGAAGGCTACGTTTGGAAACTGCAGTGAAGAATGGCCAGTGGCGGCGGTGGCGCGCGCGCTGTCACTTGAGCGCGCAGCACGGTGCGGAGATTGGCAAAAGCCACGGTGGCCGGTTCGATGACGCCCGTCAGCACCGGCAAGAATACCGGCAGTTGCGGTGCGACATGGTCGGCGCTCTTGGAGTCAGCCTGGCAGTGAGCCTGGCAAAGCGCGCCGTTGTCCATGTCCTGGCTGCTGCCCTGATCGGTCCCGCTGGCCATGTCGGCGCAGGATTCGGTCGGGGCGGCCTTCATGTTGTCGCTGCCCACTTGGTATCGGCTGCCGGCACAAGCGTACGCCGCCGCTGCCAGTTGGACTGACAGGAAGACCAGCAGGAGGATGCCAGCGAAGAAAGGATGCCGGCGCAGCGTGTGACGCAAGGGTTCTTTGCAGTGGCAGGATTTTCGCAAGGATACCGTGTTTTGCTCGCAATGCAACTGCGCGGAAAACAGGATCAGACGCCCGCATGGGCGTCGGGCAAAAGGACGATTGCGACGTCCTTGACCTTCCCACTTGGGAAGGGTGTACCGTGAAATCGTGAAGATTTGGGCACGCGCCGGTTCCGTGAAAGATGCCACGAACACCGGATACCGAAGGTGCCATGCGCACAGGAAGCGAGGAGCACGCCATGAATATCGGACAAGCCGCGAGCGTCTCCGGCGTCTCGGCCAAGATGATCCGCTACTACGAAAGTATTGGCCTGGTCGCTTCGGCTGCCCGGAGCGAGGGCAACTACCGGATGTATCGTGAAATCGACATCCACACCCTGCGCTTCATCGGGCGTGCGCGGGCCTTGGGTTTCTCCATGGAGCAGATTCGAGAGCTGCTCGGGTTGTGGCAAAACAAGCGGCGCGCGAGCGTGGCGGTGAAGGCCATCGCGTTGCAGCGCATTCAGGAACTGGACGCCCGGATTGCCGCGGTCAGCGGCATGCGGGACACCCTGCTGTATCTGGCGCAGCATTGTGATGGCGACGATCGACCTGCTTGCCCGATCTTGGAGGCGATCAGCAGCGCAGCCCCACGGCAATTGCCCGCACCGCAGGCCACAAGGCATTGAGGCTGCGCGAAAATGAGCAACCAACAACCGCATCCGCATATGTCATCCGCCGCGCCCGGGCACGACGGCGAGCCGGAACGTGCACAAGCTGGAGGCCACCCGCATGCCACGGCGACGCGACTGACGCTCGTGACCGCCACGGAGGAACGGGACCCGGTGTGCGGTATGACGGTCAAGCCCAATACGCCGTACCAGTCAAGCTACGCGGGGACCCGATACAGCTTCTGTGGTGCAGCATGTCAGCGGAAGTTCGAGGCGGACCCCACGCGGTACACGCATCCACATGTCGCCTCCGCTGTGGACGATGCCAACGCGGCGCCGGACACCGTTTACACCTGCCCCATGCACCCCGAGATCCGCCAGGATCATCCCGGGAGTTGCCCGAAGTGCGGCATGGCGCTTGAGCCGGCGATGCCGAGTCTTGAAGCGGATGAGAATCCCGAACTCGCGGCGTTCCGCCGGCGCTTCTGGTGGAGCTTGCCGCTGACGATCGCTGTCGTAGCGCTGGTAATGCTGGGGGGGCGTGTCGCTGGCGTGGCCCCGGCGGCGCAAGGCTGGGTGGAGTTTGCCTTGTCCGCGCCCGTAGTCTTGTGGGCCGGCTTCCCCATCTATGCCCGGTGCCTGCAATCGTTCCGCAACCGCAGCCCGAACATGTGGACTCTGATCGGGCTGGGCACCGGTGCGGCCTTCATATACAGCGTTGCGGCCACTGTTGCGCCCGAGCTGTTTCCCCGCAGCTTTGTTGTGCATGGCCGCATTGCGGTCTACTTCGAAGCCGCCGCCGTCATCATTTCACTGACGCTGCTGGGCCAGATCTTCGAATTGAAGGCACGTTCGCAGACTTCGGCCGCCATCAAGTCGCTGCTCGGTCTGGCGCCAAAAACGGCGCGCCGCCTCAATCCTGACGGCAGCGAAGAGGATATCCCGCTCACGCACGTACATGTCGGCGACCTGCTGCGGATTCGCCCCGGCGAAAAGGTGCCAACCGATGGCATCGTGACCGAAGGAGCAAGCGCCATCGACGAATCGATGATCACCGGCGAGCCGTTGCCTGTTTCCAAGCATGCTGGCGACCATGTGATCGGCGCCACACTCAATACGTCGGGCAGCCTGGTCATGCGTTCGGAAAAGGTCGGCGCACAGACAGTGCTGTCGCAGATCGTGCAGATGGTGGCCCAGGCCCAGCGCTCGAAGGCGCCCATGCAGCGCATGGCGGACCAGGTGGCGGGGGTATTCGTACTGGTGGTGGTAGCGATTGCCGTGCTTGCCTTCTTCGGCTGGGGATTTTTCGGCCCCGAGCCGAGCTGGGTCTTTGGACTGGTCAATGCCGTGGCCGTGTTGATCATCGCCTGTCCATGCGCGCTGGGGCTGGCTACGCCAATGTCGATCATGGTGGCGAGCGGCAAGGCCGCGACCCAGGGCATCCTGTTCCGGGATGCGGCGGCCATCGAGCATTTCCGCAAGGTTGACACTCTCATCGTCGACAAGACCGGCACGTTGACCGAGGGCCGTCCGGTCTTCGAGCGGGCATTGGCCGTCGATTCGCTCGATGAGACCACGGTGCTTCGTCTGGCGGCGAGTCTCGATCAGGGCAGTGAACACCCGCTGGCAGCCACCATTGTTGCGGCGGCGCGTGAGCGTGGCCTGACGTTAGGCAAGGCCGAACATTTCGCATCGGACGCGGGTATGGGCGTGCGGGGCCGGGTTGACGGTCACCAACTGATACTCGGCAATGCCTCCCTGATGCGTCGGGAGCAAGTCGCCATTGAATCACATGCGTTGCGGGCAAATGTGCTTGGTCAGTACGGCGCCAGTGTCATGTACCTGGCCGTTGACCGGAAATTGGCGGGGCTGCTGACGGTCTCGGACCCGGTCAAGGCCAGCACTCCCGAAGCGCTTGCGGCGCTCAAAGCGGCCGGGATTCGCGTGGTGATGGCAAGTGGCGACAGCATCGCGACAGCGCGAGCCGTGGCCGGCCCTCTTGGCATTAACGAGGTTCACGGCGAGGTCAAACCGGCTGACAAGCTGGCACTGGTCGCAAAACTCCAGAGCGAGGGCCACGTAGTGGCCATGGCTGGCGACGGCATCAACGATGCACCGGCACTGGCCAAAGCCGACGTCGGCATCGCCATGGGGACTGGAACCGATGTGGCGATGCACAGCGCCCAGGTCACGCTGGTCAAGGGCGACCTGCGCGGCCTTGCACGCGCGCGGGAACTGTCGCAAGCCACGATTGCCAATATGAAACAGAACCTGGGATTTGCGTTCGTCTACAACGCGCTGGGCATCCCACTGGCCGCAGGGGCGCTGTACCCGTTCACGGGGTGGCTGCTGTCACCGATGATTGCGGCCTTGGCCATGAGCTTGAGCTCGGTGTCGGTGATCTCCAATGCGCTTCGATTGAGGACACAAGTGCCTTAGGCGCAGCATTTTGGATGAACATCATGTCCACCGCCTACCGGCCTCCATTCGCGCCCGTCTTGTGGTCAAGTTTTGGCAGGCCTAGACTGAACGCACCTGTTTGCAGGGATACATGAAGCATCGCCATTCCCCCCTCGCGCAGTTGCTTGCGCTCGCGTTGCTCGCGACGGTGTTGTTCACGCGCGTGGCGATTGCGGGATACGTTTGCCCGCCCGAGGCAGGGGCCATAGTGGACGCCTCGGCGATGGCTGTTTCCGTCGTGAACTGCCAGGACATGGACGATGCGCAGCCTGCGCTCTGCGCGGACCATCGGCACGATGGCCGCCATTGGGCGGATGCCAACGGCCATGCGCCTGATCTTGGCATGCTGCCCGCCGCAATCGGGCTCGTGCATGTTCTTCCTCCGACTCCATACGCCGGACCGGCTTACCCGAAGGCCTATCGGCCCACTGCAGTACCTGGGCCCATCTACCTCGCAACAGCGCGCTTGCGAATCTGATCCTCCCCACACGCGGCGACCCATTGCCGCGAGCCTTGATTTCAGCCGCCTCCCGGCGGGATGTCTGCGGATTCCCGTCTGGATCGGGCCCGAAGGAAACCTTGTGTGGGGAAGACCATCATGCATTCCGTTCTCAGAATCGCCGCATCTCTTTTGTTCGGTGTCGCCGCTAGCGCCGCCTTCGCGGGTCCCAACTGGGACGCCATCAACAGTGCACGCGCGGCTGCAAAGCATTCTGCCGCCGTTTCCGGCACCGCGTCGAGCAAAGAGGCGATGCAGAAGCAGTGCGCTGAAATGATGAAATCGACGGATGCCCGTCCGATGGACGGCGTCAGCCCGAAGGGCGCTCCCGAGGCGAAATGAGCGCGTGCGCTTCGGCCTGATGGCCGGGCCGCCCATATCGACGCCACCGGCTCCTGGAGTTAAGCCGCTTGATCTTGCGGCACATGGCATCGGCGGCGAACAGCTTCAAGCTCAATCGAATATGGAGATCGACATGAAGACGAGATCACACGTGGCCGCAACGCTTGTGCTTGCCCTACTTGGGGCCGGTGGCTGGAGCGTGGCAGCCAGCCCTAGCCGTGGCGCCGACGGCACCAAATCGGGGTCACCAGACCCCATGCATTCCATGATGATGAGCCACATGATGGACAGCGGCATGATGGGCGGTTGTCCGATGATGGGGCAACTGCCGCCCGGCAACGAGAAGCTCTCGATGCAGATGCACGGCGAGATGATGCAGGCGATGGGAGAAATTCTGCGCAAGTACGCGGACAATATCCAGACACCCTCGTCGAAATGACGGTGGCCGGCCGTATCGAGAACCACCGAGTACCACAGGAGTACCGCTATGAAATGCAATACGAGAACCATGGCCGCTGTGGGCGCTGCCCTGGTGGCGATCCTGGCGATCGCCTATACCGTTTTCCCGTCAGTTCGTGCCTTCGTGCTGGGCATTGGCCCCTACCTGTTGATTCTGGTCTGCCCGCTATCGATGTGGCTGATGATGAAAGGCATGCAAGGTCAAGACGACCAGCGGCGTTCGACAACCGACGACACGCCTGAGCGGAAGCAGCCGTTTCGGATCGAAAAGTGAATCGTGGCGCGGTGCAGGCACGTATCACAGATGCGAGCACCGCCACGAGCACGCCAAGGACAGGAGGTGGCGTGATGGGCGAACTATCGACATGGAAGGTGGTCTGGATCGTCCTGGCCGTCGTCGGCGCCATCGCGATCCTCGGGGGATTGGGCATGCTGGCGATGCACCGTTGCATGACAGGCAGTTGGACGTGCTGCCAACAGACTAGCCATACCGTTGGTTGGGTTGGGCCGACTGCGTTGGAAGCTGGAAGCTCACAGGACTCGAGGACACGCGACGTTCAGCACGCGTGATAGCGCCGCTGATGGCTTCCTGGACGTGCAGGACTTGAAGACATCGAGAGCGTAACGAAAACTGGCGCAGCAGCCGGGGTATCAAGGAGACGGTCATGAGCATCAAATGGGTGATTGCCATTGTTCCCACCGAACTGCTGGAGCAGCTAGAAAGGAAGCTTGCGACCGTCCACGCCCCGGACCTGACGATCACAAGGGTCAAGGGGTATGGCGAGTACAAGAATTTCTTTTCCAGCGACCTGACCAGCGTGCATACCAAGGTTGAAATTTTCGCGGACGAGGCCGACGTCGAGGCCATCACCAACGCCATCGTCGAGGTCGGAAAGTCGACGGTGCCGGGTGCCGGGATCGTGGCGGCTGTTCCCGTCGAGAAGCTCTTGCACCTTCACATCGAGTCCAAGTGATGTGACAGGCAGTACTCACGTGCGCAGCCCCCAGCCTGCGGTACTCCACCACACGTCCAGGCACGTTCACCATTGCAAAACGTTTATACCAAGATGACATTTCTGTCATCTTTGGTTGCGGCGATGCTTTCCGGTCTACGCTGGTGCCGAAATCTGGAGCCTCCGGACAACCGGTGGCTCCAACCGTTCGAATCGCACTCAGGGCGCCATGCCGAACTATCGTGTCAGCTTTCAAGAACCATCAAATCATGCACGGTCCCCGCTCGTTGGCGTGGCGGACAAGTGCACTTGCGACGTTGGGAACGATGGCAGCAGTAGTCGTCCAATCGGTCTTTGCGGGCTCAGGACAGATCGCAGCGACCCCAAGTCTCACCTGGGCTCTCATCTGGGCGCTGATCCTGCCGCTGATTGTGGGTATGTGCACCCATCGTCTGGTCTCGCGCAGCCTGTCGCCAATGCGGTGCCTCGCAGCCAAGGGCGATCAGACAGCCTTTGGGATTGTTCATCTTTCGCTGTCGGGAAGCATACCGACCGAAGTTCAACCGTTGGTCGATGCCTTGCGCGACGTTTCGTCGAAGCACGAAGAGACCGTGGCGGCTGTGCGCTCGATTTACACCGATCTCAATCACGACTTGCGCACTCCGCTGCATACTCTCGCCTTGCAAACAGAAGTGACATTGATTGCCCCTCGCAGCGCCGAAGAATATGAGGCCTTGTTGCGCTCGAACCTGGAGGAGTTTGCGCGGCTAGCGACTGCTACCGACAGGACGCTGCAGGCGCTACGCGAGCTCGCGCTGCGGCGCCATGAATCGTGACGATGCGACTCGCGCGCACGGACACCGGAGCCAAGCGCCGCTCGGCGCTCTACATGACAAGATTGTAATAAGGTCGTCATGAGCGTGCGGGTGCCGTCTCCGTAGACTGCTCACACGGTCAACCACGGTGGTTGACCACTGACACGGAGAACAAAGCCATGAAGACCACGTCCAAGATTGCAGTTGCCGGCATCCTGCTGTTTGCTTCGACGATGCCTTCGTTTGCGGCCGGCATCGGCACCCAGGTGAACTCGGTTCTCGAGAACGCTCGCGCCCAGGGCCCGCGCGACCCGTACACCGATGGTGGCCGTGCGCAGTCGCGTGATCCGTACACCGACGGCCAGAGTGTCACGCAGCGGGACGTCTATACCGGCGGCGCGAACGTTGCACAACGCGACGTCTACACCAACGGGCTGTAACTCAGTCATTGGAATTGACGATCGCTGATGCTTTCAAAGGCCGGCGACTCGCCAATCGCAGCGGGTCCCGCAGGGCAGCCCCTGGTCCTCCATACTGAAGCGCTACAAAACTACGGATGTAAACGCATGAGTCTGCTCAAGCGATTGTTCGGCGGTCACCACGGTGGCCACCGCCCGAACGGCGGTCACCACGGCAGACGCCATGGTGACGCTCACGACCGCGCCCAGGCGGGGATCCCCTCGAATCCTTGGCCCACCACTTGTCTCGGGTGTGGCTCGATTGCATCTCAGCGCGCCCAGTTTTGTCCGCAGTGCGGCAAGTCACTGGCTGGGGTGGTGTGCGGCCAATGCGGGAGCGCGGCCCAGCCGGGCGCAAAATTTTGTGCCGAATGCGGCACCGCGCTGTAGCGCCGACCTCGTCGTGCACTGCGCGGCTCTCTCCGACAAGCAGGCCTTTTGGTCTCGGTCGTAGCCGCCGGATTCGCTCCCGGATGCAGTCTTGTGTTGGGCGCGCGCGCCGCTAGACCTCGCCCTGTCATCATCCGTATCCCGCTCTTCGAGTAAACTGACGCGCAAATTCGTAAAGCGGTGCCATTTGCGCGCGCCAGCCAACACTTCTTCAGCCATTCATGCGGCGGTTCTGCTTGATCCTGCTTTTGTTGATCCTGCCATTCCAGTTCAACTGGGCGGTAGCGGCCGCCTATTGCCAGCATGAAGAGGCCAGCCAATCCAAGTGGCATTTCGGCCACCACGAGCACCACCATCAATCCAGCACAAAAGCGGGGCATGACAAGAAGGCCGTGATCGATACGGACTGCGGCGTATGTCATCTGGTCTCCGCTGCGATGGCCTGCGGTCAGCCGCTTCGCCTCGACACGGTCGATCGCGCCCAGACGCCGCCCGTTTCACATGCGTTGAAACTGACCTCATCTAGCACCCGCGCACCGGATCGCCCCCAGTGGCGCCGTCTCACATAGACGGCGAGACCCACTGAGCCTGCGTCTCGCCGAATTCCCACGGTTTGTATCCTGGTGCAATTCGATGCGACGACTATTTTTGCCGCTTGGGCTAGCGGCTGTTGTGATCAGCCCATCTTTTGCTGCGAATTCCAACGCGGCACCCCTTGTTTCTTCCGGCACAGTACTGGAGGCTCCTGGTCCTTTGACGCTTGAGCGCGCCATGGAATTGGCGAGTGCAGGTAACTTCACGCTTTCTGCTGCGCAGAAAGAAGTCGATGCCAATGAAGGTGCGGTCATGCAGGCACGCACCATTCCCAACCCCGAAGTGGCCGCGACCATGGAGGACACGCGCTCGGAGTCGCGCACGACGACCGGACAGCTCAATATTCCTGTGGAGCTGGGCGGCAAGCGTTCGGCGCGTATCGTCGCGGCCGAAAAAGGCCGGGAACTCGCGCAAGCGCAACTGGCGACAACGCGGGCCGAACTGCGATCCAACGTGATTCGCGGCTTCTTTGAAGTGCTGGTTGCCCAGGAACGGGTCAAGCTCGCGCAGGCCTCGGCGGACTTGGCCGCCAAGGGCGCGCAGGCAGCAACGCGCAGAGTGGCAGCGGGCAAGATCTCGCCGGTCGAAGAAACCAAGGCAAAGGTCGAGCAAGCCAACGCCGAACTCGAACTCGACAACGCCAACGCCGAACTGCGTTCCGCACGGGCCTCGCTTGCAGCGCTCTGGGGCAACGCCACGCCGCAGTTCTCCGCGGCGCAGGGTAGCCTCGACGCGCTGCCGTCACGGCCCGGTCTCACGGAGCTGCTGACCGAGCTCGACCACTCGCCGCTCGTATTGGCCGACCAGGTCGAGCTGGATCGCCGGCAAGCCCTGGTGGGCGTGGAGCGCAGCCGCCAATACCCCGATGTGACCGTCAGCGTGGGGGCCAAGCGCGACAACAGCGCGAATCGCAATATGGCGGTATTGGGCGTATCGATTCCGCTGCCCTTGTTCGATCGCAATCAAGGCAACCTGTACGAGGCCATCCGGCGTGCCGACAAGGCGCAGGACGAGGTGCTGGCTAATCGCATCCGGCTGGCAAATGAGATGCAGCAAGCGTCGAACGAGTTGACGGTCTCTCGTCGCTCCGCGCAGACGCTCAAAGAGACGATCCTGCCGGCCGCCGAGCAAGCCTATAGCGCAGCGGCACGGGGCTTCGAAGCCGGGAAGTTCAATTTTCTGGATGTGCTGGACGCACAAAGAACGTTGTTCCAAGCACGTATCCGTTATCTCGACGTGTTGGCGAAGGTCTATCAATCCGTGACGACCATCGACCGCCTGTTAGGCCGCTAACTCAGAATCCGAACCATGTCTATCACGAATAAGCAGAAGACTGCGATCGCAGCTCTAGTGGCTGCTGGCCTGATCGCCACCGGCACCGTTCTATTGTTGGGGCCCTCGACAGAGGGCAATGAGTCCGCTCGCGAGGCGGCCGAACACGCAGAGTCCGCCGGTCACCAGGACCGCGAACACCACGGCGAGCCGTCGAAGGACAAGCATGAAGACACGGCAGCACATGGCGACCAGGAGCACCATGACGCGCCGAAGAAGGGTCCACACGGCGGCAATGTCTACGCTGCTGGCAACGCTACCGTCGAGTTCGGCATGGCCGAGGACGGTGGGGAGCCCAAGCTAAGGCTGTGGGTCGTCCGAGACGGTAAGCCTTTGGTTGCCAATATCTCGGCCACTGGTGCCATCAAGCGAGCGGCGGGCGAATCGACGCCGATCAACTTCATGGCTGGGAAGGACAGTCTGGAGAGCGAGGCCGCTATTGCCGAGCCCCACGTGTTTGACGCGACCGCGTCCGTCACGTTGCCGGGCGTTCAGAAACCGATGACGGTCGCCTTCTCCAAGGAGGAGGGCAAGATCGAATTGACCGTCGACCAGGTCGCCAAAGCCGGCGTGGGTGTGGAAGTCGCAGGCGCTGCAGCCGTCCAGTCGGGCGTGCAATTCCCGGGAGAAATCCGCTTCAATGAAGACCGTACGGCGCATGTGGTACCGCGCCTTGCGGGGGTTGTCGAGCGTGTCCCCGCCAATATAGGCGAGCAGGTCAAGAGCGGACAGGTGCTGGCGGTCATTGCGAGCACTGCACTGTCCGAGCAACGCAGCGAGCTGCTTGCCGCCCAGAAGCGCTTGAACCTGGCTCAGACGACCTACGCGCGCGAGAAGCGCCTGTGGGAAGAGAAGATCTCCGCTGAGCAGGACTACCTGCAGGCCCAGACTGCACTGCAAGAGGCGCAAATCGCCGTGCAGAACGCGCAGCAAAAGCTGGTTGCGATCGGGGCCGCACCGGCCACGACGGCCCTGAACCGATTCGAGCTGCGTGCACCATTCGACGGCATGGTGGTGGAGAAGCATCTGGCAATCGGCGAAGCCGTCAAGGAGGATGCGAACGTCTTCACGATTTCTGACCTGTCCTCCGTGTGGGCCGAGTTCGTGATGGCGGCCAAGGATCTGGGCAATGTTCGCGTCGGTCAGCAAGTCACGATCAGTTCGACTGCCTTCGACAGCAAGGCGACCGGCACGGTGTCCTATGTGGGCTCTCTGCTTGGTGAGCAGACGCGCACGGCAAAGGCGCGCGTCACGCTGGCGAACCCCGACATTGCTTGGCGCCCAGGCCTGTTCGTGACGGTGCAGGTTTTAGGGCCAGCCGTTCAAGTCCCTGTTGCAGTCAGGGCGGATGCGATCCAGGAGGTCAATGGCAAGCCGGCAGTGTTCGTTGCGGTGCCGGGCGGTTTCGTCGCCCAGCCGGTCAAGACCGGGCGCTCCACTGGCAAGGTGGTGGAGATCACGGAAGGCCTGAGCGCCGGCGCGCGCTATGCCACCGCGAACAGCTTCGTCCTCAAAGCCGAACTCGGCAAGGCTAGCGCCGAGCATGAGCACTGACACGGAGACGGGCATGTTCGAACGCATCATCCGGTTTGCCATTGAGCAACGTTGGCTCGTCATCCTCGCCGTGCTCGGGATGGCGGCGCTCGGCGTCTACAACTACGGGAAGCTTCCCATCGACGCGGTGCCTGACATCACCAACGTCCAGGTGCAGATCAATACCGCGGCGCCCGGGTATTCTCCGCTGGAGACCGAGCAGCGGATTACCTACCCCATCGAGACCGTGATGGCCGGCTTGCCGGGGCTCGAGCAAACGCGCTCGCTGTCCCGGTACGGCCTGTCCCAGGTGACAGTGATCTTCAAGGACGGCACGGACATCTACTTCGCCCGCCAACTGGTGAACCAGCGGATCCAGGAGGCCAAGGAACGGCTGCCCGGCGGGGTCACGCCCGCCATGGGTCCAATCTCCACGGGGCTGGGGGAAATCTACCTGTGGACCGTCGAAGCGGAAGACGGCGCTCGCAAGCCCGACGGTGCAGCCTACACGCCCACCGACCTGCGGGAAATTCAGGATTGGGTGGTCAAGCCGCAACTGCGCAACGTGACCGGTGTGACCGAAATCAATTCGATTGGCGGCTACGCCAAGGAGTACTTGGTTGCGCCCAGCCTGGAACGGCTGGCTTCCTACGGGCTGACGCTCACGGATCTGGTGAGCGCACTCGACAAGAACAACAGCAATGTCGGCGCCGGCTACATCGAGCGCCGCGGCGAGCAGTACCTCGTACGCGCCCCTGGACAGGTCAAATCGCTCGACGATATACGCGACGTCATCGTGGGCACGGCGCAAGGGCAGCCCATTCGCATCCGCGACGTCGCCGATGTTGACATCGGACGGGAGCTGCGCACCGGTGCCGCCACGGAGAACGGCAAGGAGGTCGTGCTGGGTACAGTGTTCATGCTGATCGGCGAGAACAGTCGGGCGGTATCCCAGGCCGTCGACAAGAAAATGGCGGAGATCAATCGTACGCTGCCCGCCGGCGTCAAGGCGGTGACTGTGTACGATCGGACCGTGCTGGTCGACAAGGCGATCGCGACGGTCAAGAAGAATCTGCTCGAAGGCGCGATCCTCGTTATCGCCATTCTTTTTCTGTTCCTGGGCAACATCCGCGCCGCTGTCATCACGGCGATGGTTATCCCGCTGGCGATGCTGTTCACGTTCACCGGCATGGTCAGCTACAAGATCAGTGCGAACCTGATGAGTCTGGGGGCGCTGGATTTCGGCATCATCATCGATGGTGCCGTGGTGATCGTCGAGAACTGCGTGCGTCGCCTGGCGCACGCCCAGGAGCACCACAAGCGAGAGCTGACCCGCAGCGAGCGCTTCCACGAGGTGTTCGCAGCAGCGCGGGAAGCGCGGCGACCGCTGCTCTTCGGCCAGTTCATCATCATGATCGTGTACCTGCCGATCTTTGCCCTGACTGGCGTGGAGGGCAAGATGTTCCACCCCATGGCGTTCACGGTGGTATTGGCGTTGCTTGCAGCCATGGTGTTGTCCATGACGTTCGTGCCGGCTGCGGTCGCCCTGTTCATCGGGCGCAAGGTGGCGGAGAAGGAAAACCGGCTGATGGAGTGGGCCAGGCATCGCTATCAGCCGATGCTCGACGCGTCATTGGCCAACACGCCCATCGTGCTGACTTTTGCGTGCATTGCGATCGTCTTCTGCCTGGCCGTGGCATCCCGGTTAGGAAGCGAGTTCGTGCCGAATCTGAACGAAGGCGACATCGCTATCCAATCACTGCGCATCCCCGGAACGAGCCTGTCTCAATCGCTGGAGATGCAAAAGCAAGTCGAGTCGACGCTCAAGGCCAAGTTCCCCGAGATCGAGCGCATCTTCGCCCGTACCGGGACGGCGGAAATCGCCTCCGACCCGATGCCGCCCAACATCTCGGACGGCTACATCATGCTCAAACCGCAGGCGCAGTGGCCCAAGCCAAAGAAGACAAAAGAGGAGCTGCTCAGTGCGATTCAGGCGGAAGCTGAGAGGATTCCCGGCAACAACTACGAGTTCTCGCAGCCGATCCAGCTGCGTTTCAACGAGTTGATCTCCGGCGTTCGCTCCGATGTGGCGATTAAGATTTTCGGCGACGACAACGATGTGCTCAATGAAACCGCCGGCAAGGTTGCGGCGGTATTGCAAGGCATACAGGGCGCTACGGAAGTCAAGATCGAACAGACCACGGGGCTTCCCATGCTGTCGGTCAACATCGATCGTCAAAAGGCGGCCCGGTATGGATTGAACATGAGCGATGTGCAGGATGCGGTTGCGATTGCGATCGGCGGGAAGGAGGCAGGCACATTCTTCCAGGGCGACCGACGGTTCGACATTCTGGTGCGCCTGCCCGATACCGTGCGGGGTGACTTGGAGGCGTTGCGTCGCTTGCCGGTGCCACTACCAAAAAGCGCTGCTGGCGAGTCGAAGACGACCTACATCCCCTTGAGTGAAGTGGCCTCGCTCGACTTGGCCCCCGGGCCAAATCAGGTGTCGCGCGAGAATGGCAAGCGCCGCATCGTCATCAGCGCCAATGTGCGAGGCCGGGACATTGGGTCGTTCGTTCCGGAGGCCGAGGCCGCAATTGAGCGGCAAGTCAAGATTCCCACGGGGTACTGGATAACCTGGGGCGGTACGTTCGAGCAATTGCAGTCCGCAACGACGCGGCTGCAGATCGTCGTGCCGGTTGCGTTGCTGCTCGTGTTCGTCCTACTCTTTGGGATGTTCAACAGCGTGAAAGACGGGCTTCTCGTGTTCACCGGCATTCCGTTTGCGTTGACCGGCGGTATTCTCGCGTTGTGGTTGCGAGGCATACCGCTCTCCATTTCGGCAGCGGTCGGCTTTATCGCGCTCTCCGGTGTCGCGGTGCTCAACGGTCTGGTGTTGCTGTCGTTCATCCGATCGTTGCGCGAAGAAGGCCAATCGCTTGATACCGCGATCCGCACCGGGGCCCTCACGCGCTTGCGGCCCGTGTTGATGACAGCGCTGGTCGCCTCGCTTGGCTTCGTCCCGATGGCCATTGCGACTGGAACGGGAGCCGAGGTGCAACGACCGCTGGCCACCGTGGTCATTGGGGGGATTCTGTCTTCGACGGCACTGACCCTGCTGGTATTACCGGTCCTCTATCGCCTGGCGCACCGCAAGGACGAAGCCGAGGACATGGAGCGGACGGGCGAGATGGCACCGCGGTCCGCCTGACGGAGATGGAGTTGACGGCGCGGACCCCGATGGTCCGCGCCGCTTACGCAAGGAGCTTTCGCCATGGGCGCAGGACATGACCACAGCCATGCAACCGGGAACGAGCGTGCATTGAAAATCGCGCTCGCGCTGACCAGCACGTTTCTGCTCGCCGAGTTGATCGGCGGCATTTTGACCAAGAGCTTGGCGCTGATCTCCGATGCCGCGCATATGTTCACGGATGCCGCGGCACTGGCCATTGCGCTCGCAGCGATCCAGATCGGCAAGCGGCCGGCAGACAAGCAGCGGACGTTCGGGTACTACCGTTTTGAGATTCTGGCGGCGGCCTTCAATGCGCTGTTGCTGTTTGGGGTAGCGCTGTACATCCTCTACGAGGCATATCAGCGCTTGCGCGCGCCTGCCGAAGTGCAATCGTTGGGCATGCTGGGGATCGCCACCATCGGCCTCGTCGTCAACATCGTCAGCATGCGAGTTCTCGCAGGCGGCCGAGAACAGAGCCTCAACATCAAGGGGGCCTACCTGGAGGTCTGGAGCGATCTGCTGGGCTCGATCGGCGTCATTTTTGCGGCGATCGTTATCCGGTTCACCGGTTGGACCTGGGTCGATTCGGCTATCGCCGTGCTGATTGGGCTGTGGGTGCTGCCTCGCACCTGGATCCTGCTCAAATCCAGCATCAACATTCTGCTTGAAGGCGTGCCAGAGGATATCGACTTACCATCCGTGGAGCAGGCGCTGTTGACAATTCCCGGCGTTCGCAGCATGCACGACCTGCATGTGTGGTCCTTGACGAGCGGCAAGACCAGCTTGACGGTGCACTTGGTCAACGAACCCGCCGTCAATCCCGAACGCGACATTCTGCCGGTCGCCCGAGACCGGCTTGCCGAACGCTTCGGCATCACGCATATCACCATCCAGTTCGAACTGCGGCCGTGCGCGCAGGCGGATGCCGTGACGCATTTCCGGCCCAGCGAGCCTATTGCTGCTGCGACGAGCGGCCAACCCGACGAACGCCACGGTCATCAAGGACACTCTCATTGAAAATACTGGTCATCGAGGACGAGGCTCGAACCGCGGAATACCTGCTCAAGGGCCTGACTGAATCCGGATTTGTTGTCGATATTGCCGCAAACGGCATGGACGGGGCGCATCTCGCCAGCGAGGTGCGGTACGACCTGATCCTGCTGGATGTCATGCTGCCGGGTGCAGACGGCTGGAGCGTGATCAAGATGATCCGGCAGAAGAGTGATGTCCCGGTTCTGTTTCTGACGGCGCGGGATGACGTGGCCGATCGGGTACGTGGTTTCGAACTCGGCGCCGACGACTACTTGGTGAAGCCGTTCGCGTTTGCCGAACTGCTCGCCAGAATTCGCCGCTGCCTGCGGCAAAGCAGCGGTCGCGAATCCGAGCATCTGAGCGTCGGCGATCTCGATATCGATGTCCTTGGCCGCAAAGTCGTACGCGCCGGCGTCAAGGTGGAGTTGACCAGCCAGGAGTTCGTCCTGCTCCATCTGTTGGCTCGCCGCAGTGGGGAGGTGCTTTCCCGCACGTCCATCGCCTCGCACGTCTGGGATGTCAACTTCGATACCGACACGAACGTCGTGGACGTGGCGATACGCCGTCTTCGCGCCAAGCTCGATGAGCCGTTCGATACCAAACTGATCCATACCGTCCGGGGCATGGGTTATGTCCTTGATCCTCATCGCGGAAAATGAGACGTGGCGCGTTCACTGATCGGTCGGCTGACCTCGCTATTCTCGATCCTGGTCACGTTTGCGCTGGCTAGCATGGGGGCCTACGCCTACTACGCCCTGGATACTCAACTACGCTCGCGGGACGTAGAAATCATCGAGGCCAAGCTGACGCAGGTGAGCCACCTGGTCCGAGACGCTGGCAGCCTTGAGCAGACCGAGAAATTCGAACACAGCTTGTTCGATCTGGTCAGGGGATACGATGGTTTGACGTTGAGACTCCGAACACCGCAAGGCCGGCTCGTCTATCGAACGGCTGACGACCTGCCATCGGATTTCGATCAGGCGGCCACTGGGGTGGGAATTCATGACGACGGCACATGGATCATTGGAAAGCGCCTCGTCGAGGCGAGTGATGACGTACCGTTCGCCACGGTATCGGTGGCCAAGAGCGGTAACGATAGGCGCCAGGTGGTGACCCGACTGGGCAATAGCATTGTCGTCGGCATTCTGGTGGGCGCGGTTTTCACCGCGCTTCTGGGCGCCTTGATCACCCGACGAGAACTCAGGCCAGCACGGGCATTGATTCAGCAGGTGCACCGGATTAACGTCGAACGACTCAGCTACCGCATCGACGCCCCCAGTGCGCCAACGGAGGTCCACGAAATTGGCGTCGCATTCAATGCCATGCTGGAGCGACTGGAGTCGGGCTATGAGCGGTTGTATCGTTTTTCCGCCGATCTCGCGCACGATTTGCGCACGCCATTGAACAACCTGATCGGCCACACCGAGGTGGCGCTCTCGCGTGAACGAGAAGCAGCCGACTACGTGACCCTGCTGGAGGACAACCTGGCGGAGTATCAGCGCCTCTCGCGCATGATTGACTCTATGCTCTTCCTGGCACGCGCCGACGCGGCGACGGTCGAACTGGGTCGTGTGCCAATCGAGCTCAGCACCGAGTTGTCCAAGCTGGCGAGTTACTTTGCCGTGCTGGGTGAAGACAAGGGCGTGAAGATTGAGGTCTCGGTGTCCGGCAGCGTGAGTGCCGACCTGACCATGTTCCGGCGCGCCGTCGGCAACCTGCTCTCGAACGCGGTCCGCCATGCTGACAATGGCTCGGTCGTGAGCTTGAACTGTCAGCGTGACGAAGACTCTGTCACAGTGCACGTATTGAATCAGGGCGTCCCGATACCTGACAAGGATAGGGAACGCGTTTTTGATCGGTTCTATCGTGGCGACCAAGCGCGTTCCCACTCTGATCAGTCGACCGGTTTAGGGCTCGCCATCGTGAGATCTATCATGGAGTTGCATGCGGGCACTGCATCGGTCGCGACATTCCCTGGCAGCGTCACCCGGTTCTCACTCCGGTTTCCGTTCGTCGATTAGCGAGCTGGGTGCGCGTATAGCGAGGCTTGGCGTCTCGCATTTGACAAGCATGCGAGCCGGCCCGACAGATGCAAGACCAGCGGAGATTGGCTGCTGGGGCACCACCATACGTTGCCGTGGAAAGGTGAACGTTTTTGGGGTGTGGCACTTGGCATCTCGCCTAACGACGAACCGCGGCTACGCAAGGTGAGTTTTCGCGTTGCCGGCCGCAACGTACTGTCGCCTTCCGCCGTGAGACAGGTGAGCGCGGCCAGCATTTCGAGAATCGCGCTTTTCTGGAGTTTCGTACCGAAGGTTTGGACTGGAGCCCTATGTGAGAGGTTTCACACGTGATAATCCGCCATTATCACATGTGAGATTTCGACTCAAACCAATCACCTTGACGCGTCAATTAGGTACGTATATACATGGTACGTACCACAGTATCAAATTCTAACGCCATGGCCCGTGCCGGACTCAGTCGTCTTGACATTAAGCGTGCTCGCGATTCGCTGCTCGCCAAGGGACAACACCCCTCGATTGATGCGATACGTATCGCGCTGGGTAACACCGGCTCGAAGACGACGATCCACCGCTACCTGAAGGAACTGGAAGAAGAGGAAGGCGCGGCGCTCAAGCGGGCCGGCACCACCTCCGACGCCATCCTGGATCTGGTGGGCAGATTGGCGGCGCGCCTGCACGAAGAGGCGCAGGCGGTGGTCGACCAGCAGGTCACGGCCGCCACGGCACAGCGCCAGCAAGTCCGGGCAGAGGCCGACAAGCTGTCCGCAGATCTCGTCGCGCTTCGCGCCGAACTGGCGCAGGCTCATGCCACCATTGCCAAGGAGCGGGCCGCGCACAGCGACACGCAAGCGGCGCTACAGCAGCGCACCATCGAGGCGGAGCGCTCTGCGCAGCAGGTTCAGGACCTCACGGCCCGGCTGGCCGAACATGAAGGCTTCCGACGCTCACTGGAGGAAAAGCTGCAGCACGCCCACCAGGCGCTGGACCACTTCCGCAATGCTAGCAAGGAGCAGCGGGATCAGAACGCGCGCCGGCACGAGCAGCAGGTCCAGCAACTGCAGGCGGAAATCCGGCAGGCCAACCAGGCGCTGATCGTCAAGCAGGGAGAAATCACGCAGTTGAACAGGGATGGCGCGAGGCTGGTCGCCGAAGCCGGGGCCACAACGAAGCGTGCCCGCGAACTGGAAGCACGCGGCGAGCAAACACTGGCGGCGCTGAACCAAGCGCACGCCGACCACACGCGGGCGGAGACGGAACGGGATGTGTTGCGCGCGACGGTGCAGGTCCAGGCCGATGAGCTTGCGGCCTCGCGTGCGGAACGTGAGCAGACGGCGACGGAGTTGGCCAAGCTGGCAGCACGGCTCGAAGCCCAGCAGACGCTACTGGCTGACTACCGGGCGCAGCTCGGAGTAGCGGCGCCGGCGGCATGAAACCGCCAGATTCTGCATCAAAAGGACGACTGCCGCGAAATTGCTGAATTTCCAAGTCACTGATCTAAAAAGGAAATTCAGACGAAACCGCCAGATTTTGCGCGAAAAGGACGACTACCCCGTTCAGCGCGATCAACCTCGACCACGGCGAGCAGTTCTGCATCCATTAAGTCCCCACAACAGTTGGCGCGTGGTGTGGATCGCAACGTCATTTGACCCATTTTGACGCCCGCAGCGCGCAGCGAGCTTCACCGGCCGGCGAATCGCTGCTCTGTGCAGATCTACCCAAGCGAGAGTCGACGCTAGCGTTAGGCGATCAGGAATCGGTCCCGGTTCTTACCGATCCACGCAGGCGCCCGACCGCGCCCCGACCAAGTCGCCCCTGTTTTCGGATCCTGGTATTTCGGTGCCACAGGCGTTTTACCGTGCGCCTTCCGTACACGCTTCACCCCCAGATCCTCAACGGTGAGGTCATAGTCTTGCATGATTTGGCGGATCTGTTGAACGACCTGTTCCACCTCCGCCTTGCGCGCGGCTTCAATTTGCTCATCGAGAGCAGCCTTCTTGGCCATCAATTCTTTATAGGTTGCCATGGTGTTCCTAATTTATGCCGAATGTGAAAGAGGTGAGTTGAATCCTTGCCTGCCTCTTTTGCGCTCAATTAGCGCAGCAGCGAGACTACCAGCAATTGAGCCACCCGAGGGATCCAGGAAACCGGCACCCTGCCCTGCCCTCTTAGAATGTCCTCCAGCAGAGACATTGATTTGCGATTGGAAACTTCAGCCGTAGATCGCCAAAAAGGCTTTGGCTTTGCTATGCTTGACACGCGAAAAATCGCACTGTCATTCGCCATCCTTGGATGGTTAACTTTCTGAAAACTACTCACTCCATGGCGACGAAAACCAAGACCGCAGCAAAGAAAGCCGTACCGGCAAAGAAGGCAGCACCAGCAGCCAAACCAGCCGCCGCTACTGCGATCAAACCGTTGAAGGACACTTTCACGAAAGCCAGCCTGGTGAGCCACCTCGCTGAGAAGGCAGGAGTCGAAGCCAAGGCGGTCAAGTCCGTACTTCAGCATCTGGAGAACACCATCCTCGGCGCGGTCCACAAGAAGGGCGCTGGCGAGTTCTCGCTTCCCGGCCTCTTCAAGGTGACCTCCGTGAAGGTGCCGGCGACCAAGCGTCGTTTCGGCAAAAACCCGTTCACGGGTCAAGAGCAGTGGTTTGAAGCCAAGCCGGCCACTGTGCGCGTCAAGGTTCGCCCGCTGAAGAAGGTCAAGGACGCAGCGCTGTAAATCCATTGCAACAAGCTAACAATACGAACGGGAGGCTCTGCCTCCCGTTTTTTTATGGTGTTCGCTTGCATCCGCCTTATTCGTGCGATGCGACTGCCTCGCTATGCCAGCCTGGCAGATACGCGTCGTAGCGTGCGTGTTGACTTGCCAATCGAGGGTGGGCCCGAACCCATGCAAACAAGGCCTCCCCCGCCCGGGACTTGAAAAAGTAGTCCCGCCGTACCTGTTGCGCGACGAGCAGATGCGGGGGGAGCAACGCAATTCCAAAGGCCTCGCTCAGTTGTTTCACATCCGAATCTGAGAAGTCGGTCAGGTCTAGGCGAGGTTCGTTGTCGTACTTAACAAGCCACCATCCCTGGTTACGCGGACGATTCATAGGGTCGACGGGGGCGAATTTGCGCAATCCGCAGACCCCGAGAGCAACACCGCCCGATCGGCTCTTGCACGTGATGTACGGGCCGTCAGCGCTTATCAGCCCCTGGAACTCCAAGCCTCGAACAGACTCGTTGTGGAACATTCGATTGTTCACGCTTCCTCCCTTCCGTTTGTCAGCATGCACTCGATAGTGCACCACCGAAGCACAACTTCTAGCCCTTCCCGGCGAAGTTGCGAAACGAATCAAGCTTTTCTGGCTCTCGTCACTCAGAACTATCTGCGACTCCGGCGTGCGCTGCTAGATCCTCTAGCCAACTCCAATAACGCCGCCTATCCTGGGGCACGCTAGACATTCTGCGCGAGGCGGCCACTCTGGTGCCCTACACTCAGTCAATCAAGCGGATCTGGCCGAGTCGCTCTAGGCGGTCCCGATCGGCCTGATCGCTGTTCGCCGGCGCGACTGGATGGACGGTTCCGCAAACTGTGCAGACCCAGCTCTCGGTGGTGCGACAGGGCCCTAGCGATGTCTGGCCGCTGGTGTCGAGAACATGGTCCCGCAAGACCGTACAGGTAGTACAGGCAAGCCAGCGCGTGCGTGCTTTCATGGAATCCTAGAAAAGTCTGCCTACCTGATGATAGCCCGCACGCGCGCGCGCCAAAACCTTCTGTCGAGATTCACTGAATCTTGAACCGCTCGAACGTGAGATTGGGGACCTTCACTGCTGAATTGTTCAGCGAACGTGGAACTCTTGGTTCATTGAACATGGAAGTATCTGGTGGCCGGGTCGTTGAAATTGGCACTTTCAGGCGACCTTTTCCGTTTTCCGGCTCGGGCACCCATACCGCTGATACTCGCCGAATAGTTCCTCGCGGCAGGGCTCAATCTATAGCCCGACCATGCGCAAGTTTCTTGCGGGGGCTTTGTCTGAAAAGACAGCGGATCGTGCACTCGAATCTCTGAGGATTGCGGCCCCGCATGGCGCATCTGTGCTAATCTAAATCTACGCTTGGCAGAAAGCGTCCCGCTCGCATTGGGTTAGCCGCAACGGCACTGCCACTTAGTAATACCGCCTTTCATCCTGCTTCTTGTCGGGGTCGATGGTGAGCGAGCCGCCGCCGACCCTCATGCCAAGGAGCTGCCATGCGTCTATTCCCCGCTCATCTTCGCGAAGCCAAAGGCATGGCTCGCCGTCTTTTCGACGCCTTCACCGCCATGGAACTGCCAGGGAACTGGCGAAACCCTGGAACGCTTCAACCCAGCTTGCAGAAAACTCAAGAGTTCATGGCTACTGCAATGGGCTATGCGGGTTGGCGTGAGCTTTCAAGGGCGGTCCAGCAGCCACACGAGCCTGTCTATGTCGACACGGTTGATCCAGGCTCAGATGGGCAGACAATCCTTTTCGAGGTTGTGACGAAGCTCACTACGCTCTTGGGTCTAAGCGATGGAAATGGATCGGTCTACGACGCTGTCACGTCTGCGGGCGTGGGCTATTGGGGTCATGCCAAGATAAGGCCAATTCGCTATCATAAGCCCGCCAGTTATGTAGAAGTTTGCATGCATGCCTCTTGGTTATAAAGAGCCTCTGGATTTCCGCCTTTGCCGTCGGCTAGACTGGCCGGCCCTTCAGCGATTGTGGAGATCCCTGTATGGCCACCGTCGAGCGCACTGCCTACCCGCGTTTCCCAAAGGTCTTCTCCACGAAAGAGCTGCAGGCCTGCTACACGCCGACCGCTGAGGAGTTGGACTGGGCAACCCGCTCGACCCGCGGCCAGAGTCCGCGCCTAGGTCTCTTGGTGCTGCTCAAGATCTTCCAGCAACTGCACTATTTCCCCTATCTTGATGCGATTCCCACCGCCGTAGTCGATCACGTGCGAGTTTGCGCGGGGTTGGACCCCGATACGCCGTTCGGTTACGACCGCAAAGTCTCTCCCACGCTGTTCCGGCATTACGTCGTCGTGCGGCAATTCCTCGGCGTGCAACCCTACATTGGCACCGACGCCAATGAGGTCACCATCCGCGCTGCACGTGAAGCGGCCGAGACGATGGATCAGCCGGTGGACATTATCAACGCGACTATTGATGCGCTGATCTTGCAGCAGGTTGAACTGCCTGCGTTCTCAACGCTCGACACCATCGTCGAGCAAATCCATGCCCGCACCCAAAACGCAATGTTCAGGCGGGTCGCACGCCGGCTCTCTGAAGAGGATCGGCAGCGCCTGGACAAGCTTCTCACGCGCGAATTCGCCAACCGGCAGACCGCCTACAACAACATCAAGCGACATGCCCGGCGGCCCTCGCGCAAACACCTGAACCTGCTGATCGAGCATCTGGAGTGGTTGGATTCTTTTGGCGACCTATCCGGCGTCCTGGAAGGCGTGCCTGCCACCAAGCTACGTTCGCTGGCCAACCAGGCCATGGGCCTGGACGCAGCCAACCTCAAGGAAACGCTGCCTGAGAAGCGCTATACGTTGATCGTGGCCTTGCTTGCTCACATGCGCGTGCGCAGTCGCGACGATCTCGCCGAAATGTTTATCCGGCGTATGGGCGCGATCCACAAGCGGGCCCAGGACGAACTGGAATACATCCAGTCTCGCCAGCGCGCCAAGCTCGAAGGCCTTGTCACCGTGCTGGACGGTGTCGTCGATATCGTCGCCGATGGCGGTGACGATGCCCGAATCGGCGCGCAGGTGCGCAAGCTGTTGGCTCCCAATGGCGACCTGGAGCCCCTGCGCGAGCGCTGCGCCGAAGTGCGGGCTTTCAGCGGCAACAACTATCTGCCGCTGTTGTGGCGGCACTTCCGCGCCCACCGTTCGGTGATGTTGCGCCTCGCCCGCGTGTTGGAGTGGGAGTCGACCAGCCAATCACGCACGTTGTTAGCCGGGCTGGAGGTCGCGCTGGAAAACGAATCACTGCACCGGGAGTGGATCGCTGCTGAAGTCGATCTCAGTTTTGCCTCCGAGCGCTGGCGCAAGCTGGTCCGGCGAGCGCACCACGAGGGTCCGCCCACCAACCGGCGCTACTTGGAGTTGTGCGTGCTGTCCCACATGGTCAACGAGTTGCGCTCGGGTGATCTGTGCGTGGTGGGGTCAGACGCCTTTGCCGACTACCGGGGCCACCTGTTGCCGTGGCGCGAGTGCGAGCGGCGCTTGCCAGAGTACTGCGCCAAGCTGGATCTGCCGGCCAACGCGCAGGAGTTCGTCGCGCACCTCAAGCAGTGGCTGGCCGACGCCGCGCAGACGCTGGACAAAAGTTTTCCGGACAAGCGCCAGCACGTCACCATCAGCGCTGACGGCGAACCCTTACTCAAGCGCACCGCTGCGCGCGAAACTCCGCCCTCGGCCGTTGCCTTGCAGCAGGCGCTGATCCGCCGCATGCCGACGCGCAACCTGCTCGACGTGCTGGCCAATATCGAGCACTGGACCCAGTTCACCCGGCACTTCGGGCCGCTCTCCGGCAACGATCCTAAGATCCGCAACGCCGCCGAACGCTATCTGCTGACGATCTTCGCGATGGGTTGCAATCTCGGACCCACTCAAGCTGCGCGCCATATGGGCGATCGCGTCACCCCCCATATGATGTCGTTCGTCAACCGGCGGCACATGAGCCTGGAGAAGCTGGAGACCGCGCAGCGCGAGCTGATCGAGCTGTACCTGCGCCTGGATTTGCCTAAACACTGGGGCGACGGCAAAACGGTGGCCGCCGACGGTACCCAATACGACTTCTACGACAACAATCTGCTGGCCGGCTATCATTTTCGTTACCACAAGATGGGCGCCGTGGCTTACCGGCATGTGGCCGACAATTACATCGCGGTGTTTCGGCACTTCATCCCGCCTGGTGTGTGGGAAGCCATCTATGTCATCGAAGGGCTGCTCAAGGCCAACCTGAGCGTCGAGGCCGACACCGTGCACGCCGACACGCAGGGGCAGTCGGCGGCGGTCTTCGCTTTCACCCACTTGCTTGGCATCAATCTGATGCCCCGCATTCGCAACTGGAAGGAACTGGATCTGTACAAGCCCGATGCCGGCGTCAAATACAAGCACATCGATTCGTTGTTCTCGGCGGTGGTCGACTGGGATCTGATCGCTTTTCACTGGCAGGACCTGATGCAGGTGGCGCTGTCGATCCAGGCCGGCACCATCTCTTCGCCGCTGCTGCTGCGCAGATTGGGCTCGGAGAGCCGCAAGAACCGCCTCTACCTGGCCGCGCGAGAACTGGGCAACGTCGTGCGCACCGTGTACCTGCTCGAATGGGTCGGCAGTCGCGAGCTGCGCCAGGAAGTGACCGCCACCACCAACAAGATCGAGTCGTACAACGGCTTTGCGAAGTGGTTCTCGTTCGGTGGTGACGTGATCGCGGAAAACGAGCCCGAGGAGCAGCAGAAACGCCTGCGCTACAACGACCTGATCGCCTCGGCCGTGATCCTCCAGAACACCGCAGACCTGATGCAGGCCCTACGCACGATGGTCAGCGAGGGCATCAAAGTGAACGTCGCCGACATCGAATTCCTGAGTCCTTATCTGACCCACAACATCAAGCGCTTTGGTGACTACAAGCTGCACCTAGAGCGCGTACCGGAGGCCTGGATTCGCGATGGGTTGTTCGCGGGACCCGCCCGCGCTGTCCGCAGGGCTCGCCATGCCTGAGACCAAGACCCCCTACGGGGATGTCGACAGCGAAGCATTGCAGGGGCTCCGGCAGTCGTTCGATACCCGCACCATTCTGCATGCGGTGGAGTTGCTCGATGGGATTCGAGCACGATGCGCGCCGGACGGGTTGCGCGACGATCTGCTGCGCCTGCACGGCATGGCTCATACCGTGATTAACGACGCGAGCCTAGCCTACAGCACGGATGGACCGACACTGGTTGAACAAGTCGACGCGGTGCTGATGGAGCTTGGCGACTGGCTCGCGGCACTGGAGCGGATGCGCCAATCATTGGAGCCACTGGAACACCTGAGCCCAGCCGACTAGCCGAGCCATTCGGCCCGAAAGCCAACGTAGAAGGCGTCGCCACGCTTCGTTGGCCAGCTCATGGTGGCGCCTTCGATGCGCTGGCTGCCATGGCGATTTGCCCGTTTTCGTGGGTGATGCCGGCAGCCGCCGCGCGTGGAGCATGCCATCGAGAATTGGGTACGCTCAGTTCCAGCCAAGCCGGTGGCTGGCTTGCGTTGCCTGGTGGCGTGCGTCATCTTCCGCGTGGAGGTAGACACTCGTCGTGGCGAGCGACGCATGGCCGAAGTTGTCACGCACGAAGCGCAGGTCCACCTGTTGGTCGGACATGTGCGAGCCGGCCGTGTGGCGCAGCCAGTGGGACGATGCGCTGGCGAGCACGTCAGCCTGCGCGCCAAACTCGGGACCCTGTGCACGCACGCGGTCGGCCGCGAGCTTGAACACCTCCTTGACGATCAGGTGAATCGCCGCGCGCGATAACGGCTTTTCCGGGCCGATCACGGGCAGCAGCAAAGGGCGTGTTTCGCCGATCTGCGGTGACGGCGGCAGGCCGCAGATGCGCCGATAGCGCGCCAGCTCCGCGATCAGTTCATCGGTGGCGGGCACCAGGCGCGTCTTGCCGCCTTTGCCGTGCACCTCGATCCACCAGCGCTCGACGCCCGCCGCGTCCCGGCGAGAGAACACGGCGCCCATGCGCGTGGAGGCGATTTCCGCTAAGCGCAGGCCGGCCAAATACAGCACGGAGAACAACCACCGGCAACGGGCCGCGTGCAGCCGGTCGCGTTCCGTCGCGACGGGCAGGGTTTCGATCGTGGCTTTGACGATGTCCCAATGCGCATGCGTGAGGTAGCGCGTCACGCGCGGGGCTGTCTTGGCGCTGCGACGGCGCGCGAGCGAGAGCGGATTCCCGGCGAGGTATCCGGCTTGCACCAGCCAGGCGAAGAGCGCGTTGAGGATCGTCATCGCATGCCGCACGCTCGTGGGCGACAGTGGACCGGCGAAGGGGCGCCAGTCGGGCGAGCTTCTCGCCAGCTTCTTGCGTGAGGCCATCACCCAACGCCAAGCTGGCTGCGGGTCGGCCAGGAAGCGCTCGTAGAGCAGCAGGTCCTCGTGGGTGAGTGAAGACAGCGGCTTGCCGTGCTGGAGAATCGCCCACAGTATCAGGCGTTCGGCTTCCTTGCGGTAGGTGGCGACCGTGCCGGGCACGCCGGCATAGCGGGCGAGCCACGCAGCCACGGCGGCCAGGTCGTCATCCGCCGTGATTTGGCGGCTCGCTTCGCGTGCGCGGTTGGCGCCGTGAAGGCCCGAGAGCGCTGGCGGGATGCGCAACTGCTCGATGGCCACCGCGGGACCGTTGAACGATGGAACGGGATGGGTCATCGATGCAGGGCCGCCGTCCTAGCGTGCGGGCGTTTCACCACTCGAAGTCCGGCCAGTCTTCGTCGCTGTCGACGAAGGCGGTGGGTGGGATGACATCGGGGCGCAACGTGATATCCGACTTGGCCAAGATCCCGTACATCGGGTCGAACGTCGCCATCACCTTGGGCAGCATCTTGAGGCGCTGTTTGGGCGGCAGTGCAATGAAGTACCGGCAGCGGCTATCGAGCACGCTGTCTAGGTGGACATAGGTGGCGCTCGCAGCGGACCGCGTGCGGTGGATGACTTCATCGGCCAACACCGGCGTGGCGGCGCGCACCGCCGATTCGACCACGTGCTCCAGCTCGAACATGATCGACTGGTCCAGCTTGTTGGTCGGGATGAAGGCCATGGCCTGGCGCAGCACCCCGACTTGCGTCAGGAGTACGGGCCACAGGACTTCGACGCCGTAGATACGGCAACGGTCGTCCTTGGTATCGCCGCGTTGGTCCACGCTGCGCTGCCCCGAATAGGCTTTGCGCACGTCGTACGCCAAGCCGAGCACGAAGCCTTCCTTGTCCTCGATGTAGACGCTTTCCTGCACGACGTAGTGGATGAAGCCGTGCAGGCGCTCCAGCGCCGCGAAATCCCACCACAATGCGACGCCGGCATGGTTCGGCGTCAGTCGGTACTCCAGCATGGTCTTGCTCCCTGTTATCGGTCTTCGCGGGTGTGCCACAGCCGCAGCAGGTAAATGCTCTCGCCCCGGATCTCGTAGCGCATTTCATACTGGCCGACGAGCATGCGCCGCACTTCGCGCGGTTCGAACTGGAACAGTTGCTCGCCCACGCGCGGGTTGGTCAGCAGGATTTCTGGCGCCTTGACCAAAGCCTGCACCGCGCGCGCGGCGGCCGGCCTGTTCACCGGCGCGAGAAACTCATACAGGCGCGTGAGGTCTTCCTGCGCCTTGCTGGTCCACTGCAGTTCCATCAGCGCGGCACCGGCTCACCGGCACCCAGGCTGTCCGCCCAGGCCTGCACGGCCTGGTGGCCAATGACGCGGCCGGCGTCCACGTCGGCCAGCGCCTCGCGGGTGAGGCGGTCGCGCTCCTCTTCCTGGGCGATCCAGGCCGACAGTGCCTGTTTCATGATCCAGCCGCGCGAGCGTTCGAGGCGGTCGGCCAACTGGTCCACCTTCTCGGCCAGCGGCACTGGGACATGTGCGGTCAATACGCGGGTTTCGGCTTTGGACATGGCGTCCTCCTGAAATCGGGTCAATGCAGCGGAGTGCTGGGCCTGCCGCCGTCAACGAAACTTGATCGTGCCGGAGCCAGCCACGTGGTCGTCCCAGCGCAGCGGGTTGCCCCGCACGACGATGTCACCCGAGCCGGCCACGCGGGCGCGCACCTCGGTCCGCACGAAGGCGTCAATGTCGCCGGAACCCGCCACCGACAGGTCGGCCGACTCGGCGATCAGCGCACTGGCATCGACATCGCCAGAGCCCACGACCTGCACGTGCAAGCGGGCGACGTGGCCGCTGGCGGTGATATCGCCCGAACCCGGGATTTCCAGGTCCAAGGCGTCTTGCTGCAGATCGAGCAAGGTGACATCGCCGCTGCCCTTGATCTTGATCGCCGGGAACTCGGGCAGCGCGATGCCGACCACCGCGCGCGGCTGGTGCAGGGAAATGGCCGGCCCGGTGGGCTTGCCGTTCACGATGTCGCCCAAGACCACCGAGCCGACCGTGCCGTGGAAGGTCATGTGGCTGCTGCCGAAGCGGATCGACACGCCTTCGCGCTCGATCACCAGTTTGTCGCCTTTGTAGGCGGTCCGGACCGAGGTCACCGCATCCGCCGTTTCGCCGGCAACGACCAGCGTTGGCGTGTCCGCGCGCCGGAACACCATGTCGACCGAGCCTTTGACGACGATCTTGCGGATCGGCTGCAGGGGACGCTCCTCCTTGAAGGCGGCTTCAAGGCGATCCCAGCCGGTACCGGTGGAGGGCATATCGGAGAGATTCATGAGGTTCGGCGTCATCCAATCATGTCGATTAGAAACCAATCATAGTGATTCAACGTAGGACAATCAACCGCCTGCGAGGTCACCTCGGGCGAGGCGTATTGTGCGGGGCCAGTGCGCAGTATAGTCTAGACAGAAGCGTACTTATGTCTCAAGTTTGTACTTGAAATTATGAAATCACGCGGTTTACGGCATATTATTGACTCATTCGAACTGAAATCCAGGCCCGTCATGACGCTTGACCCCGCATCCACCGCCGAAGACCAAGCGCTGCAGGCCGATATCGCGGCGCTGCGCGGCCGTTTCACCGAGACGCGGGAGCTGTACCGCGAAGTCTGCGCGCTGCTGTTTTTCCGCTATGGCGTCACACCGACGGCCAACAAGCTCTACAGTCTGGTGCGCAAGGGCAGCATGAGCACACCTTCCCACGTGCTGAACCGGTTCTGGCAGGACCTGCGCGACAAAACACGGGTGACGATCGACCACCCAGATCTCCCCGAGGCCTTGAAGCAGGTTGCCGCCGAGGCAGTGTTGGCCATCTGGCAAGCGGCCTCGTCCGCGGCGGCCACCGAACTGGCCGCACTGCGGGCCGAAGCGCGCCACCAGGCGCACGCCGCCGAAGCCGCGCGCGACCAAGCCACTGCGGAAAGCGAAACCGCGCGACAAGCGACCGCGGTCATTCAGGCACAGCTGGACTCGGTGCGCGGGCAGCTTGCCGCGCTTCAAGAAATGCTGTCTGCTGAGCGCCAGGGCCACGCAGCAACCGAAGCGCGTCTGCAGGAGACCCGCCGGCAGTTGGACGAGGCGGCACAGCAGCTCACACAGGCTCGGGTTGAATTTGGCGCGCAGCTCGATCGTGAGCGGGCCCGCGCGGATGCAGCAGAAGAGCGTGCCGCCAGCCACGAGAAACGTGCGTTGCGCGAGATCGACCAGGAGCGCACCGCCCGTCAGAAAAGCGACAAGCTGGCCGATGAGCTACGTGCGCAGGTTGTGGCCGCGCGTACCGCGATGCAAGAAAGCGCCGTGACACATGCCAATGCGATCGGCACGTTGCGCATGGAACTGGGCGCAGTGCGGCAGCAGGCGGAGGGAGCCGCCACGCGGCAGCGTGAAACGGCCGAAGAACTGGTGCAGACCCAGTCGTTGCTGGAGGAGGCGCTACGGCGGGCTGAGCGCGCCGAAACCGAAGCGGAAACAACGCGCCGGCTGGTGAGCGAGTTGAAGAAGGCAACACCAGGACGCGTTGGCCAGCGGACGAAAGCGCCGTGATCCTTAATTACTGAAACGTATGATTCGCGCCGCCTTCATTACTTGAAGGCTTATGATAGCGAACTGGCCTCATCTTGGCATGACCCCCTATTCTCCGAGAATGCGCCAGCGCCAGTTGGAAAACAGCACCCCTTGGGGAATCGCGATCGGTGAGCCCGAGGAACTCGTACCCGGAATCCGGCACGTCTACACAGCCTCCCACGGTGGCCTACTCCTGTCCCCTCAGCGGAACAGTTCGATGCCGCCCCATCTACGCTTACCGGATGGCGCCTATGCGGATAGCGGCGAATTCCATCTTGTCACGATTGCATTCGCCGAAGAGGCGGAGGCAATGGAGTCCTCTATACGCGATGCGCTCCATTATCTGGGGCTGATCGATCCTTATGACAGGAGCCTGGTACGCGCGCTGGAGTTGCTGAACAGGAGCAGGAGTGACCAGGATTACTTCGCCATCCACTTTCCCACGGAGGCGGCACTCTCCGAAAGCGACTTGGAGGAGGAGATCATTGCGTATCTAGTGCATTGCGTGCGAACGAACACGCTCCCAATCCGCTTTCCCGGCGAGACAGGCGACGCCGACGAGAACGAACGCTTTCAAGCGAAGTACGACCGCTACAGCCTCGCAAGGTGGGTACAGACCTACCAGGGAATTCCGACTGTTGACGGCCGCTGGCCCACGCGCCCGGGGCCCTGGTACCAGCACTGGGCCTGGCAAGAGCGCTTGCATGAGGCTGACGCCGAGCAAGAGCACCGCTTTTCCCCAGGGCCTCGGGTCGATTAGTCATCGCGCGGACCCGCGTGCCGTGTAGACCGGTCGCATTTTCTCAACCACCACTCCCCTGCCCTTCCGGGCAACGGGAAGAGGATTGAATGCACGGGTCGAGCCGCTGCCTCCACAAGGTGTCCTTGGTATAGCAGCCACCGAGCGCCTAGACTGTATTTCAAGGACTCCGCGTGCGACTTTCCCTTCGTCAACCGCATTGCTGTGGACTTGATTGCGCGAGGGCGCAATTTTTTAGGGTGAAACCAAGGGATACATAGGTGTTACTATGTACCCCTTCACAAAATACGTGAAGTTAGGCTGTTTTTGAACGCGCCTCACCCTCCCCGGCCGCCAGCCCTTGGCCAGCAAGGCCCCGCACCGGTCCGAGCCGGCGCCGGCCGAGCGGGGTCGGCGCCACGAACACCCCCAGACCGACCCACAGCGAACCCGCATGCCGACGAACGACGACCGCGAGACCACCGCCAACCGCCCGGGCGCCCTGCCCGCCGACGCGACGGTCGAGGACGTGACCTTTCGCGAGGTGGCCACGCCGGCAGCGCCTGCTGATGGCCAGGCACCGGCCGCTGCCCGAGCGGCCCCGGAGCGACGGCGCATCGGCCTGCACCACATTGCGTTCTTCCGCACCTACCTGGAGGGGCTGGACCTCGCTGACGCGGCCGACCGCTACCTGGATTTCGGGCGCGACACGCCGCGCGCGCGCCGCACCCAGCGCTGGCTGCTCGACGAGTTGGTCGCGGCCGCCCGCAAGCACAAGGATTTCGCCACCGCGCGCCTCCTGAAGATCCGCCCGGCCGCGATCGCGCCGCTGGAGGCGGCGCCAGTCACGCCCGGTGCCCAGCCCAAGCGGCAAGCGCCGTCGCTGGACGACTTCGCCGCCGAACGCGACCCGGACGGGTTCTACACCGAGGCCGAGCTGCTCGAGCTCTTTACGGCCGAGTTTCCCGCCGGCGGCGAGAGCGAGGATCCGGCCGAGGCCGCGGTGCGCCGCCGGCAGGAACGCAACGCCCGGTTGCGCGCCAAGCAACTGGTCGCGCTGGCGGAGTTGGAGCGCCTGCTGGTGGAAGTGCCCAAGCCCGAGCACCACGTGCTGGGCTGGTTCGACGTGTCGATCGCTCTCAAGCTCGCCGACGTCGGCCTCAACACCCTCCGAGGTCTGGTGCAGGCCGTCAATGCGGCCGGCTACCGCTGGTACCGCAACGTGCCGCGCCTCGGCGAAAAGGGTGCCGGCCGCATCACCGCCTGGCTGGAAGCCAATGGGCAGGCGCTCGGCATGCCGGTGGCGCCGACCGCCCTGGCCCGCCCGCCGCGCTGGGGCCAGCCGGTGGTGCTGGAGCGCGCGCCGTCGACGTCGGTCGCGCCGTTGGAGTACTTCGTGCTGCCACGCGCGCTGGACGGCAGCCTCGGCACCAACCGCGACCTGGACTCGCGCAACAAGACCGAGGCGCACGACGACAAGGCGGCGATCCTCTGGTGGCTAGGCAAGTACGCCGGCAACGCCAACACGCTGGCGCGCTACCGCACCGAGGCCGAGCGGCTGCTGCTGTGGGCCGTCCTGCAGAAGGGCAAGGCGCTCTCTAGCCTGTCGATCGCGGACTGCAACGAGTACGTGAACACCTTCCTGCCGGCACCGACCCCGACGTCGACCTGGATCATGGAGCGGGTCGAAGCGCGCTCGCACCCGCTGTGGCGGCCGTTTCGCAAGGGCTTGGGCTACAAGAGCCGCGACCTGGCCCTGCAGGCGCTCAAGAGCCTGTGCGAGTCGCTCACGCGCGCCCACTACCTCGACTTCAACCCGTTTGCAGAGGTGCGCCTTTCGCGGCAGATGCGCCTGGCCGAGGATGGCACGCCAGCGGAGCCGGAGACCGTCACCAGCCGCATCCATACCGAACGCAGTCTCACCCACGACGAATGGCAGTTCGCCATGCGCTTCTTGCGCGGCTTGCCAGCGGAGACGCCCGCCACCCAGCGCATTCGCTTCATCCTGACCTTCGCCTATGGCACCGGTTTGCGCCGGGCAGAGCTGGCCGGCGCGCGCACCGGGCACATCACCCGCACGTACGCGGGGCCCGAGCTGGGCACCATCACGGTCCTACGGGTGATCGGCAAGGGCGGCAAGGAACGCTTCATCCCACTGTCGCCGCGCCTGCTGCAGGCGCTGTCCGCGTACCTGGTCTACCGCGGTCTGCCGGCGGATCCGCAGGCCTGCCCGGCCGGCACGCCGCTCATCCCGGCACTGCAGGACAAGCGCGAACTGCAACTCAAGCGTCTGAAGCCGGCAGGTGCAGAGGCCGTCGTGCCCGCGGACCGTACCGAGAAGGCCGTCACGCTGGCCAAGCTGTACAACGCGGTGAAGCGCTTTTTCGACAATGCTGCGGCCGCCGCTCACCTGGAAGCGCCCGAATTCGCAGACGCGTTCTCGCGGGCAACCACACACTGGCTGCGCCATACGTTCGGCTCGCACGCCGTGGCCGGCGGGATGGCGTTGGAAACCGCGCGCCAGTTCCTGGGGCACGCGTCGATCAGCACGACGGGCATCTACTCGGTCGCCGACATTGCCCGCCAGTACCGAGAGGTCGATGCCTTCATCGAATCGTCGTTTGGCACGTAGGCGCCCTACCCGGCTTCTGCATAGCAACGCGCTTTCTATTGCCGACACAAGTCGACGAAAGACACGCGCCCCAAGGAAACTTTGCCTCCCTACCCCAGGGTAATGCCACGCTGGTTCAGGGTGCACAGTGGCGCTTCCCGCCCGTAGCTCTGGACAAGTCGCGCACGAAAAAGAGTCACGCGCGCTTGCGCTTCTTCCCTGACCTCTCTTGACCGCCCATCGTTCAGCGTTGGCCAAAAGCGTTCCTATCTGGGTTTTCCAATGGCAGCTGCATTTTGGGCGGATCGAAGATCCGCCTCAGTCCCGACTTATGGGCGCTAAAGCGTATATAACCCAACATGGGGGTCACGCAGAACAAGGGTGCGCGAACGCGCACTGAGGCGCCGGCCACTCTGTGGGAGACGAACATCTATGGCCAGCCAACCTGCGCAGATTTAGGGTGGATTTCCGTGCACACCCCAGCACTCTTTGCCCTGAAAGCGACACGCTGATTCAGGGTAAGCAGTCGGCAAACGCGGCCAGCACACTGTTGCCGAGGTGCCGGCGGCCAGCGGCCATTCCCTCCGAACGAAGATTCGGGGTGAATCTAAATCGACCGGTTCCGAGTGCGCGAAGAATCGGGGTGCGAATCTGCCGTCGGCGCGCAGCAGCGCCATGCACTGGTTGCGATGCTGCCAACCGCGGCTACAGGCTCGAGCGGTGCGGCAGCCGGAGCCATGCCCCTTCCACCCTGATTCTGCGTACCCTGAATCTTCGTGCCCCTTTGGGCGGCAAAAACAAGCGCAAGCGCCACCCTGATTCTGCGCAATTGAGCGTTCCCGCTCTACCTCCCACAATGGCAGACACTCTATATATGGGCGGCCTGCCAACCACCACCGCAAGGGCCTTCAGGGACGATGCCCACCCTGAATCTGCGCTTCGGGTGGGATAGCATGCCGGCCATACCGCGCATGGACGTGGCCCGCTTGAGCAGATCAATGACCTTAGAATGGCCTCAGCCGGACCGATTGCTCATCAGAAAAACCCGTTAACAATCCGATAGTTGCGCCGGAATCCACCCTGAATCTGCATTGCCGCTACCTCCTAGGCCAATGCGGACGGTGAGGCAAGTGGCAGACCAGTCCGATTGAGCAATACACGCAGATCCAGGGTGGAAATGCGCCGTACGGCCTTCATGCCGATCCGGACCTCGAGACGCCAGGTACGCCGCCGTCGACCTCTGGTAGGCCCTAGAACCTCAGCTCCAGCATGCCTTGAAGGCGATTTGCGAAGATTCAGGGTGACTCTGGGCGCAGATTCAGGGTGGGAAAGGCTCTGTGGCCGCGAGCTCGATATCGACGCAAGGGCGCTCTGTGGACAAACCTGTGCATTGTGAAAGTTGTCCACAAAGATTCAGGGTGGGCCGGCGAAGAATCAGGGTGCGGAAAGCATGCTTGTCCAAGCAGATTCAGGGTGTACCTACGCAGATTCAGGGAGAGAGAACGCTGATTCAGGGTTGAGGGTGCCCGCAAACCTAGACGGGACAACGGTTCGCGGGCACCGCATATATGTTGGCATTTATCTTCTGTATCTAAGACTTTCTATATCTCTCAACTAGTTGAGGTCGCCCGGCCCGGGGACAACTTTGAAAAACCAAAGTTGCCCCCCGCCCAGCGCGCCCGCGAACACGATGTAGAAAAAAAACGACCAAAACCCCAGTTTCACCCTGAATCTGCGTTACACCGAGATCGAAGAGCGTGTAGATTTCCCCAAACGTTCCGGTACCGGAGCTCACATGAACAACGAAGATTCCAAGAAGCCCTCCCAACTCGTCTTAGTGCCCCGAGATTCCACGTCGGAGAGCAAGCGCGCTCGGGAGCGACGCTTCACCGCTTTGTATGAAGAAGCCTTGGCAATCGAGGCGGAAGATGCAAAGAAGGCTGGCCAAATTGGGTTCGTGGCCAAGTGGATGGTGCACGCCACTCTTCCGTATGTGCAGCCTAAGAACAATCCGCCCGCATGGGGGCGAAATAGCGGTAAGGTCAGCCTGCTAATTCAACCCGGCCACTACATGAAACGGGTGGAGACGATTGTCCGCGGCAAGCCGAAAATCACCCAGGAGGCAGTGTCCATTGGGTATCCGTACGGCGCATACCCGCGCCTGATCCTGGCTTGGATTGCGACCGAGGTTGCGAAAACAGGTGAGCGCGAACTGGTTCTCGGCAACTCACTCAGTGAGTTCATGAGCAACATCGGCAGAGAACATGTGTCAGGGGGATCCCGAGGCAATATCACCTTGATGCGCAACCAGATGCAGCGGTTGTTTTCCGCCAATATCGCGGTGACGAGTGATCCGGATGCGGTGGCTTGGCAGACTGATGGCTTTCGCATTGTGGACAACGCGAACATCGAGATTTGGTGGAATCCGCACAACCCTGACCAAGGCTCACTCTGGCAGTCTCGGCTTCGTTTGACCGAGCGGTTCCATGAGACGCTGTCGAAGAGCCCGGTTCCAGTCGACCTGCGGATTGTGAAGGCATTGTCTCGATCCGCAATGGCGATCGACATCTACTGCTGGTTGACTTATCGATACGCGATTATGGACAAGTCGACCAAGATTCCATGGGAAGCTCTGATGCTGCAGTTCGGCTCTGAGTCGTCACCTCACAAGTTCAAGGAAAACTTCCTCAAAAACCTGAAGGATGTGAAGGAAGTCTACCGCGACGCGAAGCTCGACTACGACAAATCGGGCATTCTCTTGCTCCCGTCGCGCCCCTCGGTGCCTAAGCGAATCGCCTAGGGCTGCACAATATCTGCCCCCAGCGATTCCTGATGGGAAGTAGTTCTTGACTTTGCTGGCGAACTGAAAAAGAATACCCACGTGCCGAACACCGGCATCGAGCAGCTGGAACTCGCACCATTTCGAGCCTCACTTCTACGCAAGCCTCTACGCGGATGAAGATTTGGGAAATGCAGTGGCTTGCATTCCCCAAGCTTTCATCCAAGTCCCTCTGGGCTTGTCTTGCTCTCCTTGGTTGCAAGCAGCAGGATTTCGAACACGTTCGCGTGTCCCGTTTTTCCCGCGAGATCCTTTGTGATCTTGCTCGTCCCTTTGTGGACGGCTTGCTACTCCGGTAGCCTCGAGAACTTCACCGTTCTCCTGTCTCGGCATCGCCTTTTCAGCGATTTGTCGTCTTGTTGTGCCTCGGTTCTGGTAGCTGTCCGATTCGATCGGCTGTTGCTCGTTCCGTTTTTCTTTCAACCCGCGCGGGGACTCGATTCCCTCGTGGGGACGATGTCTTCGCATTCTCCTTTGGAGATTGTCATGTCGAACGTCGTCCTGTCTGAACGCGCCCTGCGTCGCCAAGCCATTTCGGAAGCTCACAGCCATCTCCTGGAGGTGGCTGCAAAGCAACCGAAGACGCTCCTCGAAAACTTCCGCATGTATCCGTCCCTTGTGGGCGATCTGGCATGCTTGGAAGAAGTCGTGGAGATTCTCGTGGAACAGGGATTTGGTAAGCAGCTCGAGCTGCTGTGTGATGCGCCTGGTATCGGGCGCTACGCGAGTACCGTCATCTCTCGCGTGGTTCTGTTTGCGACCAAGGCTTCTGCTTAATCGCACACAGTTCCTCTTTGCCAATCAGCGCTGGGGGTTCCGCTATGCGGAGTCTTCCAGTCTGATAGGCATGTGGTCGCAAGCTTTCGACGCAGTAATGCGCCACAAGCGAGTCCACCGTGCCATCCGGCACTTGTTGTTTCTCACCCATCGGGGCCTACTCCCCGCTGGGGGGCAGGCTTCGAAACATCTTTGGAGCCTAGCATGTTGAACATCGAATCCCGTTCGTCTGCAGTTGCCATCTTGGCCGTCGTCGTCCAGCTGTTTGCCGCCCTCTACTTCCTGACCATTCCGGTCAGCAGTTCGGTGCTGCGTCATCAGCTGGGTGTGCTCGCGTTCTCCATGATCGTGATCGGTCTGCTGTGGCTCTTCGCCAAAGCAAACGAGTCGGTCCCGTCTGCACGGGCCTATCGTCCCGCCTACTGATTTGGTGGGGCATGGACGAGCAAAGTGGCTCGCTTGGAACGTACCTGGCGACAGGTTCTACCAGCTAGCCTTATTGCTCGCATGGATCTGGCCTTGATTTGAACTTCGGTTCGGTCTGGATCAGTTCCCCTTCTGCCAGTCGTGCAAGAAGTTCCGCATCTGCGGATCCTTCTTGCGCGGCCAGCAGTTGGTAATGCTCTGCTGTTTTTAGCAAGGCCTTGTTGTACTCCTCCACCGACTTCGGTGTTGTCTGGTCACCAGAAATCGTCTGAAAGCGCTCAGTTTCCTCTGGCGTCAAGCGCAGAACCTTCCCCAATCGCAGCATCCCCCCCTCCCCTTCTCCGGCAAAACTATTCAGTGATGCTTCAACCAATCTAGGTGCGCTAGTCGGCGCAACTAGGTAGTCCCGTGCTGTTGTATTACGCAACTCTTGCTGCAGGCTCTAATTCGTATTACGTGGGACCCTCGGAAACGCGGCTGCCATAGTGCAATCAACTGTCGTCGCCACCAACGAGTGTCACGTAACTTGAGTCGGGAAAAGATCTTTGATCTTTCTCGCGACCTCCTCGGCCTGTTGTGCGCTCAGGCCCTTCAACTTCAATTCAAGTCGGCCGTCGGCCTCGAACGTCCTTAGCTCCCCTTTTGCCTCGCCAAAGCTTAAGTGTTCCCGAAATGATCGTGCCCGGCGCACTGGGCCTTTGGCTGCTAGCTTGCGGCGAGCAACCACGTCACGGTAACCCAGACCATTCCTGGCTGCGTCTTGAATTAGTTCGAAGGTCTCGTCATCGCCTTGCTGTTCCCAGTATTCACGCAAGGCGTTGAGCATCTTGTGATTCATTAGCTCTGAATACTCAGATACCCCCAAGACAATTTTGTGAGGCAACTGCGCGAGTGATAGGGTGCGGGACACATAGTCTTCACCGAGATTCAACGCCTTAGCGAGTGCACTCTGGGTTGGGTAGATCTTTCGTGCGAGCAGTTCCTTCCACCTAATAGCGTCGTCGAGCGGAGTCTGGTCTCTTCGCTCGACGTTCGCAGCGCGCGCCATTTCGTACAGCTCGCGTTCGCTTGCGGGCTTGGCACGAATTTCGACCCGGAGCGTCGGGATACCGGCCGCCCGGGCGCCGCGCAAACGCGTCTCGCCCTCAATCAGTACGATTGCTCCGTCGTCCTCCTGATAGCCGAGTGCGGCAACACGCTGCCCGTTATTCGTCAGTGAGATCGCCATTTCGTCCACTGCTGCACTCGTATAGACAGCACGTGGATTCAGTGGATTCGACCTGACCCGTTCAACAGGCACTTCGATAATTTGGCCGATCACAACATCTTGGCTCGAGCCAACTTTTGTTGTTGCGTCGTGAAATACCGGCTGAGCAAGCGCCAACCCGTCATTGTGCGTCCGGGGGTCTCCGACAATTGGGGCGCTTGCTGCATTTGCCTCCGCAACTGCGACGGCGGCCGGAGAAATAGTCTTCTTTTTAAATGTGGCCATTAGATCACTCCTTATTTGCCAGTTCGACGATTTCTTCGTATAGCGCCTGCATCTCTTCAATTGCTTTTAATGACCGGTCGGAGCCTTTGAGTTCATGCAGGGCGCGACCAGTTTTTCCCGTCGCCCGCCACGCTTCTCGCTGTGCAATGTGTGTTCGGCACACTGGAATGGATTCTCCCGCGAAGTATTCCCTCAATTCATTCGTGGCTTTTGCATTTTCTTTTGTAGACACTCTGGTCAGAACGACATGAGCTGGAATACTGCCGTTCTGGTGCCGATGATCCAGAGCACGCAGTGCTTCGAACACATTGAGTGTGGATTCGACTTCTTGCTGATCGGGTCCACAAGGAACCAGCACAAGATCCGATAATTGTGCGCATTCAAGCATCGTTCGATAGTTTTGCGCCCCGATATCGACGACAACTAGCGTGTACTTGCCGGCAAGATTAGCGAGCTCTCTAGCCGGATTTGGTGGCAAAGAAAGTACAGGAATCGCCGGAGTTACGCCTTCGTCATTGCGTATGCGAGACCAAGACATCGCGGAGCCTTGTTTGTCCGTATCCAAAAGAACCACATCTATTCCTTCAGTTGCTGCCAAAGCTGCGAGATGCGTAGACAACCGTGTTTTCGCGACCCCACCCTTTTCGGCACCGATAGTGATAACCATGGATGTCCTCCAGACAAATTATCGAAATTTAGTGAATTCTAATTCAGAAGAAATCGCTAAACAAGAGATGGCAATCCAAACGTCAAGAAATTCCGCGCGCAAAGTTCGCATATAAAAAGTTGGCTCGAGCCAACCTAGTGCCGCAGCCGTGCACCGGGCGACTCGAACGCAAAGATTCCGAGGATATTGCGGCCCGCAGCGTGGCCGGTGAAATCTTGGCTCGAGCCAACTTTTTCCGATGGTAACGGGCCTCTATGGAAGAAGAGAAATTTGTAACGCACAACTGAGCCCCTTTGGAAGTTGGCTCGAGCCAACTTGCCGTAGACCTAAGTGCGTGGCTGGATTCGGAAGTAACGGATTTGCTGATTGGTCGGATTCAAATATGGCCGAGAGAATCTTGGCTCGAGCCAAGATCGCCGGTGGTCACGGGGCTCTCTGGAGGAAGGCGTGTGAATGACGCGCACCCGAGCCCTTTAGAAGTTGGCTCGAGCCAACTCCCCGGAAACGAGGCGCGTAGCTCGATTCGGAAGTAGCGGTCTTGTTGATTGGTCGGACCCCAAAGTGGTCAGTGAAATCTTGGCTCGAGCCAACTTTTCAGGCACTCGCAGGGTTCCATGGAAGAAAGCAGTCGTATGGCGCACTCCAAGCCGATAGGAAAGTTGGCTCGAGCCAAGTCGCTTCGCCAAGGCAACTGCTCCTCGAAGAGGCGCCGCCCAGGATCTTGATTGTGTGTTTTTACTTTTACCCCTTAGCCGCCGCCCGATCGGCACAGTGCTGCCCGGTATGACGCTGAAGCGGTTGCAAGCTGGTCCCGCGCAATCAAGCGAGTGACTTCACAACAATTTGACGATAGAAATAAAAAAATATAAAGAAAGTACGACAAAAATCCATCAAATTATGCAGATATGTATGTGTACAGTAGGTCACGACAAGGCTGCCGCAATCGCTCTAACAGCATTTCCATTCACTGAGAGCGCAATTCCTTTGACCAGAAACGGCGGTGGGAAAGGTGTAAAGCGGCAACTCATTACGCACCTGGACAGCCTGAGGCCATAGTGCGCCGATCAATGGCCGGAAAGTGGCCATTGAACTGGGGGACATGCTCCTCCTTGCCTGTCTGTGGCCGTTGTGTGGCCATCTGAGGCCGATCGCCGGCCGGACTCAAGCAAGGAAGAATAATGGAGGAACGGGGAGGGGGGGAGCAACTGCCCTTACACGCCCGGCAGAACCCAAATTGGCAAGGCTAGCGGAAAGATATTGCGGCCAATACCAGTAAGAAGCTACAGAACACGCAGGATCTCTCAGTTCTTGAAGTGATAGGCGTACAGATCGGCATCACCAGGTTCGCCCCACAAATGCTGGTTCAAGAACCGGATAAACCCAGTTTTTGCCAGTTTTGTACTACGGGATGGGTCGTACAAGAGCTTGTCGTTCCGCACACTGGAGTTGTATCGCTGGAGCACCTCCGCCTGCTCGTCGAGGGGCATCTCCAAGAACGCTTTTTCCGCTTTGGCGTCACGGCTGCACATGAACGATTCCCTGAGGTCAGCGTCGTTCAAGACGGGGCGACGAGGGGATGTCCCAGCGTTGAGTTTTCCCGAAACACCTGATCGCGAATATCCATTCTCAATGCTGCTGACAAAGAACGATGCCCGACTCTTCAGGGGCTCTTTGTCTTTCGACGCGTCGCGAAGCAGGGTATGTTGGAGCGCGGCCCTGACCTGCTCCTCGGAGAACTCGCTCATGAGCTGGGCGGCTTTGTTCGGCGACACACCAAGCTTAAGAACCTCCTCCAGCAGCGCAGTTGTTGATGATGAGACTTGTGGTGGGTTCTGAGAATCGGCCTCTAATGCCAGGTCGCCCCCCTTGCGATCCACTTTGAACTGGATCTGGTTTACGACGCGCCCCAAGCCTGCAAGCACATGGGTATCAAGGCATACCCGACGATCGAGCGCGCGGGCATCGTCTGGGCCTATCTGGGCCCGAAGGACAAGCAGCCCGCCCCGCCCGATTTGGAGTGGTGCAACCTGCCCGCGAGCCATGTGTATGTTTCCAAGCGCCTGCAGGAGAGCAACTACTTGCAGGCCATGGAGGGCGGCATCGACACCAGCCACGTGTCGTACGTGCACCGCTACGAGGTCGACGACGACCCGATGCACCAGGGCACCGAGGCGCTGAAGTACATCAAGGCCGACGGCAACGTGATCTTCGACATCGAAAAGACGCCGGTGGGGCTCACGCTGTTCGGCCGTCGCAACGGCGATGCAGACACGTACTACTACCGCATCACGCAGTGGCTGTTCCCCTGGTACACGCTGATTCCGCCGTTTGGCGAGCATGCGCTGGGCGGCCATGTCTGGGTGCCCATCGATGACCACAATTGCTGGGCCTGGAGCATCAACTTCCGCCCCGATCGCCCGCTCACCGAGCAGGAACTGGCCGACATGAAGGCAGGTAAGGGCATCCACAACGAATACGAAGAAGGCACGTGGCGCACCAAGGCCAACAAGGACAACGACTACCTGATCGACCGCCAGGCTCAGAAGGACAAGCGGGCGTACAGCGGTGTGTTCGGCTTCGCGGTGCAGGACTCGTCGTTGCAGGAAAGCATGGGCCCGATCCAGAACCACGCGGCCGAGAAGCTGCTGCCCACCGACCGCGCGATCGTGATGTGCCGCCGCATGCTGTATGAAGCCGCGACGAACATGCAGAGCGATGTGGAGCCGCCTGCGCTCGACGCCACCGCCCAGCGCGTGCGCGCCGCCGGCGTGCTGCTGCCCAAGGACCAGAAGCCGCAAGACTGGGCACGCGTGCATCTGGATGACGGCAAGGACCAGCCGGTCTATTCGGTGTAAGGCGGCGACGATGGAACAACGACAACGGATGCAGGGCAAACGCGCCCTGATTACCGGCGGCGGAGGCGGCATCGGTGCTGCCACGGCGCGCCTGTTCTGCGCCGCGGGCGCGTCGGTCATGCTAGTTGACGCGAGCGCCGAAGCGCTGGAACGCACCGCCGCGGACATTGCTGCGCAGATTCCCGACGCTCAGGTGCAAACGCTGGCGGCCAACGTGAACGACCCGGAACAGGCTGAGCGCGCCGTGCAACTGGTGGCGGACAAGTTTGACGGCATGGACGTGCTCGTGAACAACGCGGCCATGCGCAACTACTCGGCACTCGCGGAAGTCACGCCGGACGAGTGGCACGCCATGATTGACGTGAACCTGGTCGGCACGTCGAACTACTGCAAAGCCGCGTTGCCCCTGCTGCGAGCATCCGGGCGGGGGAGCATCGTCAACGTCTCGTCCTGCTATGCAGTGACGGGCCGCAAGGGCATGGGGCTGTATGACGCCACCAAAGCCGGCATGCTGGCCATGACGCGCACGCTCGCCTTTGAAGAGGCGGCGCATGCGGTGCGGGCCAACGCAATCTGTCCGGGTTCAACGCTGACCGATTTCCATATCGGCCGCGCGCAGGCTGTCGGCAAGAGCGTCGACGTGCTTAAGACGCAGCGTCAGGACACCTCGCTGCTGGGGCGCTGGGCATCGCCCGACGAAATCGCCTGGCCGATCCTGTGGCTGGCCAGCGACGAGGCTTCGTTCATTACCGGCACCACGCTGATGGTCGACGGTGGTTTGCACGTGATGTAGAGGTGGGTATGGACACATCGCAACTCACCGTGCGCGTGGTGCGCAAGCAGGTGGAAGCAGACGGTATTTGCAGCTTTGAACTGGCTGACCCGAGTGGCGCGCCGCTGCCGGCGTTCTCCGCCGGCTCGCATATCGACGTGCACGTTCCGGGCGGCCTCACGCGGCAGTACTCGCTGTGCAACCACCCGGGCGAACGGCACCGGTACGTGATTGCCGTGCTGAACGATCCGCAGTCGCGCGGCGGCTCACGCGCCATGCATGACGCTGTGGAAGCGGGCGGTACGTTGCAGATCAGCCCACCGCGCAATCACTTCCCGATTCAGCCCGACGCGCCGCGGCATCTGCTGCTGGCCGGCGGCATTGGCATTACGCCGATGCTGTGCATGGCGCAATGCCTGGCCAGCGATGGGCATGCATTTGCCATGCACTACTGCGCCCGCTCGCGGGAGCGCGCCGCCTTTGTCGAACAGCTTGGCAGCGCGCCCTATGCTGATCAGGTGGCGTTCCATTTCGATGATGAGGACACAGCACAGAAGCTCGACATTCAGGCCGTGCTGGCGGAGGCTGGCGCCGATGTGCACCTGTACGTCTGCGGCCCCAAGGGCTTCATGGATGCTGTGCTGGAGACAGCACGCCGGCTGGGCTGGGCAGAAGATCGTCTGCACTATGAGTTTTTTGCAGTCAGCGTGGACACGGCGGGTGGCGCGTTTGAAGTGAAGCTCGCCAGTTCCGGCAAGACCGTTGCCGTGCGGGCAGAGCAGACCGTGGCGGAGGCGCTTGCCGCTGCCGGCATCGAGGTGCCGGTATCTTGCGGACAAGGCATCTGCGGGACCTGCCTGGTGCGCGTGCTCGAGGGCGAGCCCGACCATCGTGACCTGTACCTCTCCCCGGAAGAGCAGGCCAGGAACGATCAGTTCACGCCGTGCTGCTCGCGCGCGAGATCGCGCACGCTGGTCCTCGATCTTTGAAAGAGCGGACGCAGAGCCGCCTACCAACAAACGACGCCCCGGACCCCCGGTACCGGGACACCAAGTACACACGCGGAGCGCCCAACACACAAGCCCGCGATGGAGGAGACCATGAAGACAAGCCTCTCGATGACGGAGGAGGTGGTGCAGGCCGCATCGCATGCGCAGACAGAAACATCACGCTACCGCTGGGTAGTGCTGGCGGTTGTCTGGGCAGCGTTTCTGTTGAGCTACGTAGATCGCGTGGCATGGAGCAGCGTTGCCGCACCGGTCGGGCACTCGCTCGGGTTATCCGTATCCATGCTGGGCGCATTCGTCACCGCGTTCTACATCGGCTACGTGCTGGCCAACATCGCGGGCGGCATCCTGACCGATGTGCTCGGCGGTCGCACCACGCTCACCGTGGCGCTCGTGCCGCTGGGCGTGCTCACGTTCTGCTTCGGCTTTGCGCACACCTTGTGGTCGGGCATCGCCATCCAGTTTGCGATGGGCCTGGCCGCGGGGGCGGACTATTCCGCCGGCATGAAGATCATCGCGGCGTGGTTCCGCAAGGACCGTGGCCGCGCCATGGGGCTGTACACCACCGCCACGTCGCTGGCCGTGGTGCTTACCAATGCCACGGTGCCGACGATCTCGCAGTGGTATGGCTGGCAGACCGCCTTCCGCCTGCTGGGCGGCATCACGCTGGCATGTGCAGTGGTTGCCTGGTTCGTATTGCGGGATGCGCCCGAAGGCGAGCCCCCGCTCGCGCGCATCAAGGGGACTGACATCCTCGCGCTACTCAAGAACCGCAATCTCATTCTGCTGGCTATCGCCGGTTGCGGCGGCCTGTGGGCCACCGTGGGGTTCGGTGCGTGGGGCAACGCGTTGATGACCAAGCAGTACGGCATCTCTCCGGTGACGGCGGGTTCAATCGCTGCCACCTTTGGCATCGGGGCCGTCATTGCCAAGCCGGTGCTGGGCTGGCTCTCCGACCTGCACGGCCATGCGCGCAAGCGGATATCGATTCTGTGCCTGGCGGGCTTTGCCGTCATGCTGATGGTCTTCGGGCAGAGCTCCACGGTCACCCAGTTCTACCTACTGGCACCGTTGCTGGGTGCCGTTGGATTCGGCTACACGCCCGTGCTCATGGCACAGGTGAGCGACGCATGCGGGCGCAATTCCGCCGGCGCTGGCGCGGGCCTGACCAACGCCATCTGGCAATCGGGCAGTGCCGTGTCACCGCTGGTGGTGGGCTACTTCTACGGGCAGACGCATTCGTTCTCGGTGGCGCTGGGGGCGCTTGCCGTTGGGCCAGTGGTGGCCGTGGCTGCGCTCATGTTCTTGCCGGGCCGGTCGCAAAAGTAGGTAGTGGCGGCATCGGTTGTTCCGCGTCGAGGTTGATAGAGCGGGTGCCATCTGTTCAGACGGATCGCCGACACCCTGCCGGTTCTCGTGATGAACAGATATACAGCAACTAACAAGAATGAGATTGATTTTGGAATTCAGGAACCTGAGTATCGGGAAACGTCTTGGTCTCGGTTTTTCATTGATCCTCGTCGCGCTGGCGGTCAATACCAGCATTGGGATTTACCGGCTACAGACCGTTGCCAACGCAACCCGGGCGATGATGGATATACCGCTTGCCAAGGAGCGGATGGTCTCCGACTGGCAGCGTTATCTATACGGGGGTATTCGCCGGACAATCGCGATTGCCAAAAGCAGCGATCCGTCGCTTGCGCAATTTTTCGCAGATGACGCCGCATCCTCGACGAGCCAGTCGATGGAACTGGCGAAGAAGATCGAAGCACTGCCGAACACCGAGGCGGAGAAATCTCTACTCCGGAAAGTGAAAAGCGTTCGCGAAGCATATGTCGAAGGGCGCGATAGTGTTTCGGCTGCCAAGTTGTCGGGGGATCGGGATGCGGCGGATCGCCTCCTCGAGCAGCGCTTCCTGCCATCTGCGAAGGCATACGAGAAGGCCGTACAGGCAGTGCTCGACTATCAGCGGCAATCCATCGACACTGCAGCCCAGGACATTGAGGCAATCGCGGTCGAGAGTCGTAGGATGCTGATCCTGCTGGCTATGTTGGTTGTCGTTCTCGGTGTTGTCTTTGCCTGGCTGCTGACCGCGAGTATCACGGAACCGATTGGCAAGGCTGTAAGGGTAGCCAGGCGTATCGCGCAAGGGGATTTGACAGATTTCGAATCCCTTGAGGATGGTGGGTACACACGAGATGAGGCAGGCATACTTCTAGAAGCGCTAGGCGTCATGAAAGAGGGCCTCGTCCGAATCGTAAGAAAGGTACGCAGCGATACGGACGGCATCGCGAGCGCATGTACGCAGATAGCAGCGGGAAATACCGACTTGTCAGTGCGAACTGCACATCAGGCCAGTTCGCTGGAGGAGACCGCAGCGTCGATGGAGCAAATAGCGTCTGCCGTTGCGCAGAACGCCGACAGCGCGAGGCAAGCCAACGCCCTGGTGAGCAACGCATCCAATGTTGCGGTTCAGGGCGGCGAAGTCGTATCCAGAGTCGTGCACAGCATGAGGTCGATCCGTGCTTCTGCAACAAGGATCACTGACATCATTAGCGTGATCGACGGGATTGCCTTCCAGACCAACATCTTGGCACTGAACGCCGCAGTGGAAGCCGCGCGCGCAGGCGAACAAGGTCGTGGCTTTGCGGTCGTGGCGGGCGAGGTACGCAGCCTAGCGCAGCGAAGTGCCGAATCGGCAAAGGAAATCAAGGCCCTCATTGAGGCCTCGATTGGGCACGTGGAAACCGGCAACACGCTTGTTGGCGTAGCTGGGACAACGATGGATGAGGTTGTGTCGGCGATCAAACGCGTCGTGGAGCTGATGGGCGAAATTACCGCAGCGAGTGACGAGCAGAGTTCTGGAATCCAGCAGGTTAATACCGCAGTAGCGCAAATGGACGAGGTGACCCAGCAGAACGCGGCGCTGGTGGAGCAAGCGGCAGCGGCGGGGGAGTCTTTGCAGCAACGCGCAAGGAATCTTGCTGTGGCCGTTTCGGCTTTCAGGCTCGATTGACGTGACTGGGCGTTGCTGTCATAGGGGTGGGACCGTTGAGGAAGGCGATCGCGCTTGAAGGTATTCAGCCGCATTCAACCCGATGCCGTCTTGCGCGTCCGGCAGCGGGGGGGCAACTAGCAAGAAAAAACGACATGGCGACTCGGTCCGCTGTATCACAGGCATCCGAACTGAACGGCATTCGTCCCGGCCGGTGGAATTTCATACGTTGAGCCCGTGGGTGAGTCATTCAATCAAGCTTGCGGCGTAGCACGATGGGTTTTCCGCCCATGTTCTGCTTGGTCATCCAGGCTGCCAGTGCGGAATCCAGGTAGTCGGCATGACCCGGGAACCAGTCAAAGAGGGCCATCCCTAGATTGCGAACCACGTCGGCGCCGGCCTTTCCCTGTGCCACGGCTTGCTTGACTTCACCAACTGACTTGAGCACAGCTGCATGCTCGTCGATGTGACAGTCGCGCGGGGGGAAGTTGGTGGAGCGCATCCATTCATCTTCCTGCTCAAAATGGCTGATCGCGTGCTGCTCGAATCGTTCGATTGCATCGGCGGCGCTCGCATCCGAGCAGGTCACCAGTTTAAGTGCAAGCGTGTAAAACTCCTCGTGCACGTCGTCCATGGGCGTGAACCCGAGCAGACGCGCATCGGACCAGGCGAGACTGTTGTCGCTCGCCGGCGTTGGTGCACTAGCGTCCCGGGTGGGTGGGGTGCGGGAGGAAGTCTGGCCGCTCATGTTCAAATCCTCGTGTTGGCTTCGTGCGTCCGCACTGGGGATGGCTCAGAGGTCCAGTACCAGTTCAGCCGATTTTGCGCGCGACACACAGACCATGATCTGCGTGGCTTTCTCGTCGTCCCGCAGTACCATGTCCCGATGATCCGCCTCGCCCGAGCACAGTGCAGTCCGGCAGGATCCGCAGGTGCCGCTTTCGCATGAGCTTGCTACGTGCACGTTTGCGGCGCGCAGCACGTCAAGGATCGAGCGATCCGCCGGGATGTCCAGCGACGTGCCGGTGCGCTTGAGCTGAACCATGAACGGCGTGTTCACCTGCGCGTTCGCGTTGTTGGCGCCGAAGCTCTCAAAGTGAACTGTGCCAGACGGCCAGTGCCCGGTCATGTCACGCACCGTGTCCATCAGCGCCTGCGGGCCGCAGCAGTAGATGTGTGCGGCCTTTGGCCGCTCGAACAGTGTCCAGAAGTCGAATGATTTGGTGGGGTCGCCGAGATCGTGGTGAATCTTCACCGACGAGCGCCACTCGTCGCTGCTCAGTTCGTCCAGGAAAGCCGTACCCTCTGGGTCGCGGGCCAGGTAGTACAGCTTGAAATCCCGCAAGCCCTCCGCCTTCAGTTGGCGTGCCATTGAGAGCATCGGCGTGATACCAATGCCACCCGCGACAAGAATGAACGACTTTGCGCGTTCGTCGAGCGGGAATTCGTTTCGGGGCAGGGATACGTCGATCAGATCACCTGCGGCCGTGTCGTCGATCAGGCTCATGGAACCGCCACGACCGTTGCTGTCACGCTTGACCGCGATGACGTAGCGATGATCTTCCTGCGAATCGTTGCAGAGCGAATAGCTGCGGCGCATGCCATTGGGCACCACGACCGTCAAATTTGATCCGGCCTCGAACGGCGGAAGCGGCGCGCCTTGCGGATCGGTCAGTTCAAAGCGCCAGATGTCGCGCGCAATCATTTCCTTCTGCGCGATCTTCAGACGCAGCAAGCCGGTGTCAGGGGTGGTCATGCTGTCTCCGTCTACTTGATTCGTTTTGACTTCAGTCGGTTGTTCGCATCATATAACTAGAGATCTAATTATGCAAGCGACGTAATCGGAGAAGGAAAGCGCGGGTTCGGTATAAACCCTCACTTGTCAGGGGGGGCAAGGCCTCGTAGTCTTATAACTAGACATCTAATCAACATTCGACAACGAGAAGCAAACACCGTCCTACGCGGAGGTCTGAGTGATCGAGTCGACAAAACGCCCCCAGAGACAACGAAATGAAAGACTCCACGTTGACCTACGCGGATGCGCCCCCGCATCTGAGTACTGACTCCGTAGCCGTTGAGGCGACCTATCGAAAGATCACACTCAGGCTGATGAGCTTCCTGTTTTTCTGCTGGGTTCTGAACTATCTGGATCGCGTCAATATCAGCTTCGCGCAATTGCAGTTGAAGCAGGACCTGGGACTCAGCGACGCCGCATACGGGCTCGGCGTGAGCCTGTTCTTCATCGGCTACATCCTGCTCGAAGTGCCGAGCACGTTGCTGCTCAGGCGCATCGGCGCACGCAAGACTGTCACGCGGATCATGCTGCTGTGGGGCTCTATCTCCACCGCCATGGCCTTCATGAACGCGCCTTGGCAGTTCTACCTCGCTCGCACGTTGCTTGGTGCGGCAGAGGCGGGCTTCTGGCCGGGGATCATTCTCTATCTCTCATTCTGGTATCCCGCGCAGCGTCGCGCCCGTATCACGTCGCGATTCCTGCTGGCGATTGCAGTTGCCGGCATCATCGGCGGCCCGCTTTCTGGCCTGATTCTGCAGAACTTCATTAACGTCTGGGGCTTCCGAAATTGGCAATGGCTGCTGTTCCTTGAAGGCCTGCCGGCAGTGCTTGCCGGGGTGTTTGCTTGGTTCTACCTGGTCGACAAACCGGAGGATGCAACGTGGCTGACTGCCGCGCAGAAGCGCCTCGTCGTGGCAGCCCTGGAGGAAGAACATCGCGCGAAACCGGACAGCGCACCGAGCCGCCTGATCGTTGCGCTGCGCGATCCGCGCGTATATGTGATTGCAGCAGGGTGGGCCACGGTGCCCATTTGCGGCACGATCCTGAACTATTGGACGCCAACCATCATCAAGCAGACCGGCATCTCCAACATGCTGGAGATTGGTCTCCTGTCGGCGTTGCCATACATCGTCGGTGCCGTTGCCATGCTGCTGATTGCGCGTAGTTCAGATATGCGGCTTGAGCGTCGCTGGCACTTCTTCCTGTCGACGACAGCGGGTGCCGCGGGCGCCACGCTGTTGACGATGCTGACCCACAATCCGGCCGCTGCGATCGTGTGCCTTAGCCTCGTTTCGGTGAGCTATTTCGCCGCCGCGGCAATCATCTGGACCATTCCGCCGAACTACCTCAAGGGCGAGGCAGCCGCCGGTGGGATCGGTGTCATCAGCAGTCTCGGCCAGGTCGGCGCGTTCTTCGCCCCGATCGTCCTTGGCTGGGTAAAGACCGTGACGGGCAGTTTCTCGGCCGGCATCTTGCTGGTTGCCGTGCTCGTCTTTGCTGGTGGTATTGCGGTTCTTCTCGGCGTACCACGTCAGCAGCAGGTACCTAAATCCGGCGCGTGAGAACGAACGCAACGGATTGATTTCGATTGTTTAAAAGGAACATCAATGAGCAAGCTTCAACTTTCCATCGCCGTGGGCAACTATGACCGGATGCGTCCGCTGATCGACGGCGAAGTCCAGATTGATGGCGTGGATCCCGTGTTCATGTTGCAGGACCCGGAAGAGATTTTCTTCCGTGCCTTCCGCCACGCAGACTACGACATTTGCGAGCTTTCGCTCAGCAGCTATTCGGTCAAAACGGCCGCAGGCACCTCGCCGTACATCGCCGTGCCCGTTTTCCCATCGCGCGCGTTCCGCCACAGCTCGATCTATGTGCGTGCGGATCGGGGCATCAACCGGCCGGAAGACCTAAAGGGAAAGCGCATCGGCGTGCCGGAATACCAACTCACGGCGAACGTGTGGGTTCGCATGTTCCTCGAAGAGGAATACGGTGTGAAAGCGTCAGACATCCACTGGATACGCGGGGGTTATGAAGATCCGACGCGCGTGGAGAAGATCTCACTGAAGCTGCCGGAAGGCGTCATGCTGGAAAACGCTCCGGAAGGCAAGACGATCTCGAATCTGCTGGCCGAAGGCGAAATCGATGGCGTGATCGGGCCGCGGGCACCGTCGTGCTTCGACCGCGGGCATCCGCAGGTCAAGTATCTCTTCGATGACCCGCAAAAGAGCGCGGCGGAGTGGTACGAACGCCGCAAATTGTTCCCGATCATGCACACGCTCGGCATCCGCAAGACACTGGCCGAACAGCACCCGTGGCTGCCCGGCGCCATCGTGAAGGCGTTCGAGCATTCTAAGGAAGTGGCGCTTGCACGTTTGAGCGACACGTCGGCTACCAAGGTCACGCTGCCATTCATCGAAGACCAGCTGCGCAACGCACGCCGCTTGATGGGCCACGATTTCTGGTCATACGGATTCGCAAACAACGAGCACGTGATCGACCGCTTCTTGGCGCAGCACCACATCGAGGGGCTGTCGAGCCGACGCCTTCAGCCGACCGAGTTGTTCCATCCGGCCAGCCTGGAAAGCTTCAAGATCTGAATTCCGCAGCGGGTAGTGATGCCCGTCGCGCATCTGGCAGGAGACAGATGCGTGGGGAACACCAAGGGGGCGGGAGAGCGCCCACCAGAACTACGAAAATAGTGACAAGACAAATCAAAATGACGAGACAAATCATCGCGCGCGCCGGTGGCGCGCTGCTGGCGCTCACCGGTACGGTAGCCCATGCTCAAAGTTCGGTGACTCTTTATGGCGTCGTCGATACGGGCGTGGAATACGTCAACCGCGTGGCTCAGGGCGCCAGCAAAGGCTCGGTGGTGCGCGAGCAGTCCGGCAACCTCGCTGGATCGCGCTGGGGGCTCAAGGGCTCTGAGGACCTCGGCGGCGGCTACAAGGCAGTGATGACGCTTGAGGGCGGCTTCAACTCGGATACCGGCACGCTCGGGCAGGGTGGGCGGCTCTTCGGTCGCAAGGCTTTCGTTGGTATCGCCACGCCGGCCGGTACGCTGACGGCGGGGCGTCACCAGAACCTACTCTATGAGCTGATGTTCAAGTATGACCCGCTAACGTTCAATCCCAGCTATTCCGCACAGAGCATGGACAGCCAGTTCGTGAATCGCGCGGACAACTCGCTGCGCTACGGCGTGAATCTGGGCGGTGTGACGTTTGCAGCGTTGTATAGCACCGGCTACGATGCGGCCATTCAGAACGGCGGCGAGCTACCAGGCGCGACAAAGGTGGGGCGCGAAATGAGCGCAGCGATCCTGTACGACCAGGGTCCGTTCAGCGTCGGCGTGACCTATGATCAATTGCAGGGCACCTCAATCGCCACGCAAAGCCACACTCAGCAGCGCACGTTACTGGGCCTGTCGTACCAAATCGGCCCGGTCAAGGCGCTGGCGGGTCTGCGCTGGTTGAACACGCGCAATACGGATGCGCCGCCGAGTTCGCTGCTGTACTGGGGGGGCATGGTTTGGCAGGTCACCGCGCCGCTGTCGATTTCAGCCAGTGTCTACCACACGCACTTCCGCGATTCCAACGGTGGTCCGACGATGGGGGCATTGCTGGTCGACTACGCGTTCTCCAAGCGCACGGACGTGTATGTAGAGGGCGCGTACGTTGCCAACCGGTCAACGACCAATGTCGGCCTTCGCGGTACCGGCGTGGACGTGGTTGCCGGCATGGACCAAGCGGGCGTGACGATCGGTATTCGTCATCTCTTCTGAATTTTCAGGGCCTCGGTGCGCGGCCATCAGGCGGCACGCGCACTGTCGAACACGCTATGATGTGAACCATTTTGGTGATGGTCACGGCGAGGAAAGCATGGTTGCAACACGTTCTTCGGGCAGGGCAAGGGCTTCCAAAGAGAATCCCATCCTGCGGCATTGGCACGAGGCCGTCCCGGATGATCGTCTTGCCCACTTGGTCAAGGATGCGGCGCGCGCGATGGTGCGCGGGCTGCAGATGCGGCTGGCTCAGCATGAGGTCTCATTCGGTCACTGGGCGTTCCTGCGCATCCTGTGGGTTACCGACGGTCTGACGCAGAAGGAACTCAGCGACGAGGCCGGGACCACCACGCCGACCACTTTCAGCGCGGTGTCCGCGATGGAAAAGCTCGGATACGTCGAGCGTCACTATGCCCCAGGCAATCGCAAGAACACGCATGTGTATCTCACGGCTCGCGGCCGCAGCCTGAAAAACAAGCTCGTTCCACTGGCTGAAGAAGTCAACGAGATCAGCGTCAGGGGCTTGAAGGCCACGGAGATTAACGTCGCGCGCAAGGTGCTCTTGACGATCATTGAAAACATGGCCCGCGACGAAGCCGAGACCGATGATCCGGCGCTGCGGATTCCCTCCACGCGGGAAATGGGCAGCCTGATCGCCGCGCGCGGCGAGGAGTAAGAAAGTCCCTGAACGGTGCGTCTTGCATCGGTCTTTGCCAGCGTTTCCTTCCTCACATATTCCATCGATTGGGGGCGGCACCTCAGTGCTGCCGCTACCAATCTCACGCAGTTTTTCCGCTCAAAATCGGACCTTTCAAAATGGATGTAGCAACGCGCGCGGCAATGACGCGCAATATCTGCGAAGCGCTCGCGGAAGATGTTGGCAATATCGACTGGACGTCCCGGCTCGTGGATTCGGCTGCCTCGGCCGAGGCCGTCCTCACGGTGCGCGAAGCAGCGCTGCTGTGTGGCACGCCATGGTTTGAAGAAACCCTACGGCAGTGTGAGCCGGGCATCACGATCAAATGGTTCGTGGGTGAAGGCGAATGGATGCGCGAAGGGCAGGCGGTGTGCCAGCTCACTGGGCCGGCACGCGGCATTCTGACCGCGGAGCGTACGGCGCTCAATTTCATTCAACTGCTGTCGGGCGTCGCCACGGCGACGCACGCCCTGGTGGAGATCGTCAAGGGCACAAGGGCGCGGATTCTCGATACCCGAAAGACCTTGCCCGGACTGCGCCTGGCGCAAAAATACGCGGTGCGCGTCGGTGGCGGCGAGAACCATCGACGAGGCCTCTATGACGGGATCCTGATCAAGGAGAACCACATCGCAGCGGGTGGTGGCATTGCACCGACGGTGCGCGCCGCGCAGGTACTTGGTGCGGGTGTGCCGGTACAGGTCGAGGTCGAGACGCTGGATGAACTGGCACAAGCGCTCTCCGCAGACGCCTGCGCAATCCTGCTTGATAACTTCTCGTTGGAACAAATGCGGGAGGCGGTGCGAATCAACAACGGGCGCGCCAGCCTGGAGGTGTCAGGCGGCGTGACGCAGGAAACGCTGCGTGCCATTGCGGAAACGGGTGTGGACCGCATCTCCGTTGGCGGGCTCACAAAGCATGTCAGGGCGGTGGATTTTTCTCTACGGGTTGAGGCGCTAGGCGCGTAGTGTTGGCTTGGGCAGTCCTCGTCGGACGCCCCGCCGCCGTGCCAAAAAAAGAGAGCCCTCGCGATAGCGAGGGCTCTTTGCTTTCTGGCGAGGGTTAAAGCGATACGTCCTTGCCCGATTCGCTCGATTCCAAGATAGCGATGCAAATCTCCAGCGTGCCCTTCGCCCACTCACCATCATGAAGAGGCGCCTGCCCCGCGATGACGGCCTCGAAGAGTTCGTCGATCACTTCGCCGCGCGGTACGGTGGGAAGCTCAAGCGGCAGAGTCTCCCGTTGCAGGTCACCGTACACGATGATGGAATCGGGCATGGGGCGCAGGTCGGCGCGTTCGCACGTCACGATCACCGGGCCAAAATGCTGATGCCGGCGTGCCGGCTCGTCCGGCGCGGTCGAGGGCGGCTTGTATGCCGCGCCGCCATACGTGCCTGCGGCCTTGAGCTGCGCCTCATCATTCGAAGAGGCGATGGTCGCCAGCCGCCGCCGAGCGGCGCCGTAGGCGTCGGGATTTGCGTGGTCACCCATCTCGCCGATCCAGCCCATCCATTCGTCGCTGTTGAAGTGGCCATACCCACTGTATGAGAGCGAGGCATAGGCGCCATTCTCGAACCAGATCAGTGCCGAATACGCGCCTTCGGTCGGGCGCTTGGAGTCCCAGCGACCGACGCTTGCACGCAGGCGCGTCGCGCGTGAACCCGCGAGCAACCGCACGATATCGACCTGGTGCGCGGCCTGGCTGAATACGGCGCCGCCACCTTCGGCCGTCATGAGTTCTTCTGGACGGCGCGGCCGGTATAGATAGTCGGTGTAGTTGAATGCCTGGATCATCTTCACCGCACCGAAATCGCCCGAGCGGATCAGGTTGCGCGTGCGCAGGTATGGCGTATCGAAGCTATGGCAATGCCCAACGATCAGATGCACGTTTGCAGCCCGGCACGCGGCGATCATACGATCGCAGTCGGCCGCGTTGAGCGCCATCGGTTTCTCGACCAACACGTGCTTGCCGTGGGCTGCGGCAATTTCGGTGTGCTGCGCGTGAAACTGATGGGGGCTGGCCACGTAGATAACCTCCACATCGGGGTCGCCAGCCAGGTCCAGTACATCTGCGTAGGTCCGAGCGCCGAAATCGGCGGCGAACTGCTGCCGAGCTTCCTCGCGCGGGTCGCACGCGGCGACGAGTTGAACCCTCGGGTCTTGAAGGAAGGTGGGTAGCATCAGCGAAAACGCTCGCCCCAGTCCCGCTACCCCGATGCGCAGACGGCGCTGTTCCATGGCCGGCTTCATCGCTTATTGCCTCACCTGATAGTCGGTCGCGAGCGCAGCGGGCTCACCTTCCGGCAGGGCATGTTTCGCGCTGACATAGCGGGCGGCGTACGCGCGCCAGTCGGTTTCCTTCGGCACCACCGCCTGATACGAACAGACCGTCTGCGGGATCGCCTTTGCACCGGTCCCGATGGCTTCGGCGTCCTGCTCGAATTCCGCAATAGCATCCAGCATGCGGCGACGGAACTCGACAATGGCGAGATCGCTTGCGCCCAGGCGCTCGTCCGAACGGTTGGCGATCGGACCCATCGTGACCCACATGGCGATGTCCTGATTCGGGAAGCCGGTGATGCCGGTGAAATTGCCGGCCTTCATGGCTTGGCGGTCTTGCCAGAAACGGTTCTCGTGATTGCGCAGCGGACGGTAGCGCTCGTCCAAGTCCGGGCCAATCTGTTGACGGAGGAACTTGCGCCAGGTTTCGGTTTCCGGTGTGGTTTCCGGGTCGCCCCACGCGATGAAGTAGAACGCAGTATTCGTGTCGTCCATCGGCACGTTGATGTTGGCGACGTTATACAGGTTGTTGGGGGGGATCAGCACCGTGCCGGGCGCAATGAACACCGTCGAACGCACGTAGTCGTGCGTGTTGGCGTTGAAGATCGGGCGGCGCAGCGCAGCGTAGCGGAAACCATAGTCGGTGCGTTCGACCTGTAGGCGCGGTGCCTTGTCGGTGGACGGGCGCAGCCAGTTCTTCGACGTTGCCTCGGCGCCGCCGACGCGTGCCGGCACGAAGTCGGACGAGTGCAGGCTTGAGCTGTGTGCGGAATCGATCGCGCCTTCAAGAACCTGGGCCCAGTTGCAGGGCAGCAGCGCCTTGGCGATGCTGACGCGGGTGTCAGCGGTCGGCGCCCAGGCGGGTGCGACGAATTCGGGAATGGCGTCCTGCGGACCCATGTACGCCCAGACCATGCCACCCCATTCCTTCGAAGGGTAAGCCTTGTGCTTGACCTTCTCGGTCATGCCGCTGGCGGCCGGCTCGGACACCATTTCCAGCACATTGCCCAGCACGTCGAACTTCCAGCCGTGGTACAGGCAGCGCAGGCCACCATCTTCGTTACGGCCGTACACCAGCGATGCCCGGCGGTGCGGGCAGTACTCATCCATCACACCAACGCGACCTTCGTTGTCGCGGAACACGACCAGGTCTTCGCCCAAAACGCGGGCCTTGACCGGCGCGCCGTCCGGTTCGCTGACTTCTTCAATCAAGCAAACAGGGGTCCAGTGCTGGCGCATCAGCTTCCCCATTGGGGCATCGCCTTCCACGCGGCACAAAAGTTCGTTCTCTTCATGGGTCAGCATGTTCGTCTCCTGATGGTCGGTTGCCGTCGTCAATTCGACCCATTATATTAGAGATCTAGTTAAAATAACAAGAATATTTGAGCAAGTGCAACCGGGCTCATGCGCCATCCCGAATCCTGCTTTTGTCCGGGCCATGCCTTCGGCTCTTCGGCCGGGCTCCATTACTGTCTGGCCAGCCACGGAGGGGAGTCAGCAGTACCCTTCCGCGGCCAACGTGCGTCCAGCGTGCGGGCGCGCTCGGGCATTTCTGCTGTGAGTCCTGCGAGCTTGGCATGCCAACTGGCAGGTGTATTGCGCCGACAAGGTCTGGAAGCAGATGAACCGCGAAAGCATCGACGAGGTGATGGCCGAAGTCACCGCCTAGCAGGCGAGGCCACTCGATCCCGTGTACCCGGTGGTGTTCTCCGACGCACTGCGGGTCAGGATTCGCGAGGACGCCCTGGTGCGCAACAAGGCCGTCTATCTGGCGCTGGGGGTGCTTCCCGACGGCACGGGTGACATCCTGGGCCTGTGGATCGAGAACACCGAAGGCGCCAAGTTCCGGATGAAGGTGTTCAACGATCTGAAGACGCGCAGCGTGGGCGACATCCTGATCGCCGTGACGGACGGGCTCAGGGGTATATACCCGAAGCACTGGCGGCCGTATTCCCGGCGACCACGCAGCAGACCTGCATCGTCCACCAGATTCGCAACAGCCTAGATTACGCGAGCTGGAAGGACCGCCGTGAGTTGGCCGGGGCGATCCGGCCGATCTACACAGCGCCGAGCGCGGACGTCGCGCCGGCGGAGCTCGAGGCGTTTGCCGACGGCTCGTGGGTACAACGATATCCGACAGTCAGTGTCGCTTGGCGCAACGCCTGGGATCGCATGATTCTGTTCTTTGCGTTTCCTTCGGCCGTACGCAAGGTGATCTACACGACGAACGCCATTGAGAACATCAATGCCCAACTACGTAAAATCATCAAGACCCGAGGCCACTTCCCGAGCGACGAGGCTCATCTGGCTGGAACTGCGTAACATCACGGCGGGGTTGGAGCCGTGCCGCCCACCACCGGAAGCAGGCCATGAACCAATTCGCCATCCTCCACGCAGATCGATTCGTCCGACCGTCCGTGTGAATCTCAACCCCGCCTTGAACACGGAAATCCTGACACTCTCATTTCGGACGGGTCTCCAGCCAAGAACCTGTTGAGCCCGCTTCATCACCCAATCTTCTTCTGCCGGCGAGAAGTCCCACTCGCCTTGCTGCACCCGCCTGGATTGGCAAGAATCGCGACCGCTTCCCTAGTTATCAAATGCCTGTCTTCAGTAATGAAGACAATTATTCCGATCGACGTAGATATTTTCTACTAACTGATGTGAGTTGCGTCCATGGTGGGGTGCTGGAATTCTGATTTTGTAAGATCCCGATGAGGTGATCTGAAATATTCTTAATACAGTGTCCGCGCGTTGTTCTGCGGGAACCTTTTTGTTAGCTTTCGTAAACGGCAGCGAATGAGAACGAAATACCACTATTGAGCAGTCACTGTGAATTGCGTCGTGACTCAGTGGGGGGCTGTACAGGGAGGGGACATGACTGACTCGGGAAATGGGCCTGTGCCTCAGCGCCGGCCCGCACATCGACCGCTTCTGAGCGCTTTGACCGCCGCAGTCATGCTGACAAGCGTGCCTGCCGTTGCCGGCTCCGTGAGCTACACGTATGACGCGCTAGGCCGCTTGGCCACGGCGGTCTACAACAACGGCTCTACTACCACCACCATCACATACAGCTATGACGCTGCAGGCAATCGCACGTCGGTGGTAACGACGTCGCCATAGCGCATCTTCTGCGTCGCACCGATTTCGGTGCGATACCAAATTTTTTAAAACATTTTGGTGGGACTCCTATGTCCAGGCTCGCGCACGCCCTTTTCCCGACTGTCCTGTGTATCGGTATTAGCGTATTCGCTACAAATGCCGTTAGTGGCTCCATCCAATCAGGGTATCGGCCAAACAATGGCGCCGCTTCGGTCAAGACCGCGCGCGGTCCAGCACTGGGCAAGGCTATTGCGCCACCGGCTTCGGCAAAGCAGTACGCTGGCAAGGTGCCTCCCGCAAGCGGAGCCGGGGGCCCCGTCACGTTTGTCAGCGGCAAGCTCGTACTTGGCTACCTGCCGCAGAATTTACCTGCTACGGGTCTTGGCAAGCAGGCCGGCCCAGGCCCAGGCACCTCTTCTGCCAATTTGCCGCCCGTCTCCGGGCAGGACTCGGAACGAGCTCGCGCCAGCCGTGTATTCCCAGCCAATCTGAACCGGGGGGCCTACAGCGCCACGAAGACGGTTGTGCCGACCTACGGAGCAACGACGGCCAATGGCTCACCGACTACGACTACGCCAATGGCTGCGGTTCGTGTAGGCGGCGACGCCAGCCCTCAGGGGCCGGCATCCGTTGCAGAACTGGCACGCGCTTTGTCATATGACCCCGACCTGATCTACCAGTACGTTCGCAACAATATCGAGTTCTACCCAATCTTCGGCGTGCAAAAAGGCTCGCTCGGTGCAGTGCTGGACAACCAAGGTACTGCGTACGACCAAGCCATGCTTATGGTGGATCTGCTACGGGCTTCCGGGTACACAGCGACCTTTGTGACCGGCGTGATCAAGGTAACCGCAGCCCAAATGAACCAGTGGTATGGCATTGATACATCGAACGCCTGCGCTGTGTTGAGTTTCCTTGGCAAAACTCAGATTCCCGTTTACCAGATCAATGCCACGAGCGCTGGTAGCTGCCCGGGGACGACCGCTGCGATGACCGATGCATCGCTCGGGCATATCTGGGTCAAAGCCAACATTGGCGGGACGAGCTATTACTTCGACCCCAGCTACAAGCCACATACCTTCAAGACGGGAATCGACCTGGCCAGTCCGAGTACGACTGGCTACGATGCGGCGACCTATCTGAGCGCTGCCAGAAGCGGGGCGACGGTCACTGGCGATTATGTTCAAAACATCAACCGCACCAATATTCGCAACAATCTCAACACCTACGCCAACAATCTGGCTAGCTACCTGAGATCCAATCTGCCGTCAGGCACGCTGGACGATGTCCTGGGTGGAAAGACCATTACGCCGTCGTATGGCGAGACCTTGCGCAACACGGCGCCGCCGCTCCAGGACACTGCGTACACCACTCAGGAAATCACCGATGTCCCGGCATCCGCCAAGCCGACGCTGCGCGTCCAGTATCAAGGGATTGATCAGACCTATACCTCGGACGCCATATATGGGCGGCGTCTGACTATTACCTATAACGGCTCCAACCAGCCCGTGCTCATGCTGGATGGGGCTGCTGTCGGCTCGCCAGGGACGGCGGTAACGCCAGGAACATCGACGACCATCACTTTCACGATCACGCACAACGCCTACGCGTCGACTTTCGCAAACCAGACGCTAAACCAGACCCTCACCGCCGGTGGTACCAACACTTTTCTAGTTGCCAATGGCTGGGGCCCAGCAGGACGCGGCCCGGCACAAAAGTTCCAAAATGCGCTTAATGATTTGAGCGCGGCCGGCGCGGCCGCAACTTCCGAACCGATGCTCGGCTCGACGCTGGCAGTTATTGGTGCTCAATGGCTTGCGCAGGTCGCACACATCGCTTACGCCACAGAACGGTTGGGCGACACCAGCATCTTGCACCAGCACCATGTAGGCATTGCCGGTTATGTGAACAGCGCCTATGTGGACTTGCAGGGCAGCACGATCTCAACGGCCAATCTTAGTGGCAGTGTCGACAAGGAAAATGCCGCATTCCTAACTGTGGCCGACCACATGAGCATTCTGGAGTCGACCACCGTACAGCAGACCACGAACATAGCTGCCGTATCCACTGTCAAGCTGCTCGATATCGCTGCGGCTAGTGGTCTGCCAATCTACAGCGCAACCTCGACCAACTACGCGAGTGCCGTACAACCGAACCTGGTGAACTGCAGCTCCTATTACCCGAGTTTCAATGCTTACTTGAATGCCGGCTGGCGACTGATTGTCCCGAGTCGTTGCGATCTCACGGAAAACCGCTGGGCGGGCGTTGGCTATTTTGTTGTCAACTCAAATACCGTTGGATCCATGATCAGTGGGGGGCTGTTCGGCGGTTTCGCCGATGCGCCGCAAGATCCCGGTAACTTGAACTCCTTCGTCGGACAGGACATGTCATGGTGGGCGTCACTGGTGAATGCCTGGTGGTCCGGCACGTATAACGACCCTGTGGACTTGGTCTCCGGAAATTTTCTTTACGACCACGAGGACATAAACGTTGGGGTGGGTACCTTCCCGCAGAGCCTGAGCTTTAAGCGATCGTACAGCTCGGGGATGCGCAACCAGAACGGTTCTCTAGGCAAGGGGTGGGCGCACAACCTTCAAGCTAGTGTCGCGGTCAACTCCGATGGCTTTCAGGGCATGGGCGAGGACTCAGCATTGGATGCCGTTGGTGCATTGGTGGAAATGAAGGCGTCGTTGGACTTGCTGTCTGACTCTACAAGGCCGACAGATAAATTGGTGGCGGCTGTGCTGGGTCAGCGTTGGTTTGGGGAGCAGCTGACCAATAACACCGTGATCGTTACTCGGGGCGTGAATGGCGAGGTATTCGTCAAGCTTCCCGATGGTACGTACAATCCGCCGCCCGGCAACTCTGCCAAACTGACACAGAATGCCGACGGCACTTATAACTACGAGTTCTTGAATCGGGCGGTGTTGAAGTTCAATGCGGCTGGGCAGGCGGGGACCTATGCCGATCCAAGCGGCATCCAAGTCAACTACTCGTATACCGGCAATTTACTGACGAGCGTGACCAATAGTCTGGGCCGCACGCTCAACTTCACGTACACAAACGGGCGGCTTAGCCAAGTCAGCGACGGCACCCGATCAGTTAGCTACGGTTATGACAGCAACGCAAATCTGACGACTTTCACAAATACCGTCGGTGCGGCCACAACCTTCACGTATGGCCAGCCGGGACAGCTGAAACAGATTTTCTACCCCAGCTTCCCGACAACTGCCGCGGTTACCAACACCTATGACACGCTTGGACGCGTTCAGACTCAAACCAACGCGAGAGGAAAGGTCTACAACTACTACTTTGCAGGCTCCAGGTCGGCGGAAGTAGGTCCTGGTGGGGTGACCAAGACCAACTATATCGATGCCCTGGGCAATGTCCTTCAGAAGAGCACGCCGTTGCTGAATTGGACCGTCAACACGTATGACGGACACGGACGGCTGGTCAGCACACAGCTTCCTCAGGGTAACGGTGTTACTTACACCTACGACGACGTAAGTTGCGCGAGTGCGGAGAAGAGGTGCACCCACAATGTGCGGACTATGAGCAAGGTCGGGGCGGCAGGATCAGGAATGACGCCCTTGACTCTGAGTTTCACATATGAAAGCGCTTTCAATAAGGTCGCGACGGCGACCGACGCGCGGGGCAACGTTACTAGCTACACGTATACAGCGCAGGGCCAGCCGTTGCAGATGACGTCCCCAATTGACGCATCCGGGGTGGCGCCGCAGACAAGCTATGGCTACGTTGCATACACTCCGACAGGCTTCCCAACGTTCTATCTGCCGTCCTCGAAGTCGGTCAGGATCAGCTCGACCAACTCCACGGTCACAGCGACCTCCTACGACTCAACGAATCAGTACGTACCTAAAACCAGTACTGTCGATTCGGGTACGGGAACGCTGAACCTCACCACGACTTTTACCTATGATCGCGTGGGCAACCTCACGCAAGTCGTTGGTCCACGTACTGATGTCGTCTCATCGGTATCCACGGCATACGACAGTGAGCGTCGCGCTACGCAAGTCACCGATGCAGTAGGCAAGCAAACACAGACTACTTATGACGCTGATGGTCGGCCGGTCAGCGTGGCCAGACAAATCGGCACCCAGTGGCTGGTCAATTGCAGTCGTTACAGCGCGACTGGCAAGATCGTTCGCGCTTGGGGGCCTGCTCAGACAGCAGCCGCCACGACATGTCCAACAGAATCCTCGCCAGTACCCATCACCGACACTGCATATGATGATCTGGACCGCGCAAACCAAGTGACGCAATACTTGGCGGCAGGAGATGGCGGAAATCGGGTCACCCAGACCGTATATAACGCCGATGACACGGTTCAGAGGATCGATAAGGCGGTCGGCACCTCGATCGCACAGAGCTACGTTCAGTACACCTACACGCCCAATGGCAATCTCAATTCGAGTCAGGATGCGAAGGGTAATCTGACCGTATATGCATATGATGGCTTCGATCGACGGACTCGCATTTATTACCCTCAACCCAGCACCCCAGGCTCTGCCAACACGAATGACTACGAAGAATATGCTTATGACGCTAACGGTAATGTCTCTTCTATGCGCAAGCGCACAGGGGATGTCATTACGCAAACCTGGGACAACCTGAACCGCTTAACGGCACGCACGTATCCGAGTTCCTCCGACAACGTACAGTTCGGGTATGACCTGCGAGGCCTACGTACTGCATCGCAGTACGCTAATGGCAGCCACACCATCACCTACGTTTGGGACAACGCAGGCCGACTGATCAATACGACCGCGGGAGGCAAAACGCTCACCTATCAGTACGACGCTGCTGGTAACCGTGTTCAAACGACTTGGCCCGACGCGTTCTACACGACCACTAGCTACGATGCGCTTAACCGGCCAAACGCTATCAAGGAGAATGGCAGCGTCAACCTGGCGAGCTATGCATACGACGATTTGAGCCGGCGTACAACCGTCACTCTAGGTAACGGTACGACAATTCAGCGTAGTTATGACAACCAGGGGGCACTGGCGACGCTGAAAAACTTCCTTGCATCAACCAGCGAAGAGGTGCAGTACACCTACACCCGCAACCAGATCCGCGAACTGACGGGCATTACTTGGAGCAACAACACTTATCAATGGACGGGAGCGACAACCGGCACTCAGACCTACACCAGCGACGGGTTGAATCGCTACACCGGTCTTATTCTTCTGTCCTACAGCTATGACAGCAACGGAAACTTGGCGGGCGACGGTACTTGGAACTACAGCTACGACCTAGACAATCGCCTCAAGACGGCGAGTAAGCTCCCCTCGACCAGTGCCACCCTAGCCTACGATGCCGAGGGCAGGCTGCGCCAGACAGCGGTAACTTTGCTACTCACCACCACGACCACCAATCTGCTGTATGACGGTCAGAACTTGGTTGCCGAATATGACAGTACCGGCAACACCGTGCTCAGAAAATACGTGCATGGTCCGGGAACTGATGAGCCAATCGTCTGGTACGAAGGTGCTGGTACCACCGCCAAGAACTGGTTGTACTCGGACCATCTGGGCAGCATCGTGGCCACCGCTAACGCGGCAGGTGCGAGGACGGCGACCTATTCCTATGGTCCGTATGGAGAACCTAACGTTACAACTGGGCTACGGTTCCGGTATACCGGCCAGCAATTGCTCGGCGATCTTGGTTTGTACTACTACAAGGGGAGGTTCTATTCGCCTACGCTCGGGAGGTTCTTGCAGACAGACCCGATCGGTTACAAGGATGACGAGAACCTTTATGCGTATGTGGGCAACAATCCGGTAAATCGGACGGATCCGACGGGCTTGAGCTTTGTACAAACTGGCTCGACTGATCATCGGTACCAGATTGGACCCACGTATCTTTGTACAGAAGGACCTGGTTGTACTAGGGGGATCGCGCTGCAGGTCGTTGATGGTTTTTCCCTTGGTATTCTGACGATTGTTAATGGTGCTCCTAGTCAAGGGTACAACTTACTATTGCCAACCAACGACCCGATTCAGCACATAGTTGATTACGATCGCTACGCGATATTTAATATTACTCTTCCGGGGCATCAATTTTTCCCTGGTCAGGTTGAGCACTCAATAACTTATGGCCCAGGACCTGATGGGGTCGGGATCGGGATATATCTGACTACTGTTGGCACTGGAAGTGGCCCTAGGCCTGGCTGGAATAATTTTCTCGGATATTTGATCTTTACCCCGACTCATGTTTGGTCTGTGGACTATTTTCAAGGTGGTTCGAGTGGGGGTTATCCGTGATTAAATTTGCTCGGTCTCTTGCCTTGTTTGCTTGCATATATTTTGGGGGGGTGATGGGATGCTCTGCTGAAAAAATCCCTCCGACTCAGGTTGCTGTTTTGAAGGTTGCGCCGGAGAAGTATGCCGATTTTGTGCGTGATTTGGATGCGGCGCTTGGTGTGCAAGGGCTGAGGAAATTTGCGGCAGCTCCAGGGCTCGATGATCTTTTAGGGCGGCCTGTTTTATATTTTGAGTACAAGCGGGATGTATCGGAGAAAACGGGATTCCTGGTGGCGACCGATATAAAGGGTGTTTCAAAAATTGAGTTTCTTGTTTTTGAGAACTATTTCCCGGACGCCGAGGCTCGGAAGGCTGCGCTTGAGAGCGTTCGCGGGCTCATTGAGAAATACGGGGGTACGGTGGTGTCTGGGAAGTTTTGATCTGCGTCTGATTGACGGGTTGGTGTTGATTGAGGGCGGTATTCTAAAAAATGCGTCGAAGTCAATTTAATCGCGGGTTTACTTTGTTAGAGCTTCTGGTTGTATTGGTTATTATTGGACTTTTGGCTGGCATCGTTGGTCCGCGCCTGTTCGGTAATGTGAGCAAATCCGAGGTGACGACAGCTAAGGCACAGATCGATATTCTCAGCAAAGCGCTAGATCAGTTCCGCATAGATGTGGGGCGTTATCCCACTAGTCAGGAGGGGCTTGCTGCGCTCATCAGCCCCATCCCTGGCGAAGGGCGCTGGCACGGTCCTTATTTGCGTAAGGACGTACCTCCGGACCCGTGGGGCATGCCCTACCAATACAAATTCCCCGGTAGCAAGCAATCAGACGACTTCGAGCTCTATTCCTTTGGCGCTGACAAAGCGCCTGGCGGTACGGGCGACAACGCTGACATCGGCCACTGAACTGCCGGAGCGCCCCCTCTCATCCCCATGGCCAAATTCAAGGTGCGCGGCATCACCGCCCAGGGCGAACTGCAGATGCGCCTTGTGACGGCCGGCAGTCGAGCCGAGGCCGAGCAGTTTGCGCGACAGGGCGGGTTGCGTGTCCTGACTGTTCAGGGCGAGCGTCTCGGACTGACACTTAACCGCGCCGCCGGTGGACACTTTGAACTGGCTCTGTTTACACATGAACTGGTCGCGTTGCTCAGTGCAGGGCTGTCCTTGATTGAAACCCTTGAAACGCTGGCCGAGCGCCAAGAGCATGCCGCGCGCACGGGAGGCGTTCTAAGCGAGTTGGTGCGCCGCATGCGCGAGGGCCAGTCCTTTTCCGCTGCCCTGCAGGGCTTCCCAGACATCTTTCCTGAGCTCTTCGTTGCCTCCATTGCAGCCAGCGAGCACACCGGCGAGATCGTGCCGGCGCTCCAACGCTGGTTGCGTTACCACGAGCAACTGGGCCTCATCCGTCAGAAGATCATCAGCGCGTCGCTGTACCCGATCATGCTGTGCGTGGTCGGTGGAGCCGTCGCCCTGTTTCTGCTGTGCTTCCTGGTGCCACGCTTTGCTCGCGTCTACGAAGGCATGGAAGACAAACTCCCACTCGCCTCGCGCTGGCTCATGCAATGGGGTGGCTTTGCCAGCGAACATTGGCTCGCGGTTGCCATCGCACTCATCGCGATCATGGCCGCTCTGCCGGTAGCATTGACCCGCCCACAGATGCGTGCCTGGCTGGGTGCCGCTGCACAGGTGAACCGCTGGATCGGCGCGCGGGTTCGGTTGATGCAACTGTCGCGTTTCTATCGCTCGCTTGGCCTGCTGCTTGGTGGCGGTATCCCCGTGATCAAGGCCATGCAGATGGCGCAAGGACTGCTGCCTGCGCAACTGCAGACTGCTGCTCTTGGCGCGACCGTTCAGGTAACTCAGGGCCAGAGCCTGAGCGACAGCTTGCATGGGAACGCGCTCACTACGCCGGTTGCCCTGCGGCTGTTGCGCGCCGGAGAGCGCAACGGTCAGATGGCCGACATGCTGGAGCAGGCAGCCGCTTTCCACGACAAGGAAATCACACACTGGATCGACCGCTTTGCTCGCCTTTTCGAGCCGGTGCTGATGCTGGTGATCGGCCTTGCCATCGGCGGCATCGTCATCATGTTGTATCTGCCGATTTTCGAGCTCGCCGGGAGCTTGCAATGAGCGCAGCGTCTCAAGTCTCTACCCAGGCAAGTGTGGCGGTGTCCCGCCAATCCAACTGGCTAACGGCCGAACTGCTAGCGGGCGCCGCCACCGAGGCGACGAGCCAAGGTGAGTCGCTGCTTGTGGCCTTACAGCGCCTGGCTGGGCGGTCGCCTGATGAGGTCCTTGAAACGGTAAGCCGGCACAGCGGACTGCCCGCGCTGGGTCTGGTCGACCTTGAGGCTATGACTCCAGATTTCTCGCTGGTGAGCTATGGCGAGTGCCTAGAGCGTGAATGCTTGTTGATGACCGACGCCCAAGGTGTACGGCATTTTGTTGCGGGCAACCCTTTGGATGCGGCGTTGCATACCTGGGCCGCACATCAAATCCAGGGCTACTTCAAGCTGGCCTTTACCCATCCACTCGAACTCAAGGCCATGCTTTCGCGCCTGGAGGCGCATCAGCAGGCGCTGGCCCAGGTTATCCGACTGGAACAGGGCGTTCCACCTCGATCCGATGCCGACGACAGTGAGGAAATCTCCCTGCGTTCCATCGCCCGAGACGAGAGCCAAGTGGTGCGCCTGGTCAACTCCACGTTGTATGACGCCCACAAGAGCGGTGCGAGTGATATCCACTTCGAGAACACGCCGGCAGGTCTGGTTATTAAGTACCGCATCGACGGCGTGCTGGCTACGGCACGCCAGTTGCCTGACCCGCAGCTGGCAGAACAGGTCATCTCCCGGATGAAGGTGATGGCGGAGCTGGACATCGGGGAAAAGCGCATCCCGCAGGACGGCCGCTTTGCCGTGCACATTGCAGCACGGGAGATCGACTTCCGGGTCTCCGTCATGCCGGGCCTGTTCGGCGAGGACGCCGTGCTGCGCATTTTGGACAAGCAGTCACTCACGACGGAGTTGGCGCAGCTAAGTCTCGATCTGCTTGGGATTACACCGGCAGCCCAGCAGACCATCCGACGCTTGGCCAACCAGCCCTACGGCATGCTGCTGGTCACTGGCCCGACCGGCTCAGGCAAGACGACGACCCTGTACGCGACGCTCTCCGAGATCAACCGCGGCGACGACAAGATCATCACCATCGAGGACCCCGTCGAATATCAGTTGCCCGGGGTGTTGCAGATTCCCGTCAACGAGCGCAAGGGTCTGACCTTCGCCAAGGGCCTGCGTTCCATCCTGCGCCACGATCCCGACCGAATCCTTGTGGGCGAAATCCGGGACCGCGAGACCGCAGAGATCGCAGTACAGGCTGCACTTACTGGTCACCTGGTGTTCACCACCGTGCACGCCAATAACGTGTTCGACGTGCTAAGCCGTTTTCGACACATGGGTGTGGACGCCTATAGCTTCGTCACAGCATTGAATGGCGTGGTCGCGCAGCGCTTGGTGCGATTGAACTGCCCGCACTGCGTGCAATCCTGCGAGCCGGACGGGGAGCTGCTGGTTGCCTCGGGCATCGAGCGCGCTGCGTTGCACGGCCATGCGCTATTGCAGGGCCGGGGGTGCGCGCACTGCCGCGGGACGGGCTACAAGGGCCGCCGTGCGTTGACCGAAGTGCTGGTTCTGAACGACGAACTGCGCGAACTCATCCTGCAGCAGGCGCCTATCGCTCGACTCAAGGAGGCGGCGCGGACGCATGGGATGGCGTCGATGCGCCAGGAGGCGTTAGAGGCCGTCAAGCAAGGGCAGACCACGCTGCAGGAGATCAACCGTGTCACCTTTGTGGAGTAGCGGTGTGGGGGCATCTTGGGTGAACAGCATGCGCCGTTTCGGCCGGCTGCTCAGGCGCCAAATCAACGTCGCTTTGCGGCCCGCGCCACGATACCGGGTGCACTTCGCAGCTGGGGCGCTGATGGCCTGCGAGCTGCTGGGGCGACGAGTGGTGCGCAAGCAGTGTTTCGCCTTCGCGCCAGGCGAGCATTCCGCTGCACTGCTAGCTCTGCGCGAGTGGATGGGGAGTCCAAGCCGGCGGGGTTCACTGGAGTGGGTACTGGGCAATACGGCCGTGCGCTATTTGCTGTTGCCATGGACGCCGGACCTCGCTAACGCGTCCTTGCGCCAGGCGTTCGCGGTCGCACTGTTCGAGCAGCAGTTCAAGCAGGATGCATCCGCTTACGCCATGTGTTTCGCTTCCCCGCGTTACGGACAGGCACTAATGGTGGCGTGTGTGTCAAAGGCGCTGCTGGTAGAGCTGAAGGCGCATGCTCGATCGGCGGGAGTTCGTCTTGCCAGCATCACGCCTGGCGTGGCTGCAGTCTGGAACCGCTTCGAGAAGCTGTTGGCATCAGAGCAGGGAACAGTGTCCTTGGTCGACGGCGACCGCCTGGTGGCGTTATGCCACAAGCAAGGTTGCATCAACAGCATTGCATTGCGGCCTTTCGATCCCGATCCGACGGGTGACATCGTCATGCCGTCAACCGGTGCGCAGGGGCGACAGCGTGTCTTCGCCTCGATCTGGCTTCCTCAGTTGCCAGAAGAGATACGGCTTTCGTTGCGCAATGGCGAAGGCTTTCGCGAGCAGGAAGATGCTACCTATGCATTTGCGTTGTGCGGAGTCCACTGATGGCGGCCCTGCAACTGGATTTTGTTAGGAAATCCACATGGCGGATGAGCACGATTGTGCTGCTGATGCTTGGCGTGGCCGGCAGCGGTTTTTTGTTGTGGCAGCGCGACCAACTGCTGGAGCGTCGAGCCACTGCCTTGGCTCGGATCGACGCTTATCGGCACACGGTCATCAAATCCCATCCTGAGCCATTGCCTCCGCCCCGCAAGGAAGCGATTGAGGAGGCCGAGCGGCTGGTGGCGGGCTTACAGCTTCCTTGGGAGCCGATGCTCAATTCGCTGCAGTCGGCGGTTCAGGATGACATCCTGCTGCAGCGCGTGCAGCCGGAGACTGACGCGTTCCGATTGCGGATTAGCGGTCAGGCTGACAACAGTCAGGCGTTCATTGGCTTCGTGCAGCGATTACAGGGTGATGCCTTCTGGCGCAATGTGGAACCGCTGTCTGAGGTCAAGCAGCCTGAGGCTACCGCCTCCGGCGGCAAGCCGCTGGCGTTCCAGTTGGCCGTGCAGCGGAGGCGTCCGTGAACTGGCCCGCACTGTCGGGAGGGATGCGGCTGCAGCAGGTCGGTCGGCGCATCGGCTGGCATGCCCGTCTTTGCTGGGAACGCTTGGCGTGGCCTCAGTTTTTGGCTGTTGCCGTGATTGGTTTTGGTGTCGGCTTGGGCCTCTGGGTCAACGAGCCTTTGCGCCGCGAGGTGCGGGAGCTGCAAGCAGTGATTCCGACGGTCGCACCTCAGCACAGGCCCACGCCGCCGGGGTCTATTGCGACTTCGACGCAGGTACCTGTGGCTCGCGACAGTGCCGCTTATGTCTCAGGTCTGATTGCCTTTTTGCCGACGCAGGATGTGCGTGAGCAGCAGTTGCGCATCCTGCACGGACTCGCCACCGCTAGCGGTGTGGATCTCTCCCGAGTGGAGTACGCCCAAGGTAGCCTGGAACATCTGTCGGCCCAGCGGATGTCCATGCAACTGACGGTATCCGCCGAATACTTCGACTACCGCAAGTATCTACACACTCTTCTGGTGGCGTTGCCTAACCTTGTCATCGATCGCGTCACGATGGAAAAGGCGCCGGGTCAGGCGACACGGCTGAATGTCCGGTTGGAGACGAGCCTCTACTATCGGGACCCTAGTGCCCCGACGACTGGAGCCGGCCAATGAAAGGGCTCGGACTGTCCAAATCGCTACAGGCCTTGCTGCTCGCCACGACTTCGTTGACTGCCGTTGCTTTGCTGAAGCCGGATGCCGTTGAGGTGCCAGTGATTAACGCTGTACCACCACGGTCAGCTGATGGACCATCCGAGTCGTCGTCGGATACCGGAGCACCCTGGGTTCGGCTGGAAGGGGAGGAGTGGAAGCCGAATGCACCGGAGCAAGACAAAGTGGCAGCGGTCCCTGCGCCCGCACCATCACGGCTCCCGCCGCCGGCACCCGTTATTCCTCCAAAGCCGACCGCTCCGGATCCCGCACTGACATATCTCGGCCACATGGATCAGGATGGTCGCAGCTACGTGTTTCTGGGGCGCGGCGCCAGGCCGTTGGTAGTGGAGGTCGGAGGACAAGTGGACGCCCAGTGGAAAGTCGAAAGAGCCAGCGCTTCAGAAGTGGAGTTGCGCTACCTACCCTTGGATGAAGTGCGCCTCATCGCCGTGCAATGACGACAAATACAAATAGACGGCATGTCTTGTCCCTCAGGTGGCTGTGCCTGGTAGCGACATTTGCCCTGTTGTCGGGCTGTGCTTCATATTTGGAGGCGCGCCGCGCGGACCAGCTAATCGCCGAGGGGGACAACGAGGCGGGCCTCGTCCTGCTCGCGCAACTGGCCAAAACAGAACCGGCAGACTACAAGCTTAAGTACATCCGGACGCGTGATGGCGTGCTACGCGACATGTTGTTAGCGGCGCGGCGGCTGACAGCGGCTAAGAAGACTGCGGAAGCTCAGCGCGCTTATCAGGCCATGCTACGCATTGATCCCGTCAATGAGGCAGCGACCGCGGGGCTTGCCTCGCTCGACCGCGATGCACGAGAAGCAAAGAACATCGCGCAGGCCGATGCCGCCTTGAAAGCAGGCGATACCGCCACTGCGACACGTTCGCTGCAGGCGGCGCTTCTCGAGAACGCCGACCAGCAGCAGGCGAAGCAGATGCTTCAGAGCATTGAGTTGGAGAAGAACAGAAGCCTGACGGCCGATCCCATTCTGTCGAAAGCCCTCAAGAAACCGGTCACGTTGGAGCTCCGCGATGTCGGGATCCAGAACGTGCTCGAAATTCTGTCTAGGACGTCGAACATCAATTTCGTACTGGACAAGGACGTAAAGACGGACATCAAGACGACAATCTTTGCCAAGAACACGTCAGTTGAGGATGCGCTCAACCTAGTGCTGCGCACCAGCCAACTGCACAAGAAGATCTTGAATGAGTCGACTCTTCTGATCTATAGCGACACTGAGGAGAAGAAGCGCCGGTATGAAGACTTGGTGATGCGCACGTTCTACCTCAAGAGCGCTGACCCCAAGAAGATGCAGGATATGGTCAAGGCGTTGATTGCGCCCAAGTCGCTCTATGTGGACGAGCGCTTCAAGATGCTGGTAGTCCGGGACAACTTGGACGTGATTTCTGCTATTGAGCGCCTGGTTGCCACCTACGACATCGCAGACCCCGAGGTCTTGCTAGAGGTGGAGATTCTGGAGGTGAACTCCAATGGGCTGCTCAACGCTGGTATCCAGTACCCCGACAATGTCTCTGTCGGCGTTTTCGGTAGAGCGGGCGTTGGCGGGCAACTGGCGATGAATGAGCTCAGTGGCATCAACCGCAACAACTTCCAGCTGTTCTTGCCCAACCCGCTGGCGGTGCTCAACCTCAAGCAGACCAGTAGTGATGCCAAAACCTTGGCCAATCCGCGTATCCGCGTTACCAATCGCCAGAAGGCCAAGGTGTTGATTGGCGACAAGGTGCCCGTCATCACCACGACAGTCAATCAGACTTCCAGTGCGTCCACCGAGTCAATCAGCTATCTGGACGTGGGCCTGAAACTTGAGGTGCAGCCGGAGATCCACGTCAATGAAGAGGTGACCATCGGGATCGACTTGGAGGTCAGCAACGTAGTGAAGGAGATTCGCTCGACCACCGGGCTGCTGGCGTACCAGATCGGCACGCGCAACGCGAGTACGATGCTGCGGTTGCATGACGGCGAGACACAGGTGCTGGCAGGTCTCATTAAAGACGAGCAAAGCAACAGTTCGGCAGGCATTCCCGGCATCGGAAGGCTGCCCGTGGTTGGCCGGCTGTTCTCGAACCAGACGGATACCAATAACCGTTCCGAGATTGTGCTGCTCATTACGCCGCGCATTGTGCGCTCAATGCCCACCCCGCCGGCTTATGTGGTGGAGTTTCCTTCTGGTACAGCGGATAGTGCATCTGTAAGGCCTCTGCGTTTAACCCCAGGGGGACAGTACAGTGGCAGCGACGCACAGTTGACGCAAGTCCCACAGGCTTCTAGTGAGCCAACAGGTGCGCCACCCGTTGTAGGTGCGCCCCCGGTTCCGGGCGCCCCTGTAGGTGGGGCGACGGCATTCGCGCCACTGGCATCAATGCAACAGTCGGTTGCTCAGCAGGTCAGCCTGCAGACGCCTGACCGCGTCCAACTGGGCGGCGACTTCAGAGTCGTCATCAACTATCCACAGCCTTATGATTCAATCGAGTTTGATCTGGTGATGGACCAGCCGGGCATTGAACTTGTGAATAGCCCGAGCCCAAGTGCGAACGGTGCAGCCGCAGCGACGCAGATCGCGCAAGCCGGTCAGACCATTCACGTGAAGGCGGGCAAGCGTGCTGAGGGAGGGCCGACTGTCGCGATGGTAACGATGAAGGCCACCAAGCAGCCGTCTGCGCCCATCAGCCTTTCAGTGCAAAACCTGCAAGTGAAGGGGGCTGACGGCAATGCGCTGCCCGCGACCGTTGCGTTGCCGAAGCAACTCACGGTTCAGCGATGAAGACCGCACGTGGATTCACCTTGATTGAGATGCTGATCACTGTGGTGCTAGTGGGCATCCTGGCCTCTGTCGTGGTCCCGCTGACGGAAATGAGCGTGCGGCGGGGCAAAGAGCAGGAGTTGCGCGCCGCGTTGCGCGAGATTCGGGGCGCGATTGACGCCTACAAGCGCGCAGGAGATGAGGGGCGCATCTACCGCTCGGCTACCACTACAGGCTATCCAGCGACCTTGGACGTTCTGGTGGAAGGCGCTCAGGACTTGAAGGACCCCGGGCGGCGCAAGATTTACTTTCTGCGCCGCGTGCCACGCGATCCGATGAACCCCGACCTGAAACTGGCACCGACGGCAACGTGGGGCAAGCGCTCCTATGCGAGCGAAGCGGATCGCCCGAAAGAAGGTGATGACGTCTATGATGTTTATTCGACAAGTCAGCGGGTGGGGCTGAATGGCCAGCCGTACGCTCAATGGTAAGCACCAATGAAGAGATCGCGCGGATTCACGTTGATCGAACTCTTGGTGGTGATGGCGATTGTGTCGGCACTGCTGAGCATCGTCGTGCCGCGCTACATCCATAAAGTGGATGTGGCCAAGGAGGCCGCGCTGAGAGAAAACCTTGGGGCACTGCGCATAGCGCTAGACCAGTACTACAGCGACAAGGGCGTTTATCCGGAAAAGCTCACCGACTTGGTGGTTCAGCGCTATCTGCGCGCCATGCCGTTGGATCCCGTCACAGACCAGCGCGACAGTTGGCTGCCGATGATTCGTGAAGAGGACGCCGGCAAGAAGGTGGTGTACGACGTGCGCAGCGGCGCGGCAGGCAATGCTATCGATGGAACGCCATTCAAATCTTGGTAGGTGCTCAATGAGGGGCCGGCAGCGTGGGGTGGGCTATCTCTTCATGCTGTTTGCCGTGTTTTTGCTGTCGCTCGGTTTGGGCAAGGCAGTCGAGGTGTATTCGACGAGCATGCAGCGCGAACGGGAGGCCGCACTTCTTGAGGTGGGCGCAGCGTATCGCCAGGCCATCAAGGACTATTACCTGAGCGCACCTAACGGGCAGCATCGCTATCCAGCCCAGTTGGAGGATCTGCTGAAGGACAATCGACATCTGGTCACTCGGCGGTATTTGCGCCGTTTGTACCTGGATCCGATGACCTCCCAGCCATTTGTGCCGGTGCTGGCACCGCAAGGCGGAATTTGGGGCGTGGCTAGTACATCGACTAAGCTGCCGATCCGTACAAAGCTGCCGGCTGAGGTGATGATCCGCAATTCGCTGGCACGTACCTATGCGGATTGGCTGTTTATGTACGACGGCTGCCCCACTCCCTGACTGATCCGAATGGTGCGTTTGCGAGCAGATCTGCTTTGCGCCTCTCCCCTCGGCTATTTGATAGCCGGTTTCTTTGCCTATTGTTGACGGATTCACTGTCTGCTCAGATGCCCACTGACCTGCCCCCGGTTTTAGTACGAAGCGCAGGTGGAGTCCGAGGTTAAAAACTCTTTCTGCTCATGCCCCTGTGCAAACTGCGCCGGGGTCAGATAGCCGAGCGAGCTGTGAGGCCGCTCGGTGTTGTACTCGATACGCCATTCCTCAATCAGCTGCCTGGCGTGGCGCATTGAGACGAACCAGTGCTCGTTCAGGCATTCATCGCGGAACCGCCCGTTGAAGCTCTCGATGTAGGCGTTCTCCACTGGCTTGCCGGGCCTGATGAACGACAGCGTGACGCCCGCTTCGTAGGCCCATGCGTCCAGCACCTTACCAGCGAACTCGGGACCATTGTCCACCGTGATGGAAGCTGGCAAGCCTCGCATCTCCTTCAGCCGTTCCAGCACTTGCTTGACCCGCAGGCCCGGCAATGAGGTGTCAACCTCGATGACCAG
>NZ_QMKS01000028.1:0-159119 GCF_003290055.1 Ralstonia sp. GX3-BWBA | reverse complement strand
ATCAATACCTGGACCGCTTCGCGCTTGGCCTGCGGGCTTGCTACTTTCGGGACAGCAGGTCCTTCAGTGCCGCGTTGTCCAGCATCGATTCGGCCAGCAGGCGCTTGAGCTTGTTGTTCTCCTGCTCCAACTCCTTCAGCCGCTGCGCTTCGGAGACCGTCATCCCGCCGAACTTCGCCTTCCAGTTGTAGTAGGTCGCTTCCGAGATGCCGTGCTTGCGGCACAGCTCTGCTGGCTTCAGGCCGGCCTCGGCCTCCTTCAGCACGCCAATAATCTGTTCTTCGGTGAATCGCTTTTTCATGACCGCTCCTCTTCGGAACGGACTCTACATCGTCAGCGTACTAATCGCGGGGAGCAGGTCACCACCACAATTGATCGCAAGCGCGAGGACGATGTTGTTGATCGGTTTTCCAGGAAAGTTCATGCGCGCATGTTGGAGCTTTATGGCGAGTCCGTAGCGGGCCATCCAAATTTTGCGGCGTCCCCTCTTGGCGGGCAGGACGTAGAACTCGCTGACTATCTTCTCGCCGGCATAGGACGATACTGCCTTGTTGAATTCAAGGCCGATGAGGATTCCGTGCCGTCTGAGAAGCGCAAGAGCTTACGGCGGGCACTTTGCGAGTCCATGCAAAAGAACTCTGCGATGCTCGCTCGCGCCCAGGCCATTCACTTTGTGGGCTGGGGCACAGAGGAAGAGACGAATGCCCCAGGCTACGCAGAGCAGACTATGTACGCCCTCGGGGCGTCTCTGGCTCCTTACCCGGGAATGGTCTGCCCACTATTTGGCTTCACGCCTGCCGCCACTGTCTTCGGTTTGATGACCGACGACGCATTCATTGAGAGGTTTGTCTCAAGCGAGCTGTTGGGGGCAGATGCCGAGCGTTTCGAAAAATACGTTGATGAGCTGTACGCGATTGCGGGCCATGCTGATGCGGATGGCAAGGCCGGCTTCCAAGGGACAGTCTACGTCTACATCGCCCCATCGGAGACCAGGCGAGCAAATTGGGCCCCGTTCAAGTTCACGGGAGTGGAGCAGCTGTTTCGATTAACGAAAGAGAAGGGTATCGATCGAGCTGCCATACAGGAGAGGAAGAGGGCCGCAGAGAAAGAAAATACGAACGATCGAGGTATGACGCGCTAGTCCCTTTTTGCACACCAGTTCGCTATCTCCCATTTTCAAGCAGCAGACTGCTGCCAACAACATGACTTCTCTTACTTCCCAAAAAGAGCCGCTGGATTCTGCACAACTCTTTGTCAACTTGCGTGAGGTCTCGCGTGTTCTCGCTCACGAGGTTGATCGATTGACCGATGAGCTTCCAAAGTCCGAGAAGCAAGTTCGCTCGGCTGCAGAGGGAATTGCGCTGGCACGGGGTGACATCCAAGCTCTCGCACAACACGCGAAGATGCTCAACGATACGTGGCGGCGATCCGAGGAGTTGGCGGAATCGGTTGGTAAAGCGGCTGCAAAAGCCAGCGTGAAAGCCATTGAGGAGACAGTCGAGGAGCTAACCGATCAGCTGAAGAATTCCGTTATTGAGGCAACCAAAGCAGCCCGGGATCTCGACAGAGCTATGCATATCAACAAGGCCTTCTGGAAGATTGCTCTCATGCTCGGGTGTGCGTTGGTCGCATGTACCGCCGCCCTCATGTACAAAATAATGAAACCCTCAGACGAGGATGTGCGGGAAAGAAGGAACGGCGAAATGCTGGAGAAGGTGTATCGAAAAACAGATGGAAAAGAACGAGCGGCATGGCAGAAATTTTTCGATACAAATGGAATCGTTGTGGACAAGTGATGGTGTCAGTTATTCTTGTCGCGTAATAATTCTTCGGAGAAGTTATGGCGACATACAAAGATCTGTTGGCACAAAAGGCGAAGCTTGAAGAGCAGCTTGAAGTGGCACGGCAAGTCGAACTAGCGACAGCCATTCAGCAAGTTCGTCAGATCGTTCAAGAATACGGTTTGACCGCGGAGGACCTAGGACTTGCGACGAAGACGAAGAAGCGCAAGGGCATGGCCGTTGCACCCAAGTACATGGATCCCAAGACTGGGGCAACTTGGTCTGGTCGTGGTAGAGCCCCCGCCTGGATCGGTAAGAATCGCGACCGCTTTCTGATCAAATAGCAATTGCCGGTCGGGCGGCGACCACTTGGTTGCCGCCGTAAGCAGCGCCCTCGGTGTTGTTGTTTCGGTCTGGTCACCAGCCGAGAACCTGTCGAGCCCGCTTCATCACCCAATCTTGTTCTGCCGGCGAGAAGTCCCACTCCCCTTGCTGCACCTTCAGCGCGAATCCCTTACGTGCGCGAGCTAGGCACATCTCGTGAGTCAAGGATGGATTTTCAGCAAGCTTGCGTGCGCAGTATCTGACGAATTGTTGTGCCAGGTCCTCACAGCCGTCATATCGGCCCAGCCACTCTTCTTCGGTGAGCCCGGTGACGTACCGGCCATCGACAAGCCGTACCAGCAGTTTTGGCTGTGCACCCGGCGCGGATCCCAATGGCGGTTCGCGGGGGAAGTCGGTAGGTATTGTTCGGTTCGACATGCTCCCTTCCTATGCCGCGGGGCTTTCGCCGCTCTACAAGAGTGATTAGCGAATATCGCTAGTTTTGCTGTACAGCAAAACAAACCGGGGCGAGAAATAAGTCTTATGGCGCACGTTTTCACTTTGAGTCCCGCTGCCCATGACTTCGCCGTTGCTGTGCTGTCCGAAGTTCGTATGCAACTTTCGGGCAGAGCAAGCTTCCTTCCCAAGAACCCTTCAGGGGAAAAGGACCTTGCTTTCGAAGAGGCGTGACTCGCGCTCGTGAGGTGATGTCAGTCCGTTGGTGCACACATCGTTCGTTGCACTGTCCATGACACCGTCTTTGGTGCGTGTTTACACATACTAGTAGATTTGGATTGGACGTGTATGTGCAGAAAATCCTTGCGCAGAGCCGACGAGCGACTATAACAAGACGATAGGTGGAGCGTAAAAATACACACCACTTGCTCCACCTGAAACATCAATTCAGAAGCCATCCATACCGGCTCCGCGCCCTACATCGTTGGGAGGGTTATGCCGGCACCCGATGTCTTCGATCGACCTGTATGCGACAAGCCGTTCGCATCGGTCGTTTCTCGATAATTCCGCCCCCAAGTTCAAGCCCTCCGACATAAGGAGGTGGGGTCTGGCTGCGCCCTGACAGAGCGAGGCCTTTGGAGTGGCCAGCGTCACGTCTTTGTCAGAAGTGCTATCGGCCATCGTCGTTCAATAGAAATATTTTTCCGTGAAAATTGCCGCCGTGGGCGCGATGTTAGCGTTCGCTCTCGATTTTCTCCTGTCGTACAAAGGAAAAACGGAAATCAGCTACCAATCTGCGTGGGGGCTAGAAACGCCGGAGAGATCGCGTAGTGTGTTCTTCCGCAGGCATCGACCGTCACGCAGTTGATGGTATGCCGTCATGATCACTGATTGTGCTCGTGAAAACTAAGTCTATTCGCTAAGCGCTGGAGCTATGCGCGGGAAGGAGCAGTAATGAGTTAAGTGAGAAGCCTAGCGGCTGCTGCAATTAAATGGCCGGCCAGTGCACGAGCGGCTTTAAACCGACGCAATCCCGAAAGTACCCGGGAGGGGTGAGGTTTTGCCTGTGAATTTGCACTAAACCTGGCACCGGGCCAGCGTTCATGAAAACGCTGGATGGTTTCGCTCATTCCAAAAAGATGAGCCAGATGGGCAGGCGCCGAATTGGCGGTCAAGCCATGAATGGGCTCGACCAAAGAATACTCAATTGTAGTTCAGATCATGCAAGCCATTGAGCTCGATTTCACGTCAAGAAATTCCGTAGCAAGGATTGACGCCGCATTCCGTATCCGAGGAACGGAAGAGTGGGGCGTTCGAGAGGCCTTCCTTAAAAGCGTTCGGGACGCATTCTCCCGACAGCCAGATCTGGCTGTGCGGTTGCACGGCGTCCGCAAGGTACAGCTGGGAAAGCGCGGTCAATCCCGTTCGTCGCTTTTTCCTAGCAAAAAGAATGCACCGCCTGAACACTACGCCGCCTATGTACCCGTCGAGAGCCGGCTTGAGCAGGCATACGCCTTATGCCTAGAGCGTCATCCAAGCGTCGTTGCATATCGTACCCAAGCCATCTGCATTGATATCCCCGGGGGGCGTTCTCATGTGCCGGACTTCCTGATCAGGGACGACGTGGGACGGGTGTTTGTGCGAGAGGTAAAGCACAACAGAGATCACCTTAGCGACGCCTATCGGCAGAAGGTTGATTGGGTCGCCGGCTTTCTGGCACGCGTCGGCGTTGACTATGCGCTGGTCGATCGCTGTGACTTGCCACCTGACGTAGTGCTCCGGCATCTGACGGCAGTCCATCACAGCTACAGGCGCATTCCTACAAGGATGGAAATCGACCACGCCCTCAAATTGATTCCATCCCTTCTGCCATGCAGTTACTACGCCTTAGTCGAGGCCTTGGGCGATGTTGCGAAGCACCTGGTGTTCGTCGGCGTACTCGATGTTCGTTGGGATCTTTTCAACATGGAGGCGCAGGTATGCAAGTGAACGCCTTTGGCGCTAATCCATATCGCCATCTCCTTCGGCTAGGCGACCGGAGCGTAAGCCGTGAACCGAACTGTGGATGTTTGATTTTCTCAGCTACCAAGATTTCTATCCGCACGGCCGAGGCCGAGTTTGGGCGTGGTCGTGGTGCCATTCAAGTGGGGGTAAGACATGAACGATTTTGAACGAGGCTTGCCGAGCGTCCCGCCCGAATTTAGTCCCCAGGTCGGCATGCGGTTTTGCTATCGCGGGAGCGAATTTGAGATCGCTCATGTTGCCTATCGCGAGGTTCGCTATAACGCGGTGGCTGGCGGTCAAAGTCACCGGCTTCCGATCGCCCGGCTCCAAGAAGAAGTGCGAAGCGGCGCGATCGTCCTGACTACCGAATCCAAAGCAATTCAGGAGTCTCCGTACCTGACCCTCAGTGCTGCAGATCTTCAGGAACGCACGCGGCAACTCCGATATGCCCAAGGCGCGATCGCTGAGCTTGAAAAGCCCACTTCACATTCGGCGCTTTTTGAGTGGATCAAACTTTATGCCGAAAAGCTGTCGGATCCGCACATGCCGGGTGTCAGTTCTGTCGCTCGCTGGGTCAAGGCGCTTCGCGACTTTGGGGAGGCGCATTTCATCAACAAGCCAAGGCGTAAAGGGAACAGCCTCTTGCGCTTCTCGGTTGGAGTGGAAGCAGGCATTCAGCAGGGAATCGCTGATTTCATGCGGGCCGAGAGACGCTCCTCAAAGAATGTCCTGGCGCATGTGCATGGATACCTGCTGGAAAACAACATGACTGGAACAAATACCCCATCGCAGCGGACCATTCGGCGGCGCATCAACAAAATCGATCCGTACTTGCTCATGCGCGTCAAAGATGGGCCGATTGCGGCAGAGCGCGCGGCAAAAGCGAGCGGTAGATCGCATCAGGTCCATATGCCGATGTACTTCGTACAGATTGATTCTCACGTGTTGGATGTGCTTGTTGTCGACGAGTCAACTCGCGAAGTGATGGGACGGCCAACGCTCGTGCTCGCGATAGACGTACGAACCCGCTGCATCGTTGGCTGGCATTTGAGCATGCATCCGCCGTCAACGGTGGCTACGCTTGCCGTCGTGAAAGACATGTTCACGCGACCTTTGCGCGGATTGCCTGGTGGCATCTGTGTGCATCTCATTCCTGACAACGGCACTGAATTCAAGAACTCGGCCGTCATGCGATTGCTATTGAAAGCCAACGTCATCATCGAACCGGCAGCAGTGCGGGAGCCTAACCACAAGCCTCATGTGGAATCCTTTTTTCGGACGCTTACGAGAAGCCTCGTTCAAACGTTGCCCGGAACGACGTTTTCGAACCCCGCGGAGCGTGGTTCGTACGATTCGAGCGGGTGTGCCTGCCTAACCCTTGAACAAGTCCGTTCCTACGTCGACGAATGGATCGAGGAGATCTATCACAAGCAAATTCACTCGGGTACGGGTAGGGCGCCAATCATGATGTGGAAGGAGGAGACCGCTCCTGGCAAATGTAAACCTTTGACCATGACGGAAGAGGAAGTGAACGTCATCGCGCGGACGGTTGTCCGCTCCACACCCAACGGCGGACGAGTCCGCCATGATGGGCTGGCTTGGTACAGCCACGCACTTCGCACATTGGAGCATCAGTACAAGGGACCAGTCGCTGTTCTCATCGATGAACTGGATCTGGATAAGGTGTACATCGAACACCCATTGGAACAGGGCCTAATCATCACTGCCATGTCCACGACACCCGAATACACGCGCGGTCTGACCAAGTGGGGCCATCGCGAAGCAAAGCGCATGTTGAGCCAGCTTAGCCAGCGTGATCGGCGCGAACTCGGCGAAAACGCCCCGTTATATAGTCTCTACATGCTTATGCAGCGGATCCAAAAGGATTCGGCCTTTGCCACTAAGCAGATGAAGCGTCTGAGAGAAAGCAAGAAAGAGCTCGACAAGCAGGTGGAGAAGGTCACAGAGGTAGCCTTTGCCATGGAGCCTGTCGTGTTGAGCTCCCGCATCGATGCCATCGCTGGCGGCCCGCCTGCAGTCGAGCACGTGGATCCGGATACGGGCGAGGTCCTCCAGGCTGACCGGAATGAGTCAACTCGGTTAGAGCAGACCCAACCGGTTGTTGGTGACCTCTCGCTAGGAACGTTCATTCTCGACTAAGGATCACGCTCATGCTTCCATTTCTCCCCTCAGACTCAATCTTCGAATCACAAGCGGAACAGAATGCATACAGAGAGGTGTCTGAACTGGACCGCATTGTCGTTGCACACCCAGCGCTGTCGGAGGCTGTTTTGGGAATCAAACGTTGCATCAAGGCTTCGGTCGCCTCGCGCAGTCCCGAGTGCTGCATGTTGCTTGGTGATGGCGGTATGGGTAAGACAACCATCGCGCAGTTGATCATGAATAACATGCCGTCAGCGACGATCGTAGAAAACGATTGTGAGATTGATACCGTGCCGGCCTTCTACATGAGCCTGCCATCTGAAGGCAAGTTGAGTAGTTTGACCGAGGAGATGCTGACTCGCCTGAACGACGTCTATCCATCCGCTGGCACAGCAGGCTCTCAGTCGAAGCGGATCAACACCTTGCTCAAGCGTTGCAAGACCACCATCGTCTTTATCGATGAGTTGCACAACTTGTCGCTGATTCGCAAGAAGGATGAACTGGCCGGTCAACGAGTTAGCAACTGGCTCAAGGACCTTTTCAACGCCGAGGGTCCGGTCATCTGCCTAGTCGGAACCAATGACTGCAAGACGATCTTCGATCACGATACACAGATGTCGCGGCGGTACAAGAGCAAGTTCATCTTGGCGCCGTTGCTGCCGGGAACGAGCGAAGAGCCAGGTAACTTGCAGCGCTTTCTCCACACGCTTTCCAAAGAAATCGTCAAAAGAACGTCAATTAAGGCTACGCCCAATTTCACAAGCTACAACTTGGCGCTTAGGGTATTTGCGGCGACGCAGGGAAATATCGACTACGCCTCCACCTTATTAAAGGTTGCTGCGCGCCATGTCTTGCTCGCGGGACGCGATGTCATGACCGTGCCGGACTTGGCAAGTGTCTGGGATACAGGAATATTTTCGGCGCAGTCGGTCACGGTACACAACCCCTTCACCATGACCGAGCGTGCGTTGGCCACAGCGTTCAGAGGCTGAAATATGGGACGCAAACTTCCGGTTCGTCCCATCCCGTTTCCTGATGAATCGCCGGCAGGCTATTTGATCCGGGTCGCGGAGGGTAACGGTTTTCCGAGCGTCACTGCCATGGTAGACGGCCTGTGTATCAGCGTGGCGGACGGGGGCTGGATCACCGCTGCATATACACGAGCAGAGCGTTACGCGGAGATCCTACAGCTGCTTGGCGTCAATAGCCCGAACGCGTTCCGCCTGAGTTTTCTCCGATTCGGACCGACCGCTGATTCCCCGCGAATGATTGACGGTATCTCCTATGAAGAGCAATTCTTCTCCGAGGACTGTCGAGCATACTGTCCTATCTGCCTTGCTGAGCGGCGCTATTTTCGCAAGCACTGGTCGCTCAGGCCGTACTTGGTATGCCAGACGCATTCAGTTCGCCTGCTGCAAGATTGCTACGCGTGTAAGGAGAAGTTTTCGCCCCTTCGCGGTTCCCTTTGCACATGCAAATGTGGGGCGGATCTTGCGAGCGGACCACAGATTGCGGCAGACAGTGCGCCGGTTGACTGGTGGATGAACGAGATGGATGTCGGCGGGCAGCGGGGCAGCGATGCTTCGGCTTGCTTGGCCGCTCTTTTTGCGGTCGGCAATTCCGACGCTTCTTTAGAGCTGCTGAGCGGCGCACAGCAGTGGATCGAGCAGAGAGTGGTTTCAGCGGAGCTTCGGTCCTTGGTCAGCGGCTCGCAGTCGCATCCTCGTGTCGCCCTTCTTCCTCTGCTCCAATCAGCGTCGGCCACGGTGCAAGCGCTTGCGCAGGAGATACTTCGTTTGACACCGGGGAAGAGGTCGCTAAAGACCGACTTGCCCGAGCGCAGGCTAACGCGCAGGCAGGCCGAGCTTGCTCTGGGGGTGAGTGCTTTTCAAATGAACAACCTGCTGAGAGAGGGCGTTCCAGCCACGTATCGGCTAGACGCAGGTGATGGTTGGTTCAGTGCGCGGTCGGTGAGCGAGATGCTATATGACCTAATGGTGGGTGAGACGGAGGTGGTTCGCTCCCCACGGGTCGTCACGCGCAGCGTTGCATCGGTGGTAAAGGCGATTGCCGAAGGACGAGAGGTGACGGCGGGATATGACCCGACCTTAGGCATCAGCAGTATTCGATCGGCCTGCTCAATATCCCCGAATCCAGAGTCGGAAAGGCCTGACGAAGTTGGCGTCGAAGAGGTTGCCAAAATTCTGGGCACGTATCCCGAGGTCGTTCGCTTCCTTGCGCGGGTGGGATGGCTTGAATGTCGGGACAGAGACCACATTAATCGGAAGCGACTTGTGACGGGTCGGGAGATGGTGGAGTGCTTTGCGCGCAAGTATGTTTTCGCTGGCGAGATTGCGAAGCGTGCCAACATCGGCGCCACGAGCACCGCGGAAAGGTTGATGGCGCTTGGCGTGCCCGCCGTTGCAGGTCCAAAGATTGATGGCTGCCTCGTATACATGTTCGAGCGCGACCTTGTTGACCGCATTGATCTGGCATCGCTGCAGACTATGAAGGGATACCCGACTGCTACCGGACGTAAGCCAGCCGGCAATGCTACAAAGAGGACGGGTTTCGAAATGCCCCTCGCAGAGGCGGCGGAGCTTCTTGGCGTCAGCGTCCAGACCGCCAAGCGGCTGATGGCGGGGCATCATCTACGAAGGGTAGGGAGCCTATCCAGGTCTGTGCTGGTGACAAGGGGGTCCGTACAGCGATTCAAGAAAATGCTGAGCGACCCAGAGCTCGTGCCCATAGACGCCGTCCCAGCAATCCTTGGCGTGGGTAGTGGAGCTCTGGAGGTGACGTACGTCCAGTCTGGGCTCCTTCCGGTGGTGGACTTAACAGTGTCACGACGCGTTCGCCGCGCGGACATCGCACGCTTGCAAGAAATGCGAGCGAACTACGTTACCGCTGATGAGGCGGGTAAGTTGCTCGGAGGCCATCGAAGCCACCTTCCCAACCTGGAGGCGCGTGGCGAAATCAGCCCGATCTCTTTCGCGAAAAGCCGTAGCGTCAAATTCTATGCGCTCGCTGACATTCGCCGGCTGCAGAGGTGTGCTGCGAAGGCGGTACGGTAGTTGATCGGATGCCTTAAAAGGGGCATGGGGAGACTGAGGCCGAATACGGCCTAGCTTCCTGCGCCAGTACATCGGCAAGATTCGAATATTATTGCCGACCGTACATTCACGCATGACAAAGTAGAGTTTACCGACGGGCGGCACCGGTTTGCTTGGTTGCGAGACCATGGCTTGCAGGCGTTGCCTGTTGACGTTGGGGCTGAGTCTGATATTTCCTTTAGGGCACGCTTTGAAACCCATCTGCGTGCTGGCCGACTGTATTTGGAGCAAGCGTGACGGTGCCCGCCACTGGTCGCGAATAGGTGCGAAGAGTCGGTGCTCGCAAACAGTCAGCACCGCTGAGTAAGTTTCCCCCATTTTGCGCGCGGATCTCTTGGGGTAGTGGGAGGCGAGACTGAAACGCTCGCGCTCTTACTGGCGCCGTGAGTGCCTGTGAACAGCGCCCCTCCCTTAGGGCTACCGAGACTTTCCTTCTAGAAGGTCCGCTGCCGTCTTTACGTGTTCTAGCGCCTTCCCGATATCGAGCGCCCCTTCTGAGGCCTGAGCATCAGCGACGATCGTTAAGCATCGACTGATCACTGAGACCGGCGCACCAAGCTTCCCGCCTTCATATCTAGACAGGCAGCTCTTATCAACACGAAGCAGTTCAGCGAACGCTCTCTGACTTAGGTCGCCGCGGGCCATTCTAAGTAACTCGCCCTGAGAGCGCGGGAAGCGGGCCATGCTTTTGATGTATTAATAGCAATGTAATGCTATAATAGCATTATATTTTTGGCGGTTGGTCAAGGCGCCACTACTATTGCGACTGGATGGAAAAATCATGGCCAGATCTGATCGACTCAAAGCGTTGTTGCGAGCTCATGCGAACCAAGATGCCGAGCACTTTTATGCCGTAGCTATGCAGCTGGCGGCGGATGAGGCGCGCCAAGGTCACGCCAAGCTGGCCGCCGAACTACGTGACTTAATCGATTCGACGAAGGTCGAGGCGAATCGGGCTCGGCATGCCAAGCCCGTGCCACTGATGCAGCCAAAAGGTGAGCTGAGCGATCTGCTTACCGTTCGCTATCCGGATGAGCACTTGGCAGAAATGGTGTTGTCCGGCGAAGTTGAAGCCAAGCTCGGCCGCGTGTTGCGGGAGCAGCGTCAGGCGGATCGACTGCGTGCGCATGACTTGTCGCCTCGGCGCAAATTGCTTCTCGTTGGACCGCCTGGCACCGGCAAAACAATGACGGCCGCAGTCCTCGCCGGGGAACTCAAGCTACCGCTCTTTACGGTGCGCTTTGACAGCCTCATCACGAAATTTATGGGCGAAAGCTCGTCGAAGCTCCGACTTGTTTTTGACGCACTGAAAAGTAATCGCGGCGTCTATTTCTTCGATGAATTCGACTCCCTGGGATTGCAGCGCGGGAGTCAGCATGACGTGGCAGAAATGCGCAGAACGTTGAACATGTTCTTGCAACTGCTTGATCAAGATCATTCGGACAGTTTGATTGTGGCTGCCACCAATCATGCCAAGGATTTGGATGTCGCCCTGTTTCGTCGATTCGACGACGTAATTCGCTACGATGCTCCAGGGTTGGAGCAAGTGAAGATTTTGCTCAAAAATAGATTGAGTACTTTCGTGCCGAAGGGCTTTCGGTATGACAGTTTGGTGAGATCTGCGCAGGGTCAGTCCCATGCTGAGATATCACGTGCCTGCATTGATGCTATTAAGGATGCGGTTATGGATGGCGTCGGTCAGGTGAGTTCTGAAGCCGTTATTCAGCATTTGGAAGAACGGGCCCGTGCTAATAGGGGGTAAACGGAGTAATTGAAAGGCGGTAGAGTTCTGCGGCAGGTCACTTGGGGAGTCTTGATATGCCAGAACAGAAGCTGCCGCACCTCCTAGTTAGCGGATTTACCTGGGAGGCGCCGTATCAGTCGCCAAATAATGGTGGGGGTCGCCGGCCGAGTATTCCTCGGGCGCGCGTGGCCCACGGCACGAAGCTCCTTCGGCAGCTCCGACGACTCGTTAGAGAGTTGCCAGATATAGTGTCGCTTCGAGAGGATCATGACCTGCCAGCGCACGCAGGCATTGCGGTCGCACTTGAAATCAAACCGAAAGGTGCCCTCGATTTCCAGGGGATCGAGTGGAAGAAAGACCGCATCGAAGTTCTCTCCGTTATAGAGCACCCAGATTCGGAGATTGTCGTACTTCACGTTCCCGATGGTCACATCGGCGCTCTCGAAAGACGTATCCAGGCCTATCTGGAGAAGAACGCAAAATCGGGGAAGCCGCAAAATCTCGCGTTGGTCAACGCGATAGAAAATATCCGACGAGCGGCGTTCGATGATTTTTGGACAGATGAAGACCCTCCGCCTGAGGATCTGGATGAAAGTTGGTTCCAGGTTTGGCTGCGGGCGGATGGCAAAAGAGGCGACGTGGTTCGCCATGCATTCGAGGAGCTAGGTGAGCGTCTCGGGCTCGAAGTCCAGAGGGGATTTGTCACCTTCCCCGGGCGAGTCGTTGTTGCTGTGCGTGCAACACGACAGGCAATTCAACAAGCAGTTGAATTACTCGACATGGTTGCGGAGATTCGTGGGGTTGCCGATACAGCAAAGTTTTTCCTGTCGGAGTTGAGGCCGTACGAACAGAACGACTGGGTAGGCTCGCTTGTCGAGCGCTCAGTCTATGCGCGAAGTTCGAGGAGAAATCGCATCACGCTGTTGGATACCGGCGTGAACAATGGCCATCCGCTACTCGCGGCAGGCCTGGCCGAGGATGATATGCATGCGTACGACCCGACTTGGGGAGCAGCAGATCACGACGGCCATGGCAGCGAAATGGCTGGCCTTCTGTTGTATGGGAATCTAACTTCGCCCCTTGCTGGCAACGAGCCCGTCAACCTGACGCATCGACTGGAATCCGTCAAGATTCTGCCGCCGGACGGAGAGAATCCGCCTCGTATTTATGGAGCCATTACCGCGGAGTCGGCATATCGTGTCGAAGCGACGGCTCCGCAGGCGCGTCGCGTCTTTGCAATGATGACGACGGCCGAAGGCGGTATCAATGGAGAGCCTTCCGAATGGTCGGCAACAATTGATCAGCTTGCCTATGGCTTGCCGACATTGGAGATCGGTGTCGATGATCAGGACGATCGAGGAGAAGCAACGCCGAGGTTGTACGTTTTAGCCGCCGGAAATGTTGCTTGGCCGGATTGGGCTAGCTATCCGGCGATCAATGCGTTGGCGCCAGCGGAGAACCCCAGTCAAGCATGGAATGCGTTGGCTGTTGGGGCGACCACGAATCTTACTGAGATTGATGCTGCGGAGTACCCGGGGCAGCGTGCAATTGCGCGTAGAGGGGCATTGGCTCCTGCTTCGCGGACAGCCATGTTGTGGAAGAAGGAGTGGCCCCACAAACCTGACGTGGTCGCTGAAGGCGGCAATGGTTCGCTAGATGCCGCGGCCAACGTCACGGTTGGCCCCGAGTCTCTCCGCATGCTCACAACGTCAAACAATATAGCTCGTACGCTCCTAGCAGAAACCGGAGATACAAGCGCGGCCACGGCTGAAGTGGCTCGTTTGTGCGCGCAGCTTTCTCACAAGTACCCCGACTTTTGGCCGGAAACCATACGTGCCCTTGTCGTGCATGGGGCTCGCTATACGCCAGCGATGCGTAGCTCGCTACGTGTGCAGCCTACGACGCAGGACAAATACACCCTGCTGCGCACCTATGGATTTGGTTTGATTCAGCCGGATGTGTCCGCGTTTTCTGAAGCCTATCGGTCCACGGTGGTTCTTCAGGAGACCATCACGCCGTATCGAGAAGTCAATGGTAGCGCAAGGCTTGGCCAAATGCTGCTCCATGAATTGCCCTGGCCTGGAGAAGAATTGCAAGACCTCGCAGAGACTGAGGTTTCCTTGCGAGTGACGCTGTCGTATTTCATCGAGCCGAACCCGAGTCGGCGAGGTTGGCAAAGTAAGTTTCGCTACGGCTCTTTTGGTCTTAGATTTGCACTGAAGGGGGCAACCGAGACAGATCAGGAGTTTGTTGAGCGCGTCAACGCGCTAGAGCGGGATGACGACGACGAACGCGCTCATGGGGATCCCGACCTTCAAGGCTGGACGTTCGGACCGAAGCTTCGTACCAAAGGGTCTGTTCATCTGGATGTTTGGACGGGCACGGCAGCTGAATTGGCTTCGAAAGGACAGATTGCGGTCTTCCCGGTCGGCGGGTGGTGGAAGGATTGGAAGGAGGCCGGTCAATGGGACACCGAGGTGCGCTACTCGTTGGTTCTATCCCTAGAGGTGGCCGAGCAACTGGATGCGGACTTCTATACACCGATCAAAACGCAGATCGACGCCGCGACGGTCGCCCAGCAAATCGAAGTAGATGATGGGGCAGAGGAGGAGTGAAAGATGACTGCTGTTGCGCAGATCGAAAGCTGCCAGGAACCCCTTGCTTAAACGCAGTGCATGGAAGATAGGCTCCAGAATCGTATTTTCCGAGGTGACGAGCCGGCGTGGGCGAACGCGTGTGTTGGCAACAACGGGTCCCCTGGCATCATCGATTACGCGGAAGGGTTCGCCGACGCAGCGATGGTGCTGCTAGACCAAGTTCTAGCGCATCGCTTTAGCTACAGCACTGACACCTTCATTTATCCCATCTGCTTCAACATGCGGCATGCAGCCGAGCTGTACCTCAAGGCTGCCATTCAGTTGCTGCATTCTCTCGGAGGGCGGTCGCGAGGGCTGCCGCCTTTCGACATGGACGGATCCCACGATATTGGTCGCATCTGGGCTTACTTCAGAGATCACGCGCCGTCTATTGACCGGCGCTACCAAAGTGTCGTTGACGGGTTGGACGACAGCATTGGCGATATCGCCGCGGTGGACCCCAACGGTCAGGTGTTTCGCTATCCGTTCGGACGCGAAAACAACAAGCATCTGGAGGAGATTGAGGTAATCAACTGCCGGCTCCTGAAAGAACGGTTCGCTGAGATCCGGGCGAAGCTAAGTGAGCTTGGCAGACTGAGCGCTGAGTTGGCGTATGAGTACAGCCTCGGTACGTACACGGCGCATCTATCGAGGCTTGACGTGTTCTGCATCGCTGGCATGTTGCCACCGCGAGCTGAGTGGGGGACCGCGGCATTCGACGAAGCGAAGGCACGGATAAGGAATCTCTTTGCCATCAGCAGCAATGAATTCTCGAGGGCTGTGTGTCTTGTGAAGGGCAACCGAGAGATGGCAACCCTGATCGCCTCCCCAATTCCTCTCGACCATTGCGATTCGGAGCAGTTTTTTGCGTTTTTTGACGCCTGGTTTGGCCTGAATGATCGTGAGGAAGTGTTCGGGTGGCTTACCAAGGATCCGAACGACATGAGCCGGTCCCCTGAGACGGAGACTCAGGATCTGCTTGCCAGCATCGAGGGTGACGCCAAGGCTCGCGCGGAAGCCTGGGCGAGCGTGTCAAAGAACCTCTCGCTTGAAGCTATTGGAGAAATTGAGGCGCTGTACACCTTCTACAAGACCTCCAATATGTATGGGGAGGAATTTGACAGAGAACGGGTCGCGATCACGGGGCATCTCACACGAAAGCTCCAGGTTGGTGAGGCCAACTATGGCGACTCCGTGATGAACTTCATGGAGAAGCTCCCTGTCATGCAGGGGGTGCTGGATGCCCTCAACTTTTTCGGGCACAACGAACTGGTCCGGCTGCTGCTCGATCGCTATCAGTTGTCGAACCACGCCGCTCGCCTTCTTGAAGACAGCAATTGGCGGGTTGAAAATAGAGTCGCGAGGATTCAAGAACACCTTCGCGTTTGGGGCGGCGGCGAGCTTAGCGGTCGTGTCCCAGTCTAGTTACTCGAGTGCGCCATGTCGCCGGCTAAAACACCGGTGAATTCGAAGGTGGATTTGTGAGCGGACCTAACCTCCTCCAGCGTTCAATCGCGGCAAGCGGGCGGCTCCGAGTTCGCACGAATCTGTGCCGTGATATTGGTGGCAATGCCGAGTTGGGAAGTCGTCCGGCGAGTATTCTTGCCGTGATCTGGCCTGCGTTCTGATCGGAGACCAATGCGAGAATCTGGTCCATCCCGAGAATGATGAACGGTTCACCGTGGTCGGTCACCGCTTCCAGTGAGCGGGCCCTAATGCGCCTAAGCACAGCGAAGTGGTGCTTGCTCAAGATGCGGATCGGGGTAACGTTGATATGCCCCGCGCCGACGCAGGCCGCCACTGCCTTGACTGCTGCATCGCAAGTTCTCATGTGCGGTAGCCGCCTTGACCTTCGTGGTCCGAACTTCGCAGATGATCTCTCCCGTTGTGGGCGACTCGATACGAGTGTAGAACCTGCACCAGCCATTTCAAAAAGAGCGCTGCTCTATATGTATACGTCTGCAGCGTGAGTCGTGTCGGGTGAGAGCTCGTGACAGAAGAGATGAGACTCCCTGTGGATGCGGCATCTGTGCAGAATCTCACTCCATGTGTCACAGGCGTCGAGGAATCTCAGAGCTTCTGTCATGATCAGCCCCCACGAGTTGTCTGAGATTTTTCTAAGCCCTTGTTTTTCTTGAGGGCGGAATCTCAAGTTATGTGTCACTGAACGTCGCCTGCTCACGGACACATAAGTTGAGATTTCGGACACATAAGTTGAGATTTTGTGCCCTAATCGGCACGTTCGTTAGGTGTTTGCAATCTTGTCCAATGTGTCAGTCTCCGCCTCGGAAGGCGACTCCGGTATGGAGACACGACGAAGCGGTGTTGCTTGCTTCGTATCAGGAAACCCCTGTAAAAGTGGTTACCTATCTGTTAGGTGGCCGTGGGCAGCCCCCGCGCGTAAGCGCGGGGCCTCGTCCACGCAACAACAACTAAATTGACCGTTCCCGTTAGGAATCGCCCGTACTATAATCACCGGAACCTAGCTGGGGGTCTACACTAGCCTTAGCCGCGCCCGCGGCATTCTGTTCTTCCGAGACGTCATAAGCATGCCCCACTGGAATGCTTCTGACGTTTTCTTGTGCCACGGCACGGAAGGGCTGCTTGGTATGCCCGTCTTGCATTCTTCGAATGTGACTAGCCAAGCCTTAGGGAGCTTTCCCCTCTCGTCTTCACCAAGTCCAGCAATGGGCTGGTAGTGCTTCTCCCTGCGAATTTCTTCAGTTTCGGGGCCCCCCAGAGCGATCCAGAACGCTCTGGGGGGCCTCGATTCTGGGGTTCAAATTCGCAAGGAGATAGAAATGAACGTCCAACCCCAGGTTTTTGAGCGTCAGCTCATTGCGCAGTCAGGTGTGTTCGGGGCAAGCAATGGCACCGATCAAGGCACCAGTTGGCTTGCCGATCCTGTGAGTGACCGTGGTGTTCTCGTCTCCGAGTACACCACATCGACTGACACTAGCCGCGTGCTGGCGGTCAGTTTGGCGCTATCAAGCAGCCGTTCAACATACGACGTCCTGGCAGAAGTAGCTGTTGCCGGGCGGGTGGGTATGCCGCTTCTCGTTGATCTGGCGAGTGCGACTCAACTCATCGATGAATCTAATCCCCATGAGCCCAACAGGGCTGCGACCTTGCAAGCAATCGAAAGGCTGTACGCAGCGTCGGCGCGAGGCAACGCAGTTGATGGGGCCCCTCCGATGATCGTGATCAGCGAAGGCGATCTCGCAGATGCTGCTCGTCTCGGGAATGTGGAAAAGTATGTGCGTGTTGGGTCAAGCCAACACGTCGATTGCGAGTTACTCGCTCATCCGCAACGCGTTCCCGAATTGCTGGGAACGGAAGTCAGCGGAATGATTTTTGGTGCGGGTTCAGTGGTTCGGGATGGTTGCGGCGGCGTGTTCGGTACGAGCTCCGAGTTCGTCGACGCAAGCGAGATGGTGGCAGGATCGGTGATCAACCTCTGCGACTATCTTGCTGATACTCAACGCGGAAATGATTGGTTCGACAGCAAGCGGCTCGAGGAGCAAATCCGGCTGGCGGTTCGCGAGCTTGACTCGATGCACGACGTCAAGGAGACGCTGGGATGTCCGGGGCAACCTGGATTTGGCCGGCGGATCGGAATCGGGATCTCGGGCGTCGCGTTCGCACTTCAGCAGCTTGGAGTTGCAGGGAACGCGGATAAAGCCAGAGCGGCGCTTGCGCAGGTAACCAGGATCATTCGTGACGAGGCTTATCGAGCTTCCTGCGATCTCGCAGAGGAGTTTGGTGCGTCGCCATGGTTTGACAGCGTTGATTTCCACACCGGACCCGTCGCGGATCAGTTACCGCCTTCATTGGTGGAGCGTATCCGTACGTATGGGCTCAGGAATGCGCAGATCTTCGGTTGGGCGCTTATGGCGGATCGGCCGGCGTTTGCGATGTCTGTCGGAGTAACTTCCGATTGGGCAGTTGATGCAGTGAGAACTGCAGAGGGGGTCGGCCAACAAATTGCTTGGCACGAAGTGATCTCTCAGGGCTTTGGGACCCAGTATCTCGCAGAGGTGCTGATCCCGGACAGCTGGAGCTTGGAGCAGTCGGCGAAACTGACAGCTCTTAGCAATCGCGCTTACCTCTGGGGAATCACGGTGCGGTAATTAGGCGCGGGTATCCGTGCTGAAGGGCCTTGGCCGGCCCATATGTTTGAAGACATCTCCGGAAAGCGAGCCGTTTCCAGAGATGTTTTTTGCGCAGTGCGCAGAGAGGGTAGCTGACACACCTAACCAAGTCAGCCATTCGTTTGTTAACCCAGCCGGGGATTCCATGCCCGGTAGGGGGCATGGTGTCTTCGGGTTTTCGCAGTAAGGAGATCTCCATGTCGAATCAAAACGAAATCCGGACCATTGAACGGGTCCTTTGTTTCAGTCTCGAAATCCATATCTGGTCGGGCCGGCGCAAGCTGCGTACGACTGATATCGGTGAGATCGATGAGCTGCCGAACAGCGACCTCGCGTCGCTAGGAAGCAAAAAGGTCATCGATAGCGAGCACCTGAAACCGTTCGATAAGCTCAAGAAGCGCGCGCAGAAGGCTTGCGAAAGCCGCGGCGTACGCTTTCTTGGCGGCTATGCTATTCCGTACAACAAGGCCAAACTCGTCGCCGACGAGCTGGAAGCCATCGCAGTGGAATACGAGCAAGCTCGCGCCCACCTCGTTGCAAACTACGACCGCTTCATCCAGGAATGGCAAAACGCTCCGAACAACAAGGAGTGGGCCCACATCATCAAAGACGAAGCGCCTGGGAAGGCGTACGTTGAGAGTGCGTTGGGTTTCAATTGGCAGGCCTGCAAGGTCCGTTCGGTCGACGAATCGGAGGAAGCAGCAGAGCAACTGTCGCGAGGTCTGAAGCAGGCGGAGCAGGGGCTTGCGGGCACTCTCTTTCGGGAAATCGCCCAAGAGGCCGCAGCTTTTGAGGAGCGCACCCTCTGCTTTGGTGACGCTAACAAAGGTCGCCATGCTCGTGAGTATGTCACCCAGCGATGCAAGAACGCACTGGAAGCCATTCGCGAGAAGATGGAGGGTCTGGCGTTCCTCGACCCGTGCGTGCGTCCCATCATCGAGACCATCGACTACAGCATCAACTTGCTACCGTCGAAGGGCAAGATCGAGGGGATCCATCTGACGACTCTCTGGGGCCTGACAGGCATCTTGAAACGTCCAGATCGGATGCGCGCGTTCGGTCAGCAATGTCTGGACTCCGGTGATGTTGCCGCGACGTTCGGATTTGCTGTCGGCACGAACGAAAGTGCGGTCGACGACGAAACCGAACTCGCGCCTGTACAGGTACCTCAGGCACCGGTTCAGCACTCGGTCACAGTCGGTGCTTCGGCAGTAACAACTGTGCGCTCTTCGCGCCAGCTTCCGTCCCTGCCGCTGCCGTTGCCGACGCAGTCGGGAACTGTCATCAGTCTCGGTATTTAATCCCGTAGGGGCAATTTGTCGCCCCTTCGGGGGCGATTCTCATTCTGAGGAATCGCATGAACATCAATACCTTGAAAGGGGCTCTGCCAATCGCAGCAAGGCTGTTGGCACAGAAGTGTGGCCTTGTCGTGCGGTTTGGCGGCCAGGCTTGCACCAACGGCAGAGAGATTACCCTGCCGAATTTGCCGATTGAAGTCGAAACAGCGCGCATCTTGGGTCTTGGATTTATCCTCCACGAAGGCGCTGGACATGTGGTCGAAACCGACTTCGAGGGGGTTCAAGCCTTGAATCTGCCGCCGTTCGTATTCCGACTCTTCAATGCACTGGAAGACGTGCGCATTGAGGGGCGAGTGGAGCGTCGGTATCCGGGCGCGCATCGGGTCTTTATGGCGATGCGAAAGCTGCTTCAAGAGCAAGGCCGCCTGGCAGATATCTCAAACGTGGATTCATTGTCCGGGGCACTGGTAATCGGCACGCTGCAAATACTGCAGTGGCGAGTGCTGAAGCGCGAGTTCTACAAGGAAAGCGAGGCAACTGCTGTTGAGTGGTTGCGCAACGGGTTCGGCATTGCCTTTGCCGACTCTTACCTCGCGATCGTTGGAAAGCTTAAGACTTCGTGCTCGTCAGTTGAAGCCGCGCACATTGCCCTAGAGGCAGCTGCGCTGCTCCAACAGTTCGTGGACGACCTTGCAGAGTCAACTTCTCAGCCGGATGAAAGCGGCAGCGAGAACGAGTCTGCAGACGCCTCCAGCGTTCCTGGCCAACAGTCCGAAGATGATCCGCAAGGTGATGAGTCTGACGCGTCCCCGACGGGAACCAATGACTCGGACGCGGCTGCTGGCGACAGCACTCAGTCGTCAGCGACCAGCCCTAGTGGAGAGCAAGATACAGCCGAAAGTGGGCAACCGCAGCAGGCTGAATCTGGTCCAGAAGGTATCGAGGCTGGGACGCAAGTCCCTGCTGAGAGCGGCGGTGAAAGTCACGTCAACGGCGAGAAGGACACCGCCGGCGGAGACACTGAGTCATCGCATGCCGGCGAACCCGGAGCAGTTGGGGAAGGTAACTCTTCTTCATCAGAATGCAGCGATATCGCCGACAGCGAATCGTTGGCGGGTGGACAAGATGGTCACGACGCGACAGCCAATGGTACCGACGCAACTGAAGTCGATACCGGCGGGCAAGCGGAACCGTCGTTCTGCCTGGCAGATCCCGTCACAAGCGCCGCCCTTCAGGCAGCGCTTGGAGCGGCGTACAACCCAAGCGAGGACTTAGGTGAAGCGCTGCAAGCGATGCTGACCAGCATTGCGTCCACCACGGAGGACCCGCCAGTACTGTCCGAAGCCGTGCCGTTCTTGTCGGAAATTGAAGACAACGGTGAAATCGTTCAGCGCGTGAAGCGCGAAACGATCGCACTGCGTCGGAAGTTGACGACGGCATTGGAATCACAGACGTTGAGCCAGTGTTGGGAAGGGTATGCAGGTGAACGTCTTTCCAATCTCGGAGCTCTCAGGTTGCCTATGGGGGACTTGAACATCTTCGAGCGGGAAACACGACGGACAAACGTCGACGTCGCTATCCAATTGCTGCTGGATCGTTCGGGCAGCATGCAGGAGGAAGAGCGTATCGCATTGGCAATTGACGCATGCACTGCATTGGGTCTAGCGCTCGGTCAGATTGATGGCGTGCAGATTGCAACTGCTGCTTTCCCGGCGGGTGAAATCAACTGCGATCGCAACGTGCTCGTCTTGAACGGGTTCAGTGAGTCGGTGAGCAGGCGTGCAGGTCGAATCGCGGCAGTTCGGGCGGACGGGGCAAACACCCCGCTAGCCGACGCGATGTTGTTTGGCCAGTACTCGCTGCTTTCGACTAAGGCGACTCGGCGAATCCTTCTTCCCATCACCGATGGAGAACCGGATAGCCGGTCTGCAGTTGCCGAAGTTGTCGCTTCATGCGCTCGTTGGGGTGTCGAGGTGATGGGAGTGGGAATTGGCCTTGATATCTCCAGTCAGATACCCGACAGCATCAGAATTGACAAGGTCGAGGAGTTGCCGCAGCGAATGTTCGAGATGATGACGAATCGTCTTGTACTGAAGCAAGCGGCGTAGGGGCCCAGGCGCGATGATTGCGCCTGGTTTCTTTAACAGCTGTAAGCATGGGGATTGGAACCATGATTAGAGATGACAATGCTCGCCGTGCGGCGCGCGACGCGATGATCAAGGATGCCAAGTACCGTGCGGCCGGCAAATGGCGCGGCCTGCTCGAGTCAGCTGGCCTTGACAAAACTTGGTTGAAAAAGGGTGTTCCCTGCCCCTTCTGTGGTGGCCATGATCGCTACAGCTTCACCGACAAGTGGGGAGATGGGAACTACTTCTGTCGCGGATGTGGCCCAGGCGATGGCCTGAAGTTGCTGCAGTTCGCCCTGGGCGGCGTGAGCTTCATGGAAGCTATCGAGTGGGCGATCCAATGGTCGGGGGGAAGCGTGCCCGACCTAAGCGGTTCAGCGCTTGCTCCGAGGCCTGTCCTGAAGTCCAGCGACGAACTTACTCCCGCTGAAGTAGAGCGGAGGAAAGGGCGATACAAAAAGCTTTGGGACGCCGGTTTTCGGGTGACTCAAGGAGACCCGGTATGGAAGCACTTGGAGCGAAGGCTGCCCGGGCTGGAGGAATCTGAAGTGCCTCGAGTATTGCGGTTTCATCCTGCCTTGGAGTACTGGGAGAAAGACGACAACGAGAAGTGGGTTCATGTCGGCAATTTTCCGGGAATGCTGGCCGCAATTCAGGGCCCAGATGGCGTCTGTTGCAACATCCATCGAACTTTCCTGACCGAGGAAGGAGAGAAGGCGCCGGTACCGAGTGCTCGTAAGAAGGAACTCTCCATCGGAGTGAAGGGGGGAGCCATCCGGCTGCTCCCATTGGTCGGCCGGGAGATGAGCGTTGCGGAAGGCATTGAGACATCACTCGCAGTGATTCGATATCGCGGCGAGAGTTGTTGGTCAGCCGTTGACGCCCAGGGGATGGAGGAAATCGCCATTCCAGATGAGGTAGACCTTATCCGCATCTATCAGGACAACGACCTACCGGATCAACGGGGTCGTCGACGTGGTTTCGAGGCGGGAGAAAAGCTTGCTCAGCGTGCGAAAGCGATGGGCAAGCGTGCAATCAAGTACGCACCTGGAAAGGCAGGGATGGACATGGATGATTTTGTCCGATCGCTTCCCAAAAGGGCGTGATGGCAGGCCGGAAACGGTCTGTGTATGATGAGCGCGCCGGGGATATCCCGGCGCGTTTTTTTTGCGCTGTCGTGAGAGGAAAGTGGCTTGAAACCCAGGGCACATTCCGTATCCTCTAGGCAGTAGATAGAGGAGTTTTGATGACTGCAGCGATGGATCAACTCACCGTGCACACGCGGGAGGACGGTGACAAGTTTGTATGCGTTTGGAAGGTAGGCCGGAAGCAGGGGATGGTTTTCGTCAGCGTTGAGGTGGACGTGCCAGAAAAGGCCGTCGTTGCTGAATTGAGCGCAATTCACTATCTCGTGGAAGACGTCCAATTGCTTGGCGATAATCGGAGTGGCGCTAATCTCGCGCTCACTGTTTCGTCGTCGCTCATTGCAGACATCAAAACGGGCAAAAGCCAAAGATCCCACCTGGTCCCATTTGCGGCGCTTCTCACTACAAAATTCCTCGATGTTCCAACGAGTGTGAGTAGGGACGACTCTTGGGTAGGCGAGGGCGCGGGCACCCGCGTCAAGCACCTGGTGGTGACGGAGCCTATGCGAGTTCTACTGGACGTAAAAGGGCACGGAACGATCGGCGTCACAAAGCATGGGTTCGATCAGTTCCGAACTCGGCTGAACAACGTCGGTGCAGTTGATGCTTGGAAGGAGATGCAGCGAATCGCGAAGGTGGGAATGGTCTCAACGCGTGAGTACCATCGAGGAAGCCGAAAGCTCTTCCATGCAGAAAGTCACTGGGCGTTCATTGTGGGGGAGGACGGCAATCTGATTACCGCCTACTCAGACCTCAACGCGGGAAAGCATGTCCAGCAGGAAACCGATACACGGGCGCTCCGATAACGTAGAGGCTATCGCGTTGCTGATGGGTCGTATAGCCAATGCCAATGTCGGATTGGGCAATATCGATGACCGTGTTGTCTTCAAAAGCGAACTCCCAGCGCGGCGCCCCTTGTGGGTTTTCCGGCAGAGATCTGATCCTGGCCACGTACATCAAGTTGTTATAGCGAACGATGTAGTGCTGGCCATCCTCAAGGACCACGTTTTGCGCCGTATAGACAACAATGTCGCCGGCCTGGACGAGTGAGAATGCCTCTTCAGGCGCCACTTGCCAGTAAAAGAACAAGCCAGCCCACCCGATGGTCGCAAACTCCTTAATGCGCTGAGGCAAGGACATTGAAATCGGGTCCTTCCCGCGCGGATCGTAGAGAAGATAGCTGTTCGTGCCCTCTGCGCCGATCAAGAAGTCTGGCGTCACGTTGAGTCGGCGCGCGAGCTCCATCAATATGTCGTAGTTGGGCACGAACACGCCGGACAGATACTTGTATGCAGTCGGCGATGTGACTTTGATCAACTCGGCGATGAACCTGCTCCGAGCAAATCCAGTAGTCGGCAACCCTCTCGCATCCAGGACCAAGTGGAGGCGTTGGCCAAACGTCTGACGGACGGCGTCAATGCCGCTCTGTTCCATGTGGCTTACCCAAAGAAAGTGAGTTTTTAGCGGCGTATTATGCCGCAGGTCGACACGGGCGACTGGGAAAATCACGTCCGCAGCCAAGAAAATGAGAATAATAAATCACATTCGTCCGGCCGCGTAAGGTGACCCTCATCTAGGGCAAGGTGACGCGGTTGGCGCTAGGAAGTCAACGCGGTCTAGCTGTAACGGCTTGTTTTCGTGGAACTTTAGACCTGTTGCCTCGAAACATCTATCAACCCTTCCGAGGGGTGTCCTCCAGCTTGCTAACGGGCTGTCCTTTGTGTAGATTCCGCTCAGGGTTAGTTCTTGCCAAGAAGTTGTAATTCCCAGGCTTAGATCCAAACACGGGAATCGGCTGACGGCAAACATTGGGGGGTCTACATGATGTGTCCAATACTTGAGCTCGCGGCGCGCGAGAATACAAGGGCTTTGGAGAATCGCTGGAACGCGGTGCGACTTGATAGGAGTCGGGCCATGATGGTCTACAAGCTCAGCCAGGAAGCTGTGGACATGCTTCTCCAGACCCCTCTTGAAGTTCTTGTTGAGAAGACGAAAGAAGCCAACCAGGCAATTTTCGTCGACAACCAGTTTGAGGATCTCCTCAAGGTTGCTGCGATTGCGACCGCGTCACCGTCGGCGATCAAGAATGTCATCGCGTTGCGTGGGTAAACATGAAAAATACCCAGCTTCGCTTCTACATTGAGCACGAACGCAGACTGAAGCGGCTATGTGAATTTGGCGCCAGACCCAAAACGATGCAGGCGCTCCTTACCCCTCACGGGGGGGTACATATCGCCACCTTCCGAGAAATTTTTACTCAGTTGACGGGGCGAACGCCAAAGCCGGGCATGTCACCGTCTCCGGATTTCGGAAGCTTCTTCCAAAAACCGAATCGTCGATTCGAGTGCAGCCTCATACTCCACTCATACAATAAGCTCTGCAATCTTGGTGCTCACCATGTTGATGCGCTGATTGAGGCGTACGCCTTTTTTCGGGAGAGCGCGCCCGCGGAAAAGAGCATGGAATTCTCTTTTGAGCGCGCGCTCATGCTCGCTCGGGCATTTGACAGTGGCGAACTACGGCTTTCAGAGTGCGACTGTTGCTCCTCCAACCACGTTCATGAGCGTAACGAACCGGTGATGTGCCCTGTGTGCAATAACGGCAACTTCGGCGGCTCGCGCAAGCGGCACAAATCGCGTGTCGTTGCGACATACCAGCAGGCAGGCTGATCGGTGCTGCCTGCATCCTCAACCGGGTTCGTGTTTCTACAGGAAGTAGACAGCGCGATTTCTGGCGGGCACGAGTTGCTATGCAAGTCGGACTGAGCCCCAGCGGGTTGGCGACCAAACGCGCCAATGTAGAACACCAATCATGCCGGGAACTTGTGCTCGGGCGCGAGGGAGTGGTCTCCATCTCGGCCCGTCGTCCACTGTTCCTGCGCAGCCTTGGTGAAACTGGCTCCGGCAGGTCTATGGCAATCATGGGCTTGGCAGAGCAGATGCTCGCAGGCGGCGGTGCGGTCCTGTGGATCGATAGTGGCAACCATCCCCGCGTTGCCAGGGCACTGCAGAAGCTGGCGGACAGGCATTTGGTGAACTATGCCGCGTCAAACGAATTTTCCCGCGGTGATCAGGCGGCGATCGCAAATTTGATGGCGCTGGGAGGGATTGGCCACTGTGTTCCGGGGAATGACATTCCATCGGGAATGCCAAAAGACAAATACACGCGCATGCGTCTCGGAAACATCCTCCGCACCCTGGGTTCATGTGAACTGAAGGGCCTGGGGAAAGTGTCCCCAACGCTGATTGTGTTCAACCAGATTGTGGGTGCATTTGAGGGACGCGCGCTCGGTCTGGGCAGCTTGCCGGCGAAGCTTCGCGGCGGCGGGCACAGCTTTGTCTTCAGTGATACCTCGATCCTGAACGACGCGCTGGACGTTTCGGCGCACGTCCGCCAGTACTTGTTCCATCGCATGCCTTACGCCCACGCATTGCGCCTTGTGAAAGCATTGCGACCAGCGTGTCGACAAGCGCAGGAGCAAGTTTCGGCTTTCTTCGCACCTTCGGGAGGGGATGCTGACGAGGTCCTTGCGCAGCAGATTGCTCAGCTCGTGGACGAATATGCCGTCTACTGTGCAAACGGAGACTGGAGAGTTCTGCGGTCCGCCGCACCATCACTGTGAGTGACGAGGATTGATTACCTCCAGTTGATCAACTCCTATATAGGGTTGCCGTGCTCGACTCGGTTCGGTCTTTCAGTCGCCTCAAATGCCTTGAAACACCGTCGGTATGCAGCACGTTTTGCGCTTTCTTGCTCTGGAGGCCGGGCATAGACTTTCCCTATGCTCAAACGATTCCTCCATCGGCTGTTAGGTCGAACTGAAGAAGAGGCCGCCGCTATCCCTGCGGTTTCGCCTGTCATCGCAGCGCGGCTCGGTACGCCAGCCGCGCGAGTCGACACTGTAGCCGTTCGCGTCCCTGTTTATCCCCCAATAGATCCGGGGATCGACGTGTTAGCGGTGGAGCAACTTATTGATAGTCAATCCCAGTTGATGGGACGTATCCGTACAGTCGCTGGCGGTGCTGACGATGAGTTCAACGAGATGTACATGTCCGTCATCAGCAACTTGGCGGCGTACGTGCACCTCCTTCCGGCATCAAGACTAGAGACACACACCGGCGCGGGTGGCCTCTTTCGTTTGTCGCTCGAAATGGGGTTTTACAGCCTGCAGGCTTCTGAAGGCGTGATCTTCACCCCGACTGAAGGCGTCGAACGCCGTCACAAACTCGAACCTCGATGGCGCTATGCGGCTTTCCTCGCTGGTCTGTGCTGCGAGTTGCATCGCCCGCTGGCTTCACTCATTGTGAGTGGCCCGGGTGGAGTGCAATGGCCAAAGTATCTTTCGCCACTTCATAAGTGGTGTACCGATCATGGGTTCGAGAACTACTACATCTCGTGGCAGCCAGAGCCAAGGGCGGAGTGGGCCGGGGTAAAAGCCGAGGTGTCCGCGATGATCAGTAAGATCGTCCCCGACAAATGCCTTCAGTACCTGGAGGCTGGTTACCGTTACGCCGGGCACCTTGAACATCGCGAACGACTCCGTGCAGTATCAAATCACCAACCTAACTGCCCAAACTGACTTTGGAGTCGCGCTGCATCGGCCGGTGAGCGGCTTTGCGCCCTCGGTGACGAACCAGTCAAGCGTGCCATAGCCAGGGTCAAGAACCAGATTGGTCTGCTGCGACATCGACTGGAGCAGCTTGCGCGGAACGGCGTAGTTGTAGAAGGCACCGCTCGGTTGGGGAAACACCTTCACCCGGCGGACGTCGACTTTGAGGACTTGGTCGTGTGCCACAGGATTTGGCACTTCATGCGTTCCCGTCAGTAGCTCCGTGAGCTCCTTCGAGTACCGGTCATAGGTCGTCAGAGGTAGGCCAACGACCATGTAGTCGATGGCGTTCAGCCGCATCTTCTGGAGTGCTCCGAGAAAGAGTGCGCGATATGCGCGCGAAGTCGAATATGCACTCGCCACCTCACGCTTATAGATACCTTTGGATTCGGCAAGAGCGTCTGCACCGACCGAATAGTTCTCGCCATCAACCTGAACAACAATTCGGTCCACCTTTGCCATCAACCCACCAGTGAAGTCCGATTGCGTAGCCCGAGGTGCGAGTGAGGGGAAAAGCCCGACTTTGACATCCATGTCGATGTCGAGTTGGGAAAGGGTGTGCTTGGTGTTGCCGTAGCCAACATCGATAGCGCGAACGATCGCAGGGGTGGACTTTGACATTTAAGGTTCTCCGCAAGAAGTACGGCAAGGATATGGTTCCTGTAACTTCCTGGCAAGAAGTTCTTGCGAATTGTGGCCAATTCGAGGCCACACAATGGCCAAGATGAGCCAGTAATGAGCTGCTCAAGGCCAATTTGGGGCCGTTATGCTCGCTGCTTTCCAGTGTTGGCAGGCATATGGGGCCACGCTTGGTCCGTCCAGAGGCCAAGTGGAGGACAAGTTCGGCCACGCGCTGTCGAGACTTGGTTGGATCTCCACTCAATCTCGTCTCTGTTCGGGGATTGCCCCGCTATTAGAGGAACGCGGCGAGGACAGGCGCTCTGGTTTTTATGAACGGTGTTACAAAGAGAGTGTCCCTGCATGCGGCAGGAAACACCGTAGGTAGAAAGGAATCGGAGGAATTTACAAACAGTAGAGCGGGGCTGAAGGGAAAATTCATTCTTGACAAGAAATGCGCGGCGCCATAATCTGCACGCCATCTACTGCGCCTCGGCGCGGTGATCGGCAGCTGGGCCGCATCTAGCCCCCGAACGCCTGCCAGAAGGCTGGCTTCGGATCAGGACGCGCAATGCGTTCGAACTTGTGGAAGATTGGAGCGCAGACCGCTCCGCCCGGAATCCGATGAGGATCGACCGGGCAAAAGGTATGAAGTGGATCCCTCAGGGATTCGTGCGGCTCGCCAAATCGGCGTAGACGTGGCAACGCCCGCCAACGGCATTTCAATACGTGACGATCCAAATCCGCGATGACCTCCTGCAGCGACAGCTGCCGGGTTGGTCCGGCATGCTTCGCGCTTAGAGCGCGGGTTCGGCATTCGTACACGCATAGAAATTTCCAAGGCACCCCACAACCCGCGAATAGGTGCTTCCGCTAGGAAGGTCTAGTCGGTTGGGTTTCGCAATATGAAATCGGTGCACACCACCGATGAAAAAGCTGTGTGAGCGCTCCTATAGGGAGCCAGCCGCCAGCCTCCCGTCCTACACGGGGGGGCTACTGGCGCGAAGCGCGCGATGTGCTTCTTGTTTCCGATGACTCTCATTCCGCTGGACGCGGCTTCGTGCTAACCGCATGGAAGTCGACCTACCCGTTTGCGAGCGCCCATTGAGGCGTGTCGTGGGCGGGTCTGGTATCTGGCAACTTGCTCGAACCCGTCACGGTTCGGTGGCCGCAAGGGATGGAATGGGAGGAGAGAGATTCGTTCAGGAGGCGCTGGAGTGCGCCAAATGACAATCCGAGGGTGTCGCCACCTCCAACAAACGCGACTTAGGCTCCTCTCTTTGACACAAGAGAGGATGGCGCACCAGCGCAATTGCATAGCCAAGGGATTGGTTATGTAGTTCCGAGAGTTTCTAACGTACGGCCCTGCCAACCCCTGTCGCTACGGAAGCGACCAAGCAATTCCTGTAGGAACGCGGTGCAAGCAATAGACAGCCGGCCTCATGCTCGGAGGGATTGATGCGTCAAAGCGTCGATTCCTGCGGGGATGAGACCGGGGAGTGGAATTCGATGGCATCTGGGCTATGGAGCCTGGACGGTTGAAAGAAACACAAAGCGTGGTCAGTGCTACCACGGAGCCAAGCGATGGATGATTTTTTCGAAGGGACTGGGACGGGGCGAAATCCAAGCCGGAAGGGGACGGAAGGCATGTACTCGACCTCGTGGAACTGGAAGAAGCAGCTTACCGATCTGATCAAGAAGCCAGAGAACCTCCGGACTGTCCGGGGAGATCGGCGCGCATCGGATCGTACCCAGGAAGCACGTTCGAAGATTCTCTTTCTGGGTTTCGAGGAACTGAAGCTGCTCGGATTCCGCTTTGAGACTATCCACAGCTTCCGGAAGAAGCACATGCAGGCGCTCGTGAAGAAATGGTTGGATGAGGGGAAGTCCGCATCAACCATTCAGAACCGTCTGACGGCATTCCGTATTTTCGCTTCCTGGATTGGCAAGGCCGACATGATTGGGCCCACCGAGGATTTCGTGAAGGATGACCCGGATGCTGCCAAGCGCACGCTCTCTGCGCAGGTGGACAAGAGCTGGTCCGGCAACGGCGTGGACATCGACGGAAAGCTCGCTCAGATCCGGGCGGCCGACGAACGCGCGGGGCTCATGCTCCTGGCGGGACGAACCTGGGGTCTGCGTCGGCTCGAGATGGTGTGTATTCGTCCGTACGCCACGATCGATCAGGGCGGCGTGACGAACATCCTCGCATTCAGCGATGTCAACGTGACTCGGGACGAATTGAAGGCGGCCATCGCGGCGAGTGGCACTGGCCTTCCGATCAAGAAGGGTACGAAGGGCGGGCGGTATCGCGTGCTTCCCCTGGATACGCCTGAGAAGCTGGCCGTGCTCAAGGAACTCCAGTCGGTGGTCCGCGACCGTGATGGTCACCTCGGCTGGCCGGGGAAATCCCTGCAGGCCAATGCCAATCACCTGTCGTACCTGGCTCGGAAGTTCGGTCTGACCAAGGCGGACCTCGGCGTCACGCTTCATGGACTGCGCCACGAGGTGGCCAACAACGAGTTCGAGCACCTTTCTGGCGTAAAGAGTGCGATCCGAGGCGGCAACAGTCCTTTGCGTGGGGAGACCCGGGTTGCTGCCCAGCTGGTGGCCCGGCTACTTGGCCACTCACGGGTCAACATCATCAGCGCGTATTGCGGAACGGTGGTGAATATGGGCGAGGTTCACAAGAATCGCGCGGTCGCTGAGTTGGACGCCCTGCAGCCTCACATCGAGGCGATGTCGGCGGCGCTTGATCAACACGGCTTCATCAGTCTGTACATGGTCGGCACCAGGGCGATGGGCAGGCGGCGTCCGCAGGACACGACCGTTCCGTACGAGTTTGTGACATTCGGGGAGATGGGCCAGCCGACGCCGCCGCTTCAGGCGGATCTGGAGGCGATCCTCAAGTCGCGGGTGCACGTTCGCGTGATGGCCGATACGCCGTTGGAGACGAGTGCCACCTACCTGGACAACATGCTCGTGGTGATTGACGGTGGTTCGCCCGGTTCCGGCAAGGAAGATGCAGAGGGTGAGCTTGATGTCGCATGAAGGCCGTACAGCTACGCGGCGGCAGTGCATTCGCGCGCAGGATCCCAGCGGAGAGTGGTGGTGCCAACTGGCGGGCGCGCGTCCGTGGGCGAATGAATCGGCCGTCACGCGCGGCTGGCGGACCTGCCGAGCCTGGGTCTTCAACGGCAATCAGGTCTGCCAACCGACCAGTCGGTGTCGCCTAAGAGGTGAGCGCAGTGCAAATTCCCGTTTGGAAGCTGTGGGATGCAGGCTTGCTGCTGGTGGAGGGCGTGAATATGGCAACCTTTAACCGGCATCGCCAGCGGTTTCCTGTCGGGAGGAGACTGCCATGAGATCTGAGATTGACGATGCCGGCGAGACGATTCCCTACGCCCACAAGCACCGCTCCAATGATGCCGAGGTGAATGAGGGGAAGGCGGTCTGCCTGGCTGACTTCTGGCCAGAGCCTGATTGGAAGCTGTGGATCGATGAAGGGCGACCGTGCGAGGTCGTGGCCAAACTGGCGGTCCTCTATTCAGGATTTGCCAGCCGCCCTAAATCGGGCATGAAAGAGTGCAGTGCTCGCGACTGGCAGATTGCCTTCGAGCGGGCTGCTCCCCTCATCCGAGATCTCTTCGAGCGTGCTCGGACTGTTGCAGACGTGGAACGCATGCCGAATGATCTCGCCTGCGCGGCAGGATTCGAACTTCCCAACCTGCCTAACCTCTCCTTGCGTGATCGGGGCGTCCAGGTATTCCTTGCGCTGGGCCGGGGATCGCGGCGATTGCGCGGGCCATTCAACCTGACGTTGCGCCAATTGGCTCTCGCAACCTGGCTGCCGGATCTCGGATGGCCTGAAAACGCCCACGCCTTCGATTCGGCCATCGTCCCCGTGAAACTCACAGACGGCACCTGGGCCGTCGGGCGGGTGGAGGGGAACCGCTACACATTGCTCGCCGAGAAAATCCTGACCAGAGCAGAGGCATTGGAGTCAGCCCGTCAACACATTGCGAAAGGCACAAGCGCGGTCGGTGCCGGCAGGGCCGCTCGAGCGCGGGAGATTGAACGGGTTGGCGCAGACCACCGGAAAGGGCGAGACGTCACGCCAGAAGAGTTGATGGGCGTGTTTGGCTTCCGCGGCATCCAGTTTGGGGAATCCTTGGGACAGGCCGAGCGGCAACTGTGGGTCAACGAGCTCTATGACGCTTTGCACGATCTGGCCGCCTTTCTCGGCTTGAAGCCACGTTGGATCGGGCTCAAGGGGCTGGCGCTGGCCGTAGGGGCGCGCGGCGTCGGGCGGGCGCTTGCCCATTACGAGCCCGGGCTGCGTTGCTTCAATTACACCCGCAAGCGCGGTGCCGGCTCGGTGGCGCACGAATGGTGGCATGCCTTAGATGCCTATCTCGTCCAGTGGGTCAACCCTTCCTACTTCAGGCTTGCAGATGGTTACCTGTCATTGCACGATTGGGCCTTCCCAGCCGCATCACACCCATCGGCGCCTAAGTTGCTCCCAGCGTTGCGAGAGATCTTGAGCTTCACCGGAAGGACAGGGCAGGCGTCCGAGTTCCTCCGAGACGCTTGGAAGATTGCGGGAATGCCACGCCAGGGTGAGTACTGGTATCAGCGCCACGAGATGATTGCCCGGGCGTTCGAGGCGTATGTCCAGGATGGCTTGGCCGCACGAGGCCAAATCAGCCCCTACCTAGTATTGGGCACATCCCAACAGGAAATGGCTGAAGAGGATGCGGACCTTCGGGCGTACCCAGTGGGTGAGGAGCGGCTTGCACTCAATGGGTATTTCGACGCGATCTTTGCGGCGCTTCGAGGTATTGCTCCAGCTGGCGGCGCTTGAGTAAGGCGTCATCTGCACCGCGCCTTGCCATTCGGAGCGCTTGACAGATTCCTTTATGGAACAGGACGCGCAAGGTAACCAGGTTTACTGGGAACGGCGGAACGACTGTCGGAGACGCAACGGCAAATTCCTATCGGGAGTGCAGGGCGGTTGCGGCAGCACCGTGGGCGTCGAGCGCATGGTTGTGACTCATCAGCGGAACTGGATCTGCTGCGCGCCGTCGATATATTGGGTAGCTCGAGCACGTACGGCTGACATGAACGAGAGGATCTATGCCTGAAGCCATCTGTGAATCAGCAACCCAGCCTGATGCCGGTCCTGCGGCGCACTTCGATCCGGCGGCCATCGTGGAAGCCGTGAACACTGCAAACGACCGCTTTGGCGCGTCCGTGATCTTCAATCTGCTGCTTGACGAACGAGATGTCTCCGGCCGCAGCCTGGAACACATCAAGCGGGCTCTGGGCGACGGCGCCGATGAGCTCATTCACAACTATCAGGCGGCACGGTCCGCTTTGACCGACAAGATGAAGGAACGGGTGAGGGCAGGACGCGATGCAGCCGGTGCACAGTTGAATGCGATGCTCAGTGCGGCAGGGATTTCGATTTCCGGTGAGCCACAGTTGCTGGCCACGCGGCGTGGCGGGTTGATTCAGGCCCGAGTGGTCAGCGTCAGTTCTGCCCGCCTAGTGGAGGATGGGTCCATCTGGGGCTTCCTGCGGCTTGAGACCTCGCGCCATTCCTATGAGGAAAAGGAATTCACCTTCTCGGAAGGGAAGCTCTTGGTTCGCGATGAGCCTGATCTCGTCTGACACGACCGACTGCGTTGGACGAAAGCCGATCAGCGGCAATACGGGCACGCGCCTGAGAAGGGAGATGAACATGCAGTACGAGCACATTCCATACGAGGCGTTTGGCGAGGGCGGTGAGTACACGCGCGCCGCACGTGAGATTGGCGAATTGCCATGGGAGATGCGGGCCCAGGCGCTCAAGGACGCCACATCGGAGATATCGGGGTTGATCGGCCAGCAGGCGGCGCGGGTGATCTCAAGTGGAACGCCGGCCTACCTGGCCTTCGACATGCGGCCAGAGGAGGCAAACCGGCATGCGCATGCGGACATCCTCCTAAAGTTGGGTACCCACATTCCGCTCAGCTACTGCAGTAAAGGGGGCAAAGCGACCGTGCCAAAGCCGAGCGCCGCGCAGCAAAAGATCATCAATCGGGTCAACGCCGGCGAATCCGTGGTCTTCGACTCGAAGAGCGGGCGTTTTGTGATGCACAGCATAGGCAAGACTTCCCAGGTCGACCAGCGGACCATCGACGCGATGCTGAGAGCGGGCATGTTGGAGAAAGACAATCTGGGCCGGTGCAAGCTCAACAATGTGTTCGGTCAAAGTGATCCGGCCGCGTAGCCACGTGTCGACCCCAGATGGCGGGGCGTTTGTGGCCGCAGCGGTCATCCGTACGAATTCCATTTATCCAGGGAGCAACCTTTGACAAACCGTCACAGCACCAATGGCCGATTCCGGATCAATGAGGAGCAGCTGTCGTACGCCACCGGCCCATTTGCGTACGAGTTCGTGCCAAGCCGCGCGATCGGCAAGTGGCGTCTGCACGATGCCAAGGACAACGCCGTCGGCAGCGCCGAAGACGAGGCTGCGGCCGTTCAGGCGGTGCGTGTGCTGAATGGCGACACGCTTCACTGAACACCGGTTCTGTCCATAGCAACGAAGTCCCGCAGCAACCGCTGTGGATTCAATCCCGAACGGAAGGAGAATGAAGTGCACGAAATGCTTGAAGACATCCGCCTCTTCTGGAGAACCGAAAGGACGGCGGCGCTCCTCCTCTTTGCGAGCATCCTTGGCTTGCTCCTCGCCGGCACCGCGGGCGTTACATTCTTGCTGGACGGCAATATCCTCGCGTTCGCCGTGAGCGTTTTTGCGTTCCTCATCTTCGCGCTTCCGGTGTTTGTCCTGAGCACCGTGAACTTTGCGTCGGCACAATGGGATCGGCGCCAAGCGAAGAGTCGCAGCGGATCCAAGCGTTCCTGCGAAATCCGTTAAGGAAATTGAGGCGTGAGGATGCGGCGGGCAACCGGAGTCTCCATCAACCGGGCCTTACCCGGGCAGTGGTCGTGACCTGCACCACGCAGGCGCCCACGGATGTCGCCAAGTGGTTAGGTGGATCTGGCCGGAGACACGCAGCGACGATGGGAGGCGATCCCGGTACCGGCCCGACATCCCCGCCCATCCAGAGGAAATGTGAGTGATCCGGAATAACGTGTGGAGGCATTCATGAACACCCCTCAGAGCCCCAGCATTGCGAGCGCCGAAGCGAGGCGTTGCGCCACGTGCGGGGCTACGTCCGCAGAGGAGGCCTGGAACATCTGCAATGCCACTAGTGAGGCAGTTTGCTATGGCCTAACCCTCTTCCCGCTGGACATCCAGATCGGCCGAATCGAGTGCGGAGCAGTCACAGTCGATAGTTCCGACGGCATGCCCGATTCCACACGACTCTCCAAATAGTTGAAATGTGTAACTTGCGTTGCCGGTTTTGCCGACTGGGTGCCATTTCTAGGTATGGGCAGCGTGCCCAATCTAGGAGATGGTCATGAATCGAATTGAACAGGGTGTGAGCTGGAAGGACCGTATGAAAGACGTCAAGCGCTGGGCCAACGTCGAGCGAATCGCTCGCAATGCCACCATCACGCTCATCGCGATCTCGGCCGCGTTCGTGGTAGGGCAGTTCACCGCGGCATCGGCAATGTCTTCTGAGTTCGTGGAGGGAAGGCTAAACGCGTGGGCTTCAGGCGATCCACACAAGGCCCAAGCCGTTGCGGACTTTCGGCAGTGTCAGCTTGCCGGGCCGGCGGTCAGCTTGGCGGGATGCATCGAGCAGGTCGCTCCTGGCGAATTGGGGAAAGCGCTGTCGGACCAGGTACATCAGGTCCAGGCGACTGCCGCGCGCGGCACGCCGGCGCCACTAAACTGGTTCTTGAACTGAACCGAACGGAATGAAGATGCCCAACCGCCGAAAAGTCGAAGGCCAAGATGTTGCCCTCATCGTGATGGGGGTGATTTTTGCTGCAGCTGCGTATCTCCTTGGTACGAGTTACCTATTCCAGATAGGCGCAGACGGTTCATTCCTCATGTACCGGGCTGCACAGCTTGGGCTGGTCCCAGACAAATGGGCGAAGGGGCATTTGCTTGATGTCGTCTATTTCAAGCAAATCTCAGATGGAACCTGGGAATATCGGGTTCCAAGGAAACTCATCGGATACGCCTACGTGCCTGGCGTAGTCGCAAAGCAGACATCCAAGGATCTAGGAGCGCTTTGCAATACGCCGGATCCGAACGGGAATCGGGGCTGCCAACGAGCTCGTTTCATCGAAAAGCCCTGACCTCTTTTGCTGCCCGCACGGCCCAACTGATTTCCGCCGGCGGCTGTCGGCTGATTCGGAAATCCGGATTGGAACGCGGTACCGGAGTACCCGGTAATCGGACGCACCTCGATCCGAACTCGTCTCGGAAGCCGGTCTAGGCCGAAACGCAGGCCACTCTTGAAATCCGCGTGCCCAAGTGTAAAAGAGGGGTGCGTGCTCGGGAGTTAGCCCAGCGGTATCGCTATTCGTGGGTCTCCAGGGCTCTGGACCGGCTGGAATGCCCCATTGGTTAAGTATCCAGAACGTTTGCCGATATAGCGTTGTTGAAGGCGCGGAGTCTGTTGCTTCGCGGCGGTGCCGTCAGGGCGCCAATATTAGAGATTCACATATGCTGAAAATCATTGCGATAACGAGTGCTTTCTTTGCCGTTATGACCGTCCTTGCAGGACTTGTCCTGGGGGGCTGGAATAAGCTTGCTTGGACGATTTGCGCCGTCGCATTGGTGCTTGCCATCGGAAATGCCGTGAACATCGCCGGGGCTCCAGACTGGGTCCGTTATCTCATCGTCTTCCTCGTGCTCGTCGCAACCTTCTACGTTTGTATCGGCGGACCCGGCACGTTGCATGTCGATTCGCCTCGGAAAACCCGCCCAAATTGGCCTTGGGAGTGACGCGTTGATGCCACGGATCATCACAGACGCCGCGGGCAACGTTGTTGTCATCCAGGGGCAAGTCGGTCAGGTTGTCAAAGGCGACCAAACCGGTTCCGTCCGGATCGAAATGCGCGGGAATGGCAAAGGCATGACTGTCACGACGCTTCCGGATGCCGCTATCGAGCGGGCGCGGGGATATTTCAGTGCCGTCGCCGCGCTGCTCCGGCTGGAGGGTGGCGTTACGCCGGCGGTGCGGACCCTGTTTGCGGCGGGCGGTGATCCAACCAAAGCCGAATCTGACGATGTGACGCTGTTCCGCGAGCACGGCTTACTCGACTGACTGCTGACAAATGCAAACCTACATTCTCATCATGATCGCCATCAGCTCCATGACTGGCCAGGTCGAAGCAATCCATTCCACCGAGTTTTCCGGCAAGCCCACCTGCGAGGCAGCGGCAAAGCAGCTTGCGAAAGACGGTGTACTGAAGACAACTTGCGTCCCCAAATGAGCTGAGGACGCGGAACACATGACCATGTCATCGACGATGAACATCACCTTCACTGCCGGCCTGCCTGATGATCATGGGCAGTACTTGTTCTGGCTGTGGGACGACACTGTGGTCGAAGCCGCGTTGCATCGCGACGACGAGCTTGGCCAGGTCATTACGTACTACAACCTCGCCATTCCTGAGCGACCGGAACGAATCGTGCATCGCGCCGAGACGGGAAAGGTGAAGGGCTGGGCTAATCTGAAGCAGCGCAGCGTGCGCTGATTCAAGGGGGGTACGGTGAACAATTCCAGCGCAAACACTGCTCGAAGCCGAGCTACATCCCCAGGGGCGATTCTGCTATCGCTTCTTGTGCTGGGCCTTGTCATATGGGGTATCGCCGACAGGCTGAGCGCCTTGTCCGACTGGGTGTCGAGCAACAAGATCCGGGAACGCGAGGAAGCGCTCCTGACTGGAAAGGCCGTGGATGATTCGACGGTTGTCCTAACCACGCTCAAAGACGCGACCGGCGTTCGCCAGGTGTATTACAAGTTCGGTCACAGCGAATACGCGAAAGCGCTTCGTGACGCGGGCATCGGATGCCGGTTCTATACGCCCGGGGGCACAGCCTACTCGTTCGCGCAGTACAAGACGACAGACCCCATTCCGTTCGACAAAGTGCCGACCGGGGTGTGGGTGAAAGGCACCTGCGATATCGACCAGGTTGGCGGCGTCGACCTCGCCCGCATTCAAAAGTAGACAACTGCACACTGGGGAGGAGTCAATATGCGCAATGCAAACGTGACCGTTTATCAGACAGCACGCTCGACGCTATGGGGAAAACTCGGCTGGATTCTTTGTGGAATCGTGGCCGCGGTGTGTCTGGTTGGAGTGGCGACCAACTATCACAAGCTCCTGCAGGAAACGACGTCCCGAGGTGCGCCGTGTGTCGATGGCGACTACAAGGCGCCGAGCGATGCGAAAACGCTGCGGGGACTAGTCGAACACTATGCCGGCATGTGCTCCTATAAGGTTGTCTGGAACACGAAGGTCGACCACGTCGTGGACCCGAACGTATTCAACGCCGCCGGCGTCCTTTACGGAACGCGGGATTTCGCGGGCGCGGTACAGAACACGTTGGTCAAGTCGGTGGAAATGGGGCTCTATCGGATGCCCCACCTCGTTGCCTGCTTTGACGAGAAGGCAAAGACAATCACGGTGATCGAGTACGAAACGATGAGCTCGTATAAGCACTGCGCACTGGCCCCAATGGGCTGGTGACAGTTAGGTCGCCTGCGGGCTGTGCCTATACGGCGTCTGTGAGTTCGACGAAAGCCATGTCGATGCCACGGGAGAGCGGTCAGAACGGGGCCATAAGGAATCGAGAAATGAATCAGCGTAGCAAGTCGAAACGTATCGGGTGGTGGTTCTTCGTCGCCTGGACCGTACTCAGTGGACTGGTCGTTGGTTGGGGTACACCGCTGTTTGCGGTGCCAACCATGGGGCAAATCGTGCTGTTACTCGAGCTGACAGCCTTCGGGTTTGTCGCGGCGTTCGGTGTGACCCTGCTCGTCGAGATTTGGTCGCCACTGATTCTCGGGCATCGCCGGGATGAATGACGGGGTCCGCGGCCGCTGATGTTGCGTAAACGCGGACGTTCCAGAGCATAAGGTGAGCCGAGCTTATTGGCTCAAACTTCGATCAATCGAGGAACCCCATGTCGAAACCACCGCTTAATCCTCCCATCCCACCGGATGAGTCAGAGCCTCTTAAGAAGGGCCTCCTGAAAGGGCGCCTTGAGCGAAATCTTGATAATGAGAAGAAGCGTTGCTACGTCACACAAGAGAAGGAAAGGTGCGACGGAAGCGTGCGGCTTCAAGGCGGTGCAGTGTGCTCACTGTGCGGTAAGAAAGGAAAGGTGTGATGCCTGGAGAATCCCGAAAGGAAACCTCTTCCAAGGGAAAAGCATGACCCCGAAATCGCTCTTTGTGCGTGGCTACGAGATTCCCCTTGCCACTTGGTCCAACCGATGCTTCTACGGGCTGTGGCTCTTCGCCCCAACCTTTGCGCTCGTGCTTTCGATCTACTTTGCCCGCTCTGCTGTTTCAGCCAGCTTGGCGTGGTTTTTGATTGCTATCGGCATTTTTCACATCCGAAACGTTGTCGTCCGCAAGGAGGTGGACGAAGGGCTGCACGATAGTCTCTATGGACCACACCTTATGCGAATGCGGCAACGGGAGTTCGACGAACGGTTGCCGTGGTTCAGAAAGGCTTTGTTTTCTGCGGTGGCGATGGTGGTCGTAGCCGGTGTAGTGCTACATATCGTTGGCATTGACGTCGTGTCATCGCTGGCGGCATTTCATGCGTCCTTGGTCACCAAGAACTAGGTAGAGTTTTGGCAATGATCGGCGAATACGGCAGCACCAAGACCTGCGAAAACTGCACGAGCTGGCGCAGGCTTGAGCCCTTTGAGCACATAGAGAAGGGCACCATCGAGCGAGGCGCCTGCGGGCGATTCCAACTGAGCCCGCACGAATTGGCTCCGGATGAGATTGCGAAGCCGGCCGATCCTGGGCGGCATGACTACGTGATCGGTGGGATGGTGATAACCGGCCCGCAGTTTGGCTGCATCCACTACTCCCGGAAGGCCTAGGAAAGATCGGAGATTCCTGTGTTGCATCTGCTTTCGTTCGTCGTCCTTGTCATCTTCGCCATTGGCTGCGCTGCCTATATCTGGCTAGACCAGGCTTATGGCTCGCCTAAGCCCTCTGAAAGGGGTATCACGCTCATGCTATTTGCATGGCTCTTTGCCGGGATGGTGAAGCCCGAAATTCCGGCTATCGTCTGGAGCTGGTGGAGCCAGGTACTGCCAGAGACCGGAACAACCCTTCACCTGGTGACGACTGGGCTGCTAACACTTTTGTCTTGGCTCGCCATGATGCTAGGAGTCATTGGTGTGGGGGCGAGCATTTCCTACGGCTGGTTGCACTGGCGCAGGAATCCTCGTCAAGTCATGTAAATAGGAAAACCCAACTTGGCGAGAACTGCGCCCCGCACCCGGCCGGACGCCGGCAGACACTAAAATGGAAGAACAAATGTTGAAGTCGAGTCTTGTGTTAGCCGTTTTGGTCGCGTTGGCAGGTGCTGCTCATGCCGCGTCAACGTGCAGCCCGGAGGGGGATTTCGCGCGCTACCTTGATAACGAGGTCAAGCAGGAACACATCAGCATCAAGAACGATAAGGCTGTGCTGCGTACATTTGAAGCGAGCCATCGCTTGGCAAGCGTTTCCGACAAGGATCTTCGCCTACTGACGGAAGAGCATGCGACCGTGAAATTCGATGGCGACGGCAAGAACGGTGTTCGGAGTTTCGACCTCGTGAGCGAGAAAGGTGACCGGCTGTACATGATGGCAATCGATTGCAACGCCAAGACCAACTTCGAGGGGAAGGCGGCCCAGTACATCGAGAACCCGAGCGTTGGCGCTTGGGTACGCGTTCGCAATGCACAGATGTGACGCCTCGGAAAAGTCCATGAGTACACGCTTCCCGATCAAATCTGTCTTTGAATCTTCGACCGATGCCACAACGCCAGTGCCTTCGCAGCCGATGGCGGGCGCCAAGTTCGATCGGGATTCGCGTGTGGTCGCATTTGCCGTTACGGCCGGCGTGCTGTTCATGCTCGCGTGCTTCTACGTGGTGCTTTACCTCGGCTATAGCAGGAGCATCGTCACGTTCGCGAGTCCACTCGGGGTTGCGCTTCCGTGCGCCGTTTACTTGTCGCTCACCTCGCGGATGAATGGCGAAACGCGACGATCGCAAGCAAGCGCAATAGCGCTGGGCATTTTCGGCGGGTACGTAGGCGGCCAGGTCCTCGTCGCAATCTTCGTTCTAGCCTGGAACCTGGTCGGCTCGGCATAGGCCTGCGGAACGCCAAACGAACAACCTCTTAGGAACACAACATGGCAGCTAAGAAAAATGCGGCACTCACCTTCGGGCTCCTGGTGATTCTTGTCTTGTGTACGCTGAAGATCCCAGGTAATGGATTGACGGCCGTGGCCATGCAGGCGGCAGCTGGCGTCGTCGCGTATCTCTTCATGATGAACTTCTGCACCTTCCTTGGAAGCGTCTTTGTCGGCACGAAAGATGCCAATAGCGACAAAGCCGACGGTGCGGTAGATGGATCCTTTGGTCACCAAATCCACGGCGAGAGCCGCTAAGGAATCCACTATGGAAAAAGTAATCGGCTGCAGAACTTGGCTGTTTGCCTGCGCGTCGCTTGCGATCTGGCTGATGGCCATGCACTTCGTGTACGTGACGGTGGGCAGGGCGGCGATTGGTCCATGGTCGGCCCTGGGCGCTTTGACTGTGCCCGCGATTTGGTTTCTTGCGCGCCGAGTGTTGTTTTGGCATCGCCGTAGGGGGCATGGCCATGAACGAGCGTAAACGCCGAATCCTCGAGCGTGCGGCAAACGCTGCTGAAGTCCTCATCTTTCTCAGTGCGGTCATCACTGGCTGGTTGGTCTTTTTCGGCCAAGATGAGATGCTCGGCTTCTTCCTTTTCCCATCGTTCCTGTACTGTTTTGTTGGCGCTCTGTATGTAGTGCTATCGCGGCTAGCCATGACCATTCTGCGATCTCGCTATCCACACCATTAGGACGGATCTGCGGGCAAGCCGTCGCCGGCAGGCCCGCCTGGAAAGAAGCGTGAAGCGCGCGGAAGATCACGCTGTCACCCCTTGGGGCATTCAGCTGCTGGGGAACGCGAGGAATTCATCCGACCACTGAGGCAAAGCCGCTAACCGAGCAGCGGCCATCTCCTGGGAGCGGCCTGCGCGCGATCCGGATCAGCGCAGTGATTCCATTCCGTTCCGGGCACGCCCGAAATGGACACGCCCGTCCATCTTGAAGCGTGCTTCCGCGCGCGATCGGGTCCGCCGAACGCTGGCGAATATCCGGCCAACATGTCCTTCAAAGCCACCTTTGCCGGCAAAGCCTGCGCGCCCCATGCGATCGGGTTTGCCATGCGCATAGACCTGGTGACTTACCACATTGCTAGAGGGGGAAACGGCGCCACGGACCGCGCGTCAGGCCATCAATCGCGGCTGTATCATTTGGCATAGAAGAATCGGGTTCAACCTTGGGGAGGCGGCATGGCACGTGGGCAACCGAAAGTCGTTGTGGACGTGAAGGACATCGGCGGTGGTGAGCTTCAGTACACCGACACGGAAGGGAAGTCGCACACTTACTATCCGAACCGCCGCATCTGGTTGGAAGCGCAGACGCTCGAACTGCTGACTTTCCTGAGGGAGCCTCAGGAACAGGGTGATCTGCCGCAGCTGGTAACGCGCGTCCGAGGTACCGCGGTGCTCGAGGACTATTCGATCTCGGTGGTCGGCGACCCCACCTCGAAAGTCCGAAAACTGTCCATTGTTCTTGGAGCCGAGGAACCGCGCGCAACTCGTGAGGCGCCCGAACCCGGGCCCGACGGGTTCGAGTTTGGCCAGTTGGGTCGCGCGATGCTGGGCTTTAACAGAGGCGATTGGGAGATCGGGAACAGCGACGAATGGTGGGTCGAATGCTACTTGCCGAAGCCATTCATTGAGAACCTTGTCGCGGAAGTCCGTAACGGCGAGATCCACGATATGCAGTTGAGTCTCTCATTGCGTGGGCTCTATACAACCGAGCACACCATGGCGCCGGTGTCGTCGCGAGGCCATCTGTTCATCCGACCCAACAAGCGGGATAACACGATTGATCTCCCGGAGCTGGCCACCGGCTCAGTGCAATCGATTCACTTTGCATCGTCTAGCAGAGATCTGCGTAAGGCCGATGCGAATCAGGCAGAAGCGGGCCCCACGGCCGCGCTGCAGAGCGCAGATGACAGCCTTTTGAATGAGGACGTTGCCCCGGCCGCCGGCGCGGGGAATGATCCTGTGGCGACGGCCATCGATCATCTCATCGCGAGCCTGGACAAAATTCACGGCATCGTGAAGTGGGTAGGCCCTTGCATTGCGATCGCGTTGGCGATCATGGCCTTCAGGTAGGCAGCGGCTCCGCCGAGGGCATGTGCTCGCGTCGGCGGCCGACTGCCGCTATTCTCGGTTGGCCGTGAGCTATGCTGCTGCGTGGCGCTCCAGACGTGCACGGGCGGACGCCACCATGGGTTGGCTGTTGAAGAAGGCCAACAAGTTTTCCTTCTGCCGGGCAGTGAGTTTCGACTCTTCAATCATCTGCGGCCACGCCTTGACCGCGTTTTGCACGGTTTGCATAACGACTGTGGCCAAAGGTTTCTCGGGCAAGCCTAGGTTCTCGCTGAATCTGCGTAGGATTGTCGGACTCAAGCGCTGCTTCGGTGCAGGCTTATCCTTTGGCGGCGGCGGCAAGAGTTCTGGCGGGATGATGTAGAGCCCGTGCCCTTGGCGGTTGTTGTAGGCGCTGTAGGCCACGATATCGTACGCTGGCGAAAGCGTTGGGCTTACACCGTCCAGGTAGAGCACACCGATGTTCTTGATGTGCATGTCGGGGTTTCCCAGCAACTCGTTCACGGTGATCCGGCGCAGCAACTCATGGATCGCCGGTTCGCCAAGTGTGGGTTCGTCCAACATGACGGCGGCAATGTCGAAGTAGCTCGAGCGGTATTTGTTCTCGGGCTGAATCTCCAGAATCTGCCCGAAGTCTTCCGCGTGGATACGGCCACCAGGGGACCGATCAAATCGCGTGACGGCCAGAAAGTTTGTCTTGCCGGTCGTTTCATCCCCCAAGTCGTAATTGTGCTCAACGGCGAGCTTTTCCAACGGCTCGAGCGTGACCTCGCATACCGTGACGCCGGCTGCGGCTGCAAGGCGCAGGGAAAGGTCTTCAAGTTCCGGGAGGAGGGCGTAACCAACCACCGGCAGCTTGGCGATGATGTGCGTGTCCTGCAATTTGGTACGCGCCACGTAGCGGTCGCCTTCCTTCAAGACGCCCAGCTTGGCTTGCATGCCTGATACCGACATGCCGTCCTCCATCGGCTCAGCGACTACGCTCATTTCGAGCGAATCAGCGTCCTGTGTGACCAGGTGAGCGACCTCCTGGAAGTCGAGCTCAACGGGACGCGCGGAGACGTTACCAGGCAGGTCTCGCCCCGTGGCAGCGAGCATTTCAAAGTGATCATCCGGTTCGCACTTGCGTTCCGCTGCGATGTGGTCGCGGAACACGCCCTCCGGCAGCAATCCCTGAAAGAATGCCGGGAGGAGGAAGGCGTCCTTTTTGGCCGAGTAGCTGCCGTTGAATACCGGCTGGGTGACATCTGCCCAGAACGCGCGCTGCTGAGCAGGGTCTGCCGCCTGCATAGAGAGGGAGAGCGTCGGCGGTTGCGGCAGGTCGATGTAGTCGTCGCTCGCGACGAAGCGAATGATCGGGTCATCCGTCCCGTACTTGAACAGGGTGCCGACACGCAGCGTGCCGATGTTGATTGCCAGGGCGCGAAACAGCATCACGCGCCTCCCTTGCGCACACGTGCCAGTCGCGCTTGGACTTTGCTTTGGATTCCCGAAGTCCGTTCCTTTCCGGATTCGCTACCTCGGAGTGAGGCCTTCAGACCATCAATGCGGAGTTGTGGGCGCTCAACGGTCGAACGGGCACTATTCCCGGACGGAAACATTGCACGCGCCTCTTTGGGTACCAACACCAACTCCAAGCCAAGCCGGTCGGCCACCGCCATGAGCGTGGACACTTTGAAGTCTTGGTCGCCGCTCAGCACGTGGCTGAGTGTCCTGTATGTGACTCCTGCGTCGGCGGCGAGCTGCATCTTGCCGTACCGACGCTTGCTCGCGCGCTCGGCGAGCGCCTTCGAAACTTCGCCCAAAGTGATCATGGTGGTACTAAAGTGTCATTGCTGATCGAAATTATACTTTAGTACCATCTTCCAAACTTTCCAAGGGGTGTGTAGAAGTAGTAGTAAAGTATCAACCGGCGCGAGGATGATACTTTAGTATCACTTCTGACTTGCACCAAAGTGCAATTTCACAAGCAAATGATACTTTAGTACCTGAGCGGAGCCGGGTGCTCGCCCATGTGCGTCACCAGGCGCTATGGTGCGCTCCAGACGGGGTCTTCCCAAGCGTGAGTGCCGACGTCTACCCTCACTCCACTCGTGGTTTGCACGGCGGCGCGTCGATGAAACCAACGTGGGATAGATCGACGGTAATTGCGCTCTCAAATCGGTCTGTGCCGGTGTAAGGTCGTGCCCACTGACGACGCTCCTTCGGTGTTCTCTTCGAGCAGACGCGCTCGTGGCGGCGCTTCCACACCTTGCATAGCCCCTGCATGTCGCGGTTGAAAATGGTGAACAACCGAAACTCTGCGCCGCAGTGGTTGCAGCTGGCATAGCCAGTGTTGTTGAGTCCCGTGGTCGAAATCAGTCCCGGCAGGCACCCAAAACTGGATCGTCCGGCGCCACGCCATTTGCGATCGCCATCGCACGATAGTTCTCGTGAAGCTCGTGGCCGCCATCGACCACGTCGCTGAAACTGTCGCCTCTAACCATCTTGAGTCGGACCGCGAGGTTGTGTGCCGCACCCCGAAGTAGGAAGCCGGCGCACATCGCAGGATTGCTCGTGCCGGAATCGTGGCAGGCAAAAGTATGGGAACTCATGTCGTACGCCGTCTCCGCCGAATGACGAAACGCCTCGGCCGGAAACTCCCCAACGGCGTCGACGCGCCATGGGCACTTGTCGCACGGGCGACGTCGATAGCTTCCTTTCCCGCCCTCGGATGTCACCACCTGGTGATCAGGGCCCGCTGGTCGTGTGCGCGTGATTTCTGGTGCTGATCGAGACATCGACATTCCCTCTTTGGTAACCCAGATCATGGTGCGATCGTGACGAGCGTCGAGCAATGCCCATTACGCAGCATTACCCGAAATCCGGATGAGAAACAGTTCCCAGAATGCAGGGTCCATGCGTCGTGCGCCGCCTTCCCACAATTCCCATGCACGAGTCGTCTTGTAGATGAGCCGCGCAGCTGCAGCCTGGGAAATGCCAGCGCGTAACCGGGCAGCTTTGATATCGGCCGGCGGAGGATTGCCGGGAGGGCGGGGTGCGTCCTGCCGGCGTTCAGTGCGAAACGGCATCAGTGATCCGTGTAGATGACGTGGCCGACGACCTGGCCGTTGGCCAGCAGGGCCGACGAAGCATAGTGAAACGGGCACTCTTCATCCGTATTCATGGGCCTCTGTGCGCCCACTGACACTGCATGCAACTGACCATCCTGATCGCAGTAGAAAAAGTCCGGGAGCGGCCCGTCAAAGCAGTCCTGCAGGTCGAATGCCCGGCTGATCGCAGCTTCTGTGGTTGGCCACAGCTTCTTCTTACCGTCGTCGAGCACGCGCACCTCGAAAAATCGAGAGGCATACAAGGCGTTCATTTCGGCCTGCTGGTCGCGAATGAGCTGGCACGCAGCACTGTAGGCCTCATTGATGCCCTTCGTTTCGAGAATGCGGTCAATAGTGGGGTTTGCCATGTTCGTCTTCTGGCTCTCACTTCGTTATTCGAGATTGGACAAAGCGTCTTCGGGGTCGGTGTCGGTCAACATGACCTGTGCGGCGCAGGCCCCTTGCCATGCCTCCGCTTCGTGCGGATGGGTCGCACGATCGAATCGGTAGCCCTCGGGTGCCGTGTACCCGCGGATCTCGTAGAGCTTTCGCGCAAGGGCATTGGTTTGGTCAATCACTTCCTGTTCGGTACGCATTCTTCACTCTCAAGATGGTTTGCGCGGGCATTGCGCCGTGGCGCCGATCACAGATCAAACGATACCGAACAATGTTCGGCGTTCAAGCCTGCCCAAGAACGGTTTGAAGGTGGAGAAACAAACAGATTCCTGTTGGGAATTGTCGTGCTATCCTTCCAACGAATTCCAACGGTAGCTGGGCCGAATGCCAGCCTGCCGCTGCCAACCGGCTGCGGTTCTATTCACCGCCAGGTGGATCTCTTCAACCCATGCGGGGCTAGTGACCCCATGGGGCGCCTGCTTCGCTGATTCCTTTTCGGAGCAGGAAATGTCGATCAATAAGCTTCACCCGCATGATGTCCAGGTAACTGGAGGCCTTCTGTCGCTGGTGCTGGTGATTCGCAACGCTGCAGTGCTGTACCAGTCCGAAGCGGTCATGGCTCACCTCCTCGAGCTGCCGCTGCCCAAACCAAGCGATTACTTGATGCGTTGTAAGGACTTGTTCTACAAGACCTATGCAGAGCAAGTGACGAAGGTCGGGCTCTCTCTGGATGACGCTACTTTCCAGGCAATCGTTCTCGGACGGCTGCCGGCAGAGGTGGTGGATGCGAAGTTCGGTGATTTGGAAGCGAACTGGGTGTTCAATCCAATCCGCCGCGAGACGTGGCGCAAGCTCTAATGCAAGCCGCACCGTGCCCACAATCGACATTTGTCGGCTGTGGGCATCGTGTCACCTTCGATTCAACAGAGGATCTGCCGAGAATGAGCAGGCTCTTTCCAGAAATTCCTGGAAAGAAATTGTGACGGTCTGAGCAGTAGCATCAACGCCTTGGGGCACGAGTTGCCCTGATGGGGTTTGCTCGTGCTCCTTTCAGGAGGGGTACGGAAATGAACATGAAATCGGACACGGCAGAGTTTGACACCGAGATCGTCGGGTTGAACAAGCGGCAGTTGACGGCGCGGGTGCTGACGATGGAGCAGGAACAAGCCAAGCGTGAGCAGCTGCTTGGAGATCCTGCCAGGCTGGCCGAGTACGCGGTAGACAAGGGTCTGCCAGTCAGCGAAATGCGAGAGTTGCTCCAGGCTAACCACCGGAACAACGCTCCGCGCCTCGCGCGGTACAAGGAAGTTCTTGCAATCAAGCCCGATGCTCGGCGTGTGCAATTCGGTTGGACGGAATTGCCGCCCGATGCAGTGTTTCCACCCAGTGTCGGTGACCAGCATCAATCACCTGGCGTGGCCAACCGAAATCAGAGTGCAGACACGTCGCATTTAGTGGCACTCCATGAGCGCTTATTGCGTGAGCGCGCCCGGCTCGCAACAGCCGGATCCGAAGAGGAAAGGGCTGTGCGGCAGGTATGGGTCGCTCAGGCTGAGCGCGAGCTCGAGGGCGAACTGAAGTTCCTCGGCATGGATGGCGGTACTGAGGTTGCCGAAATCAGTGACGATGATGTGCTGGCTGAGCTTGGGAAGTAACCCGCCGGGCCAGGTTTCAGCGGCCAACCTCCAGAGACGTCGACATAGGTAACCAGGTTTACCGACGAATCGCGGAGGTCGTCCGTTTTGCAGGGAGCTCGCCGGCGCAGTAGCCGCCGGATTGAAGCCAACCAACGCGGCCTCTGAGCCGCGGTTCTGTTCACCACCTGGTGGACGTCTTTAACCCATGCGGGGCTTGTGACCCCGTGGGGGCACCTGCTTCGCAATTTTCTTTGTAGGAGCAGGAATATGCTGAACATCAAGCCCGAGTCGAGTACCCAAGTCGTAATCGAGCCTTCCGGCCTCAACGTCAATCGCGTGCTCGAGGAGGGCACGCCGGAAGTCTCGCAAAAGCCGACGAACGACTCTTCCTTTCCAGACCGTGTGCGATTTAACTGGGGATTCCACGATGGAACTGCCGAGGCAGAGCGGGCAAAGGTACGTGAAATGGATCAACATCCTGATCGTGTCTATGCCGCGGGCTATGTCCGTGGCGTACTGGCCTGGAAGAATCTGGGATACCGACCTGAAACAAGCGATGAAGCGTGGTCAACATTCCAGGGACATCGTGCCGGGCGGGCAGATGGAGAAAATCCGGAAAACGAAATCCCAGGCCCCGGAGAGTGCCAGACCTATCTGTACGATGACGGGACCGATTCGGGCTTCATCATTCGAAATGAAGGGAATGGCCTCTTCAAAGCGGAAGAGTGGCGCAACGGTGATATTGCTGACATCACGTATGGACCATACGCGCAGATGAAAGCGTGGACCGACACAGAATCGTCTTCCCACAATGCCTGGCGTACAGCAAACGGCTATGGCTCATTGCCGCTGCGCACGCTCAGCGAGTTATACGGGCTTTGGGATGCCCTCCGCGACGTCCCCGTTACCGAGGATGACAGACAACGACAGGCAAGTAGTCGAGCAGCGTAGCAACGGAAAAACTGAGGGAATGGCGATGTTCGCACCAACCACAGATCAGCGTGCGCAGGCACAAATCGACACACAGGCCCACTCTGGCAAGTTCATCCGAGACGACGGAAGTGCCGATCGATTCCGTACCAGCAGCCAAGCTCTCGCAGTCGTGTGGGCTGACCGCGCGATCGAGGCCGCACGGCGCAAGACGCCCGACCGTGTGGTCTGACAAGGAAAAATGCCCGTGAGCCGAAACGGTAAGAAGCCGCTCGATTGGGCCGGACTGCCTCGTCTCGATCCTCGTTACTACAACGAGGAAAGGGAGCTGATTGGTCATACCGTTGTCCCGATGGATCGTCCGTCGGATGGGGTGTTCTGGTGTCGAATTTGTGGAGGGCACCCGACCGATCCTATACATCAGCCCGGATATAAACCGTAACGGGAAAGGAAACAACATGGCCATCTGGTTAGCACTCGGACTTGTCGCACTCGTGGCTCTCACCATTGCCGTCGCTGCCCAACGCCGCGCGGCTGATGATCCCGCTGTGGACCGTGTCCGTTCAGCCGTTCAAGAAGTTTGGGAGTCGGTCCGTCACGTTGACGCGAATGGTGTCGAGCAACGACACAAAGATGGTGATCAATGAAAGGAAAAGTCAGATGAAAATTGCGCACCGATTCGCTCTGAGTATGGGCTGCGTACTGATCTACTCAATGATCGCCATTGGGCTCTTCTTTATCGTCCACCGTGCATGGAATGGCGTTTGCGGGAATCTCAGCCTCTCGCCCATGGCAGATAATCCGCCACTAGGTCTATGCGCTCTGTCCGGCCTCGCCTTACTGGCCTATTTGCCGCTGGCCGGTGCTGGAGTCGTCTACCTCGTCGCCTGGATCTATCGGCGCTTGAGAGGCGCTGACAAGGCCTCCGAACTTCCCAACGAGTTCATCAGCCCGGTGCCTCGCGCCCGCTAACTGGAAAAATGAAAGCGAAAGAACTGCGAGCGCTCATTGAGGGCATTGCCGACGATCAGGACATCGAGCTGTGCATCGAGACGGATGAGATGCAGTTGTGGAGCGGCCAAATTGAGTCCGCATCGCTTCAGGCCGGCGAGACCGGCAACCCGTGCGTTGTCGTGCAATGCGGCGATGACGAAGTGAACGCTGCTGATGCTGGTCCTCCGTATGGGAACGCCGAGAACGATCAAGTAGAAGTGGTGGTTCGCGCGCCTGACATTCATTAATGGGTAAACAGTAATGAGCGCATCAAGAGAAAACTTACTTCGCGTGCAGCAGCAACGAGACGCCGTTAGAGCCGCCTGCAAAGCAGGCGGCATTCAGAACGATGTGCGGCTTGCAGCTGCCGACGCTGCGTACAAGGAGGCGGAAAGGCAGTATCGCGAAATTCAACGCGGGAAGATTGTGGCCGGTGTGTGCTTTGCGGCGGCGTGCGGTGCGGTTGGGCTTGCCCTCGGCTTACCCGCTTGGGGCGTTGCAGCCATCTTCTTGGGTGGAGTCGGTGTGGTCAAACTCCTGACTATTTGAACAGGGAAGAAAGCGTCCAAGCGCAGCGAGCGTACGGTAGAAGAATGGCTAGCGGCGGAGCCAGTTGCGGTCCATCGCGAGGCGAGCTTTCAGGCCGACAAGTTGGGGCTGAAGAGGCCGTCGATGCAGGATGTCGAGCGTGCAGAACGATTGGCGACGGGGCATACGGACTACGCGTCAAAATGGGCAATCGGCGTTGCTGAAGCCATGACGCCCACCCGCGGCTAACAGAGCGATGCTGCTGCACTACGAGACGGTTGCGGACGCCCAGGCTGCGGCATTCCAGTTGGAGCGACTGGGGGGAACGGCATGTCGGTTGCTCGAGCAATGCGTCGGAGCGCAAGAGTTGAAACGCACGAAGGTCTCCCAAACGGCGCTCAGACTTTCCGACGCCGGCTTCCTCTTCATCCGAGAAAGCGGCAACTTGTGGCGGCAGGAGATAGCGCTGCTTCCCTCTTTGGCTGGCGAGGAGGCGCTCGACGCTCTTGCCCAGATGCAAGCGAACAAGCGCGCTATCGTCGGTACGGACGAGAAGGACCATCAATGAGCCAGTTGCAGCCTGTCGAAGAACTTTGTTCGAGCATTCGAGGCATCTTTGAGCATTTGCTTGCCATCGAAAAAATCGCCGGCACAGCGGGGACGTGCTTGTACGGGTCGATCCTGCTCCAGCAGGCGCTCGACCGATTTGGAAACTGTGAAACGGTGGTCCGCGGTGGGGATGGGGCCGGTGACGGCGGCGCGCAGGACAAGACCGGGGCCTGGCACGGCCACTATTGGGTCGAAGGGCGGACTCAAGATGGGAAACCGTTCTTGGCCGATATCACAGCGGATCAGTTTGGCTGGCCGCCCGTCGTCGTCCTCCCGTTGGGAGAGGGGCGCGGAAGATACCAACCTGGCGATGACGCGACTTGCGGTCGCGCGGTAGAGTTTGAGCTTGCTCAAATGCTTGGCGCCGGTGGTGCGCTTGAAAAGGCCGCTGCGCAATGAAGCCGCCGGCACCACTTTTCGAGTTGACGTACCAACACAACCGGCGCAAGCACCGACACCGGTGTCGATGCTGTTTGCGGATCGTGGAAGCTGGGGAACAAGTCTTGATGGCGCGCGTGCCTACGGGTTTCGTAGTCGGCCAAAACAAGACCTGGGTCTTGCATCTCGCTTGTGGCGACAAGCAGCATGGCAAAGGGCCATGGTTACATCGAGACGCACTGCGGCAAAGTGGAGTGGAGCACCTGAGAAATTCGGGATGGACGAAACTGCACGATGACCCTCGCGCCCGCCTGACCGGCAACTGGCAGCGCATTGAGGACGGCACGTTCGTTCCAGACTTGAGTCAGGAAGCCGACGACGTCCGGTTGGGATATATGACGGCGGACCAGCTGGAGAGTCTCGGCGCCCGCATGCGAGCTGAGTATGCGCGGGCGATGCATGAGCTAGGCGCAATGCCACCATTCGCGGACCTTATGGGTGCCGATGGCAACCCATAACGGGGGATGCGCGGTGACGGGTGCCGCACCAAAGACCGTGCCGGCCGAAGCCAGATAGCCACGGCTGAAAGCGTCCTTGACGGACGCCCAGATGAGCAACATCAAAGTGGCCCCCACGTTCAACAGTGATACCATTTCCTAGCAAGAAGTTCGGCGGCATAAAATGGCCGACGCTGTAGCTTGGTTCGCTGATTAATTTCGACCAGCCAGCGACAACTAGCGGTGGGATCCTCGTGGAAGAACTGAATCTAAGGAATTCGTACGCCCTCATCCCGTACGTCGCCGTAGGCGTGATGGCTGCTGTCAGTGCATGGTCCGCATGCAGTGCGTATCTCGGCAAGCGAAAGACAAAGCGCGCTGCGGAAGATTGTCAAACCGTCGAGCAGACGATCTTTCGATCTGAGGCGCTTGAACAGTTTTGGGCGCTGCGCATGCTACCCAATGCCTTGGCCGGCGAGGGCATGTTCAAGGAACACTATATCCGGGGCATGCTCTCGACAATTCGGCGGATACACGCCGATCTGCTGCAGCTGGCCAGGCAAGTTCAAATTGGAATTCCTCTGACGCCAGCACAGCGCGAACACCGTAAGCACCCGGTGAACCCGTCTTGCCAGCTAGGTGGCGCTGGGCGTCCAGCGATGCGGGAGCAGTTCGGCGATGTCGGCCGCCTTGTGGGTCGGCAGTCGCGTGAGGACGTCTTTCAGATAGGCGTAGGGATCGTGCCCGTTGAGCTTGGCCGATTGGATCAGGCTCATGACGGCAGCCGCGCGTTGACCGGCGCGCAGTGAGCCTGCAAACAACCAATTGGAGCGACCCAGGGCAACCGGCCGGATCTGTCGCTCGACGTGGTTGTTGTCGATGGGCACCGTCGGGTCGTCGAGGTATTGGCGCGACACACCCGAGCACTTAGAGGCTCACTACGTAGAGGGCATTCGCTGAACTCTATCAACGATTGGCGCGTGGCGCCCCGCGTAAGGGCCGGAAGCCCGGTATGACAGAAATTATGGTCAGTCGAATGTGCCTCCCGCCGGCGGAATTGAGCCAGTCCACGCGCGCCGAATTTATGGCGCTGCAAGTGACCGAGATAGAGTTTCTGCAGGCGGTGAATGTCGGCCATCAAGGGGGCTATGTTTCGTACTCCCAAGCCGGTTCATGCCCCCCCCTTGGAAATCATCGCTCCGTGCTCGGTTGCACGCGCACTTCCGGTACGGCGGCATTCGATGCCGTTCTGAAAGAGCATAAGAGTGGCTAATCCTCATAGCCGTACGCCAGAACTCAGGCAGTGAGCCTGGCGAGCCGAAGCGGCTCCATCGACAAATTGAAGGTGACGCAGGTATGAGCGATTTTTCGACTATCAAGATCGCGCAAGACTGCGATCTGTTTCCCGTGGCAGCCCGTACGGGCTGGTCCTTCCAGTCAAAGGATATGCCAGACGACGAAGAGTACTCATGCTGCGTCGACGGGGAGATTGACGCTACTGGACGCTTCGTCCGCATCGACGATCGCGGGCGTTTCTGGAATCCGGAACTGAACGGCTGGATTCATCTCGGCAGTGAGTTTGAATTCTCGCAACTCGAGTTGGTGTGCCGGTTCGTTGGCGGGCGAGTGGTCGAGGTGCGAGATGGGCACGGTGTGATGATTGAAGACGGTTCGGAGTTGCCTGGCGCGTACTGGTCTCCAAATGTCTGGGTCAGACTGTAATTGGCCTAGCCGTATCGGCTGGGCCTAAAGCAGCTCGGAATAGAGGGCATAGCCTCTCCTATCCTGGGCCTTGGAATTGCCGCGGGGCACGTCCAAGTCCTCAAAAGCCCAGCAAAACGCTGTCGAGCGTTAGCCTTTATTGCATCGGCCTTCGTGACCACGCAAACCGAACTGAAAAAGGGGATTCGGAGTGACAAGGAGATCTGCTTCATGTTTGTAAGCTCACGGCGCCATCGGCTTGAAACTGACAAGCTGACCTCCCAACTGCGGGAACAAGACCAGGTGATAGATGGGCTGGCGGCACGGATAGCGATGCTGGAGCGCACACGTCACGATTTCGTGGAAGAGATGCGCTACGTGCTCGAGTCTGGCGCTTCCGTCCTGGCCAGGGAGGATGAGCAGACGAGCGATGCACTAAGGACCTTGGGTCACGTTCTGCCTTACCTTCTCAGTGGAAAGCGCCACTGGAGCGATCCGGCCTTTCCGGAATCGGCGGCATCCGCTCGGGGCGAGGCGCAGAAGCTGGCTGAAGCGCACGGCTTTGTCCTGCCCAGTGATCCGGAGGAGGCAGTCAAAGCAATGTTGGCTCTTGCAATGATGCTGTTCACTCCAGAGCAGTCCTTGACGGTTGAGGGATTGCGAGTCCTTCATCCGTCTAACGCATGGCCGCTTGAGGAAGGCCAGTCGGACCGACTAATCGGCTGAAACAACGCTTCTGCGGGTGGCCTGGATGCTGTCAAGCAACGCTTGGACGAGGCCTGAAGCAAAGCGCTGTTCACGGACGAGATCATCGTCATCTCCGCTATCGCCGTAGAAGTGCGCGAACGAAATCGGCCCCAACTTAAGGTAACCCTCGCCGTGCTCATCATCACAAAAGCGAAGGCGCAGGGCTTCTAGGCCAGCTTGGATCGCACCAGGGTGGAGCCCGGACTGCTCCCGGTCCACGAACATCTTGGCTACCTCTTCTGGCGTGCCGGCGTAACGCAGAACGTGGATAAGGTCCGCCGCATCCTTGTTCTCGTGGCGATCGTCCAGTGCCAGCGCCTTCAGAATGATGAAGGCCGGAACGTCTGCGAACCGCACCGTTTCAGTCGACGTCCCAGCGCCGTCAAGTAGCTCGGCGGTGACTACACGTTCCTGGTACCAGTCGTGAACGATCCCGACGTACTGGACGGTCAATGCCGAAACGCGCTCGCCGTCGATGCTTACAGGCCTACCAGGATTCGCTTCCCCGGCATCTTGTAGGAATTCGATCACCACGTGCAGGTGTTCGTCCACTTTCCGCTTCCAACGCCACGCAGTGGACTTGCCTTCGGCATTCACGTGCCGCTCGAAGCCTCGCTTCTTCAACTGATCGGCTAACGATGCGTAGCCCTCACCGTCAGCGAGCACCCGAATGTTGAGGACTACATCGACGTCGGACGTACCGGCGTGAGCTGGCACATCCGGCGGCGCAGCAGGAGTGAGGTAGCGGGGCACCAGGCCACCAACAAGTCGCAGTGATTTTTTGAGGCTGCCGAATGCCCCCATAAGCGTGAGCAATGCGCGTTCGCAGGCAATGGTCACCTCGGGTTGATAGCCGGCGGCACTTGTCGGTTTGATTGCAGACATGGATTAGATCCCCAGTTTCTCTAGTAGGTGTGCGGCCAGTTCTTTGTTGCGACCTCGGCCGTCGAGCAGATCCAAATAGAGGATGAACGGACTCGCTGAGTGGGCCTCATACAGCGGATGGACTTCGCTGAACATGAGGCTCGCGCCGGTGCGCTCTATCAGGGTGACGTTGTGTCCCTTGCTGACGGGCTTCAGCCTCAAGGCGTCAGCTAGCTCTTGAACGCGATTGGGCGGCACGATGATTTCAGCGGTATCGACGCTGGTAAGAAGCGGTGCGAAATCATTGGCCGCTGCGGTACCAGTGAACGCCCATGGGAAGTTGGTCCCCGACTTGTCGGCCTGCGCAGATAGCTCAAAGATCAGGTTTTTTGGGTTCTGGGTGAACACGTAGTAGCGGTGCCGCTGCTCCTTGCGCTTTGTCCATTGCTCCGCCCATGCATCGAGCAGTCGTCGCGGTTGCGTGAGCATGCGGCGGAGGGTGCGGCCGGCTCCGCTCGACTCGCACCACTCACGACGTTCGAGGTCCTGCAAAACCAATGAGCACGTGTACTGAGACGCTTGGGAAACCCGAGCGAGTTCGCTGCCCGTGAGCCATTCGCCACGATGCATGAGCAAAGCGTGGACGACCATCTCCCTCGCATCCGTGAAGAGTGTAGTTGCCTCTCTCTTTGCAACAGTGAGCGGCGGACGCTCTATGTCGAGCCACCAGTGGTGCCGGCGCAGGTGCAGATTGCCATTTCGCTCAAAGTAGGCAATCCCTCGATTCCGAAGTTGCTCGCGGGCGCCTGGACTAAGCGCCTCGGCTGCCACCATGGGAATGATTTCCATATCGGGACCAGCAGCCAGCTTGTATTCTTCGAGCCGCCACACCGCGCCTTGGATGTCGCGTGGGTAGGCGTGGCGGAGCGTTTCGACCGCAATATTGAGAGTTTCGCCGGCCGCCTCCAGCCTTAGAAGAAGATCGAGCCGGATGCCTTGGCCCGTCTCCACTTCGTCTGCGCGACTGACGATCCTGCCGTTGGTCCTTTCGGTCAATGCGATGCAAAGGAGGTCACCCATCTCGTACTGGTGTGCGAGACGAGTGCTCTCTGCTGCGGATTGAGGATCTTCGATCATGTGAAGACGGATTCGTTAGTTTTGCTGTACAGCAAAAGTACCTAGGATGGCGTTAGTTTAGCAAAAATCGCTAGTTTTGCTGTACAGCAAAACTAAAAGGTGACGCTTTAGTTTAGCGGGAAGCGCTGCTTTTGCTGCTAAAAGTGGTTCGTGAGGCACTTACGTGATCGTGCTGTACTGGGATTGCGCCGCATCCCGGTAAGCAGTCGCCTAACGTGGGTCATGTGGCGCTAAGTTCACTTCAGGCCCGATGTGACCAATAACGCGTTCGCACCTAGCGGCGCAGTTGTTCGGTCACCGGTCCCCGGATTCGAAGGGGCTTGGACAAACCTTCTCCAAATCCGAAGTCCGGTAGAGAACTGATCGTTACGGATTCGGGGCCAACACTGGCCAAGCCCTTCGAGCATTCCGAATTTTGACGCGGGAATTCACGAGCTGTAGTCGCGGCTATCAGGGGCTGCGTTCCTCATGCGGCACCAGTGAGTTCCGTTCGGGCCCTCGTAGGCGGTCGCACTAAGCCGCCGATGAGGCAAAAACCCAAACGCAATTCCCAATAGCGCTGCCCACGGGTCTCTCGATCCTCGCTCTGGAGTAGCGTGCAGACAACACCTGCAACGAGCAGATGTAAAGCGCACGCAGGTGCTTAAGAAATGTGGTGTGGTTGAGATGAAACAAAACAAGTTCCTGACAAGAACTAATGTGGCATACTCTGCCCTGTGCAAGTCGGAGCCATTGACCCGTTCGTCCATGGACCCTCTCACCTGATGGGCGAATAGGCCTCGATTTGTGCAACCCGCAGGTTCTACGGCGATCCCCATCTGTCGTCGAGAATCATTCCCCCGCGTCGTGCTGAGAAGCGCGACGTTTTTTTTTGAGCTTTTGGGCCTCAATTTGTGTGTCAAAGGGCACTAGACCTGATTCCACGCACGCCATCGAGCTCAGGGTTTGCTGGGCCGGTAGATCCGATAGGTAGCCTCGTTTCCGACCTTCGCGCACTCTCTGGCGTTAAGTCGGTCGCGCACGAATCGTCTACGCGAGAAACCAAGATTCCCCTCGTGCTTGGTGTTCATAAATTCGTGATGGGAAGTAAAATGGTTGGTCAATGAGGGCGGTTACTTCTTGGGTCTGGGGCGTAAGGAACTAGATAGGTGGCGTTGCTAGAAAGTCCAAGATTCCAACTTGGAGTGCAGCGGCCCCGCGTGAGGTGGCTCCATCAAAGTCAAAGGGGCTGCAGCCGAAGCATCGGATTGGTGTGACGCCAATGATCGATTCCCGATTGGAGCCCGAACCCGGCAAGGGTACGAATACCGAAATTGGCGTCGTCCCATTGAGTCACCGGCCCTAGAACCTGCGATGCGTCTCCGTATATTGAGTCCACGTAGGTATGTGCTGGCGAAGGCATGGCGCGACACAAGGGACCGATTCATGGAAACGAAATACGGCGGCCTGACCGTCAATCAACTTAGCGATCTTCTCGCCGGCGTAGAGGGTGCGCCAACAAACATCGCGGGGATTCTCGGAGGAGGGGTCAACGCGATCGCTGTCTTACGTGACCTAGTTGCGGCTGCAATGGGTCAGGCTGCAGGAGACGGACGCAGGCACGCTGAATTGTTCCTGCCCGGTACGGTGACGCCACAGCAGGCTGCCGACGTTGAGAGCCCCTTCAACGCCTGCAGGAATCGGGAGGCCTGCCTCGAAATGCTTGTTCGCGAGCGCGCAGCCGCCGACATGCCTTCCCACGGGTTGGACGGACGTGCTTGCGAACACTGCATCGACGGACATACGGAGCTGACATTCGAGGGTGGGAAGTTCTCGAGCAACTGCGACCATTGCTGTGCCGACAATGACGATGCCATGGTGGACCGACTCAATCAACTGGTCGAGAACTGGCTAGCGGACCAAAAAGGCATGCCTCAACCCGAGCCCGCTAGGACTGGTGTTGGCGTGTACTGTCAGCCAGGCGATCAGCGAGATCCTCGTTGGCTCTTGATGTTCGATGACGCCGAGCGAGGAGCATGCAACTACGACAGCGAACATGAAGCGCGTCGGATGTTCGCGATCTCCGAAGGGAATGGCTGGAACTGTTGGTTGTTCTCACCGACCCTGCGGGCTTTCAGTGCAAATCAGTTCGTCGGCGCCGTCGAGGCCGCCTGCGTAACGGTCGATCGTTACGTGCTCATAGGAAGTGATCCGACGAACCCCACCCTGATTCAGCGTTGCCCGCAAGCCGGCGGCGCTGACAAATGGAAGGTGCAGCGCATGGACGAGTGCCTCAACAAACAGGGGGAATGGGAGCCGGAGATGCTTCCCAGCAATCGCGGCAATGCCTACTTGTCACGATGCCGGTACGACAGCGCCAAAGCCGCCATCGAAGCGGCTATCACTTCCGGACAAAAGGAGAGCCGTGCATGCTAACCGACGATCAGAAACTGAAGGCCGCACTCGAAGCGTACCTGGATGAAAGCGACGGCATCACAGTCTGGATGCCAAGCGAAGTCGTGCATGCGATGCTGTCGCGCGTGGGTTCTGAGGCTGTGACGGTACCGATCGACATGGTGCTGTTATGTCCGAAGTGCAACACCCAGCATATCGATGCGGCGGACGAGCCCGGCACGGCTATGGCTGGCGTACCGCGCTGGACCAATCCTCCGCACCGGTCCCATCGTTGCCATAACTGCGGCCATCAGTGGCGGCCTTGCGATGTCGAGACAAATGGCGTCAAGGCGGTGAAAACGAAAGGCAAGAACGATTCCCCAATCGTTGAATGCGCTGATCGTCCCGCGGCTTCTGTGTCGACCTCGATCTGGAAAACGACCCACAAGGCCGTGTGCGTCCCCATCACTGAGGACAGGGATGTCGCCGAACAGTGGAAGGCAAATGGCTATGAGGTGATTGCATACAGCCCGTGTTCGGAAGCGCAACCAACACCTACGGATACACGCAAAGCACTGTATGACCTGATCCACGGTGTACTGAGCGAGCACAGTCTCTCGTACACGTGCGATGACATCGACGAGAAGTATCCCCTTGTCGACAAGCTCTCCGCGCCCGGCGACTGCTCGACTAAGACGGGTCGGGAAGAAGTTGCCTTGATCGCCGAGGCAGTACTCGACGTCCTTCCGACGACGATCAGCTTGTTGAAGCCGGTTGTTCAAGCACCTGAGCTGGCCATCAATGGACCGATGGCCGCTTCCAACGGACAAGCACCAGAACAAGTCGCCAAATCGACAACCATGGAGAAGCGCTCATGCTGACTGTCACCGAGAAACTTAAGGCCGAACTCTACGATGCTGTCTTGAAGGCGGCCGAAGCCCTCGGCCCGGACGTTGTCATCAAGGCGCTGTGCCCAAATCACCTTGAAGATTACCGTCGGCACGTCGAAGCAAGCATGGTCGGTATCGCCGGCGGCATGCCTGGAACTAGCGGGTTCACCATGGCGTGCTTTGAGGCTGCAAAGGTGCCAGTCGGAACCCATCTGTACATCCAGCCCATCGCTGATCTGGTGAGGGCTGACGAAAACGCAGTGGATACCCTTCTAATGATGGTCCCGGAAGTAGCGACTGTCGAACGGCTGGTCCACGATACGGGCGGGGTTGCGCCTGAGCAGGTAGAAGCGGCGTTTCGGTCAATTGCCAAGGCGGCACTGTGGCGCACGCCTTCGGCACGGTACATCCGCCAGCACGCGCTTGGCGAAGCTAAGCGGGCAATCGAGGCGCTCTCTGGAACGAGGTGGGTAAGCCTGGAAGCTGCCGGCGAGTGCGCTGACGCCATCGGAAAACTGGCCGACGATGAGGGCGACGCCAAATCCGGGGAGGAAATCCTCGTGTGCATGCCGCACAGGGACGCGATCAAGCTTGAGCTGGAGTCGTCAGGGGCGGACGCACCGCGTTTTGTAGTGCATTTACCTGCGCACGTGGTGGAACGATCGCCAGAATTTCGCATGATCCCGGTTACCGACCGCTTCCCCGCGTACGACGAGAAGGCGAAAGTGATTGGCTTTACCCAAGATCACGACTACGGCGGCGTCCGGTTTCACCATATGAAGGTGTCCGATTTCTACGAGTGCAACCCTGACGACGGGGAGCCGGGCACCGGGTTGGCACGCAACGTAACGCACTGGATGTATGAGCCGTGGCCCGTGGCGAGCGATGCTAAATCGCACCAGCCCGGGCGAAGCGGAAATGCTGAAGTGCTTCAGATCATTAACGAAGAGGCCGGCCGCACTTTGTCGCGCGAAGACTTCGACCTTTGCAAGAGAATCGCAAAGCGAGTCGCGGCCCTTAAGCCGCAACCTTGTGACCAAAGTCCTGCAATTGATTGGCGCTTTCTGGCCAACGAGTGGGCGGATGTGGCCACCAATGGCCTGCAGTGGTTGCGCAACATCAAGGATAACGTGTCGCAGCCAGCTCAGGCTCTCGAAAACATGGAGAACTGCGTCGAAGGGGTCATGAAGTTGCAAGAGGGTTTGCACGAGACCTCCCGCCTTGAGCACTTGAGCGCCGACGTCATCAAGTTGATGTCCACGCAAACCACTATCACGCTGCGCCAAACGGAGGCCTTGCTAAAGTTCTTCGGCGGGTTCGACTTGGAAGTCGCGATCGCCCGTTACAAGGATGGTCTCATTGCCTGGGACGTGCACTCCCCGGAAAAAGGCGGCTCATTTCTTGGACCCACTGCAGTCGACGCTGAACATGCGCTGCACCGTCGCGAGCGGGAAGCGGCACATCAGGTCGTGCTCAACTAAGTACTGGACAAAACGCGAGGGAACGAAATGCTGACGAACTGTCCGGAACGGGTCTTTCTTCAAATTGGAGATGATTGCCCGCGTGATGCAGATTTCGAGGCTCTTAAGCACGTCACGTGGTGTGCGCACAGTGCCGGAGGGGGCGATATCGAGTACTTGCGCGCCGACGCCGTAGCTGCCGCCGTATTCAAGGTCCTGGCGGATGTAGAAGCTCTCGCATGCGCCCGGAATGCCCCTGAGTTGGCAGGTTTCGAAATGGCGCTTGAGGAGGTGCGCGCGCGCCTCGGTACGTCGGAACTCCAACTCACGGAAATGCTTGGTGAGCAGGCGACGGCGCGGGAAAGCCAAGCTGTGATCGCGGCCTACCTGTCCCATGCATCGGCGCAGGTCTTACCGTCCGGTCCGGAAATATTGAAGGCTCTGTGGGGGGGCAGTACCGAGCCATCGGCCGAGGAAGTGGGTGACCCGGTCGATTCCGGCCCCGGCCCGCAGGCCGAGCCGATGGAGCTCACTAACGACGACGTCCTGACGATTTTCGCAAACACCAGGGGCACCACTGCGAGCGACTACCTACTCAAGGTGGCCAAAAGCATCATCGAGCGGTCGCCATCCGCGGAGACTCCGGTTGATTCATTAACTTGGGCCGCTGTTGCCCGGGCGCTTCTAGCTTCAGAGGGGGCATCGGCGAGCGAGCTCATCCACGGGGCAGCGAAGCATGCTGCATTCCCATCAAAGTGCCCCATTACGCGCCGGGATTTCTTCATGGTGTTGGAACATCCCGAGCTGGGCTTGCTCCCGACCTATGGCGGGCCACTCGATAGCTACACCATCCCAGAGATGGAGGGCGAGCCCACCGAAGAGCTCCATGAGCGTAGCCTGTTTGTCCACCGGTATGACCACGATCGTGGCGAATGGGTGGACGACGAGTCAATCAATCTGCGCGTGATCGAGGAAAGCGTCCTGCACGAGTTGCAGCAGACTGCACCCATCTCTTGCTGCAAGGGGCATGAAGCCAACGCGGCCGCTACGTCGGAATCGATTCCGGCCCAGCGGGCGAATGCAGAAGCGCTGCAAAAGCTATTCGAAATCTTCGGCGTAGGACCGGCGGCGAGAACGCTGCCGATCCTTCTCGCGAATGCAGCCAATGCGCAACGCCGATCTTTGTGCTTGGCGGCGGTAGAGCGGGCGTTTTTCACTGTTGAGTCGGAATCAGACGAAGGGACCGACGAGCCTGGTGAGGAGTGCCAACTCAATTGGGGGGCGGAGCCGGAGGCCTATATCGAGCAGTTCCGTTCGGAATTGCAGCACTTGATCGCAAAGACGTTGGCGACGCGGCGCAACAACGCAGCGTCACTTGAGGCACTCGACATTCCAGGCCTGCGAAGTGCGATCCGAATGTTCACACCCAACATGCGCGATTGGATTGGGAAGGTGCTCGACAGATTGGAAGCCGTCGACAAAGGCGACGCCGATTGGGCTACCGTTCGAAGTGGGTCCGAAGCGTAGTAGTCCCTCATTATCTCGGGAGTTTTCCGGCATGAGGCGGTGGTACGAGTGCTGGAGCGACTAGGCGCTCGGCACCGCTTCCTGATTGCTTCCCGCATTTCGCGGATCCGTGCGGGCTTGTATTCACATCAAGCCGCGGCATGATGGCTTCAATCGCAAACGCCGCGCCGCACCCCCACGTCAACCCAGAGGTAGATGCAGAGTGCCAGGTGCCTAGAGGAACTCGCAATGCCCGAACAAACGATTGATCATCAACATTCGCACATCGCACAAGTAGATCTGGCGCGAACAGAAGCGGTAGAGCGGTTGCATCACGCGACGGCTATCTACACGGCAGCCCCGGTCGTCGATGACCTCCTTGGTCGGCTTGACTGGCCACGTGATGGGCGCAAGTTGGTCGATCCAAGTTGCGGTGACGGAATGTTCCTTGAGCGTGCTCTTGGAAAATTGCTTGCCGCCAGCGGCCAGGCTCGTCCGAGTGTTGACAGTCTGCGGGCCCAAGTCGAAGGTTGGGAGGTTCACGCAGGCGCGTGCATCGAAGCACGTGCGCGAGTAGCGGCTACGTTAAGCCGACATGGCTATGACCATACCCTTGCCACCGAGGCGGCTGAGTCGATGGTTCACAACCGCGATTTCCTCACAGAAGGGCCTCGAACACCTACTTACCATGCGGTGGCCGGCAATCCTCCATATTTGCGCTGGGTGAATGTCCCGCGTGTTCTGCAGGACGAATACTCCAGACACGTTCCGGCGTTCGCTGCCTATGATCTTCTGCATAGCTTCTTGGAGCGCTGCAGTCGATCCATCCATCCCAATGGCCAGATCGGTCTGGTGACTTCGGATCGATGGCTCTTCAATTCCGGTGCGTCGCAGCTGCGAGCAGAATTGGGGGCCCGACTGGCGATTTCCCATCTTGAGCGCTTGGATGCCGGCTCTGTGTTCTACCGCCCCAAGAATCGTCGCGCTGGAACGCCGCCACGAATCCACCCAGTTTCTGTCGTGTTGAATGCAACAGCAAAGTCGGACGAGGGCTCCGAAGTTCTCCAGGACGTCCGTGTCCTAACCGAGAGGCCCATCTATCCAGGCGTTGATGAAAGCCGCTACGAGGGCATGCCTACGCTTGAACAAATCGCCGAGGTACGAATTGCGCCGTGGCTTGGGACTCCAGGAATTTTCGTCGTGGACGAAGACGTTGCCGCACAACTACCTGGTGAGTATTTGGTGCCGGCCGTTGATACCGACGATATCGACGGTGGCAGTCTTGGAGTGCCTAAGCGATTTGCGATAAAGACTGAGCCGGGCGAACAGCCTTGTCAGGTCGTGATGGAGCATTTGCAGCGCAATATGCACAAAATGGCAGCTCGCGGCAGGCGTGGGGTCTTTTGGATGCCACCGGAGACGTTTCACCGCATGGATTTGTCCTGTGAGTCGCTATTGGTGCCGAGGATCGCGACATCGCCAAAGGCTGTGCGCGTGCCGCCGGGAATCTTGCCCATCAACCACAACCTGAGCATCGTTTCTGCTGAGCCGGGAGTGCTCAACCGTGTGGAGGCGGCGCTGCGCTCGCCGCTCGCGGCGCAGTGGGTACGTGACTTTGCGCCGCGCTTGGAGAACGGCTATTTCTCACTGTGCACCACATTGCTTAGGAAGATGCCGATCGACGTGTCTTCCGCTTGAGAAAATCATCGGGATATTGCCAGTGCCACGTGACAGACTGTGACGATGCAATCGATCATCATCAACCCAACCGATGAGCAGGAGCTCTCTCACCCTAATGGCATCTTCGTTTACGTTGACGAAGACGTAGACGGTGTCCTAATGGGGCTCCATGAACGTTTTGCCCGCCGATCCTTTGCTGCATGGGCGGGCCGCACCCGCAACGTGTTCCAGATGCGGGGCGGCTATGTCGTCAAATTGCCCAAGAACTTTCTTGGAATCCGGGACAATGACTGGGAAGGGTCCGTGTCGAACGCTCCGGAAAGTCTAGGCTGCGAATGGCATATTCAGTATCCCCGGACACGCTTGGCCGTGTTCGATGAGGTGCCGGTCGTCTTCATGGAGTTCGTGAACCCGCTTTCCAGCCAGGAAATTGTGAGTCGATTTGGCCATGAGCCTGACTGGGTGATGAGCGTGGATGGAGGCCAAGTCGGAGTCAATCGTGCTGGACGCCTTGTTGCCTATGATTACGGAGTGTGCTGAACGGGACCGGGATGCGCCGCGGTTAGCCGTTTCAGCGTTCAAAGGCAGCAGAAGATGGGCTTGATGCTCAAGTGAAGGGGCATTTTCGTCGATAGTGTCCATTGCGCTATACGCGACCACTCGGTATCTGTCGGGGTAACACAACTCTGGCAGGCCGAACTTGTGAGAAACGGGTGATGAGTGTTTTTGATGTTGCCGCTGTAGGGCTGGTTGTCTTGGCGATTGGTGACGTCGCCTTGCTGCTTTTCAGTCGGGAATCCAAGTGCGATTGGGCTTTGCGCTTGACCCTTGCTGCCGCGCTCGCTGTTGCGGCGCTACTGATTCAACAGCGGGACTTTTCTGTTGGCATTTGGGGACTTCTCGTTGTCCTGGCAGGGTGCTGTCAGGCCGGGCTGATATGGCGCCGGGTCGCCGACGTCAAACGAGGTCAACACTAGAGGGAAGACACGAATGGATGAGCTCTTCGAAAAACTCTTGCGCTTCACCTATATTCAGGTGGTCCTGTGCTTGCTTGTCCGCGTGTTCCAACCAGACTGGTACGTGGAACATCCTCTTCATGCAGTGATATTTGCTACTGCACTTGCTGCATGTGTCTTTGAGGTGGTCTCGGGCATCTTGAGGGCTGCGGCTCACCAGCACACAAACCGACAGCCTTGAGTGCATCTGGAAGCTTTGCGGTGGATGGACTTTGTTTCCGCGTCGATTCAGCCAAAGCGAACCTATAAGTGGCGAGCGCATATGAAGAAGTCAGATTCGTCGGGGCAACCGAAGCCGCCACGGCGGGATTGCAAGCAAGCGAGGATATGGAAGATGTACTACGAGGCGATGGCCAGATGGTACGAGGCAGCGGCCGATACGGTCGCCGTTACGTTTCCAGATTCCGAGGCCGTGCGCTTGGCCAAAGAGGATGCGTCGAGGTTTCAGGACGGCGCACGGCAAATTTCGATGCGTACTCATCCGAACATCGTTTCAGGCACCTGGAAGTAGGCTCAGAGGACTTTCATATGTTGATGCAATTGTGGGATCGACTTGCAGGGCGCAAGAGTCTGCCGAAGGGCTTTGTAGTACTTGGACCAGATGGCATTGCGGCTTGGGACATCGATAGTGACGTCCCACTGATGCCTACGCGCTGGTCGCGCTTGTCATTTGCCCTGACTGTCAGGCAGACGCAGAAGATGACCACTTCCGAGATTGACGCGCACATTGAAAGGTTCGCCTCGCCAGCGGTGAAGGAGCGGCGAGCACTGATGAACGTCGCCCTTTCAGAGCGAAATCACCGACTGGCAATGGAACGATTGATAGCGACGAATAGCCGACAGGGGCGGCAAGAATCGGCGATACCCCGCCGGACTGCATAGGATACGACGTGGAAATCGCTGAGCTTCTTGATACGGTGACCGGCTTCGGAAATGGGTTTGAAAGGGTCATTGAAGCGAACGGTATGACACAGAAAGAGTTGACCGCCTTGCTGTTGGATCACAACGTCGAGAAATGTCCATGCTGCCACTGGTACACGGATAGCCATCAACTGTTGGACGACAATGGTGTTGTGGATGGATACTGCGACAACTGTCGGCAGTACGATAAGCCGACTGAACAATAGGAAATTGTATGCGGGTCCTCATTCATTCGGCCTCACTTGGAACATTGCTCTATCACGCGTTCGATACGGCATTGTTTTCGACCATGCATCAGCCAATCGACCATGCGATGACGTTTGCGGACGAGGCAACTGCCCGAGCGTACGTTGAGGCTATCAAGAACAGCACTTCGAACTTTGTCGAGTGCTTTCCGGAAGATCTGTCATTCCCCGAAGTTGCTACCTCAGCGTCCAGCGCATCTATCGCAGAATGCGTAGCTGCTGGCGTTCCCGCCTGGCAGCCGAGTCCCGCTGTGCCGTATGAGTTCAACTTCCATACTGGCGATGTCGGGCATACCGTTGTGTACGGTGCGGTCCGTGCGGGAAAGTCGTTTTTGCCCCCGAAGCAGGATGGCCGACCGTGAGCTGGAATCCAAGCTCATCAACGTGCAATCGCTGATGGTCTCTGCATCTGGAGTACAACCGCAAGGCTTCCAATGGGTCTCATGACTATCGCTTCAATCGTCGCTGTCGCTACCTCAGGCGCGCTTCTTCGTTGCGCTTGGCACGCCTTTGAGGAATACAGAGTGCGTCGAAAAGCCCTTGCAATGATTCGGCAGCGGCTTCCGGGCCTTAAGAGCATTCCGCTCAGTCGTACTGATAAGCGCGGCTTCGAGAATGGTCCAGACGGTTGGATGCGTCCCCGTTAAGGCAGGGGCACGCGATGTCAAGCAGACGCCCACCTCACTGGGGAGAGCCGCTATCTCCGTTCTGCGAACACGGACCGGGGACGGACTGCCAGCATTGTAGAGGGGTATTCCCTTTCCCTGCAGATCCACTACCGCACCAAACAGGGTACAGGCCGAATGAGAAGCATGATCCCGTCACACAGAGCTGTGAAATTTGAGCGTGACAGCGCAGTCGCGCAGGATGCGGCTAGACGATACTGGCAAAAGGTGCCACAGCTTCTTGTTGGGAATTTCGTGCTATCCTGATACGGATTTTGCATGGTAGCTGGGCCAGAACCAGCCAAAGCGAAGCCTGATCAGGCCTCGTTCAATTTCACCGTTCTCCGGTGACTCTATCAACCCAAGCGGGGCAAGCAGCCCTGCGCGGGACTTGCTCCGCACGTTTCAACAGGAGCATCAAAATGGTTCTTGATTTGCTGCGTGATCCAAAGCTGAAGGTCAAACGCGCCCAGTCTTTGGTTGTGAACGCGCCCGCGTTGTTCAAAGACCCAGCGTTCATCGCGTGGTTGAACAACGGCCAGACGAAATTCACCTGGCACGAAGGCGGGGAGCCGACCGAGCATTCCGACGTCGTTGTGCTGGTCAACCCTGCGTCGGACTTTGACGGCACCGAAGCTCATGAGATGCCCGACCATGCGTGGGAGTTCATCTTCCGGCTCTGCGTCGAGAATTTCGACATTTACGGGCCGGGGACGAGCCCTGATGACCAGATCCTGGTGCGGCTGACTAACCGCCTGGAATCCTAACCACCGATATCGACTCAACCACACCGTCGTCGATTAATCGGTGATCAGTACCTCGCCGCCAAGGCGAGTCTCTAAACCCAAGCGGGGCACGCAGCCCCGAAAGGGTCTGCCTGCTTCGCGATACCAATTCAGGAGCAGGTTCATGGAAAAACATCACACTGGCACGGTGCACACCAAGCTAATCGAGGCATTCTTTCAGCCTCAGGCGTGGATCAACGACTACGCCACGGACATTGACGAAGGCTACGGCATCGACGTCACGCAAAAGGTGCTGTCATTGCAGCTGACTCAGATCCATGAGCTGCAAGACTGCCGGGATTCCACGGATGCACTGGTTGACGCTGTCAAGTTGGGGCACAACGGCCCGTACACGGTCGCGGTCGTCAGCAGCGTCTTGGAATTCTTCGGTGTGCGAAGCCTGGGCGAGATCGATCAGGATCAACTGGATGCCGCCAGGACTGCGGCGATGTGGTCGGCCTTGCAAGATCGCATTCCGTCGGCGCTGCTGAAGCGCAAGGTCCTGAGCGACTGGGGCAGTATGGTTGGTCTGACACTGCACGACGGGTACCGGTTTCTTGTTGCCAGTCATGCAAAAGCCAAGCGGGTAATTGCGGTCGTGGATGGATTGTTCAATCGTGACGCCTACAAGGCCCTGATCTCTGAAATGCAAGGGGCCGGCGTCGCTGTGGACAACGTACATGTGTACTGTGAAATCGGTTCGTACACAGGTCCGGGCATCGAGATCGTGAAGTTCGACGACTTCCCCGAAACTTTGGGACGTTACCGTAAGCCGAAGGGCGGGGAAGACTATGTCATTCTATCCAGTCAGACTCCTCCGAATTCCTATGTAGCGCATAGTCCTGAAGACGTCGGCGGCGAGCCAGCGGCAACGCCGCCGCAGACGTCGAACATAGAAGAGGCGGTGAGATTTGTCTGTCTTTCCGACGCGAGCGCGGTCCAAGAAGAATTGGTGAAGCGCTATCCCGGCAGCGTTTTCCTCATCGACATCGCGCCGCATGCCGCGGTTGAAGGTGAGCCGGCGGACGTAGTGCAAGGCGTTCCTGACCTGGACGGCTTGAACGATGAACGCGCAATGTGGGCCCGCCAAGCTTTGGACGCATTTCAGCGCGCAACCAACTGCGAGCAAGAGAGCGTGGTCGGAGATCTTCTGTGCGATCTGATGCACCACTGCGACAGAACGGGTGTGGATTTCTTGTCGGAGATGGGGCGCGCTGTTCGTCACTACGAAGATGAGACTTCCGCACATGTCGCAGTTGAACCTTCAGGTGTGCTCGAGTCGCTCTTGACGGATGCGCTCGAGTTGAGAGACATGAAGGTCGAGATCAACAACGACTACTCGCAAGAGGACCTCCTGCGTTGGGGTGACCGCCTTGCTGTCGCTGACAAGGCAGTTGAGATGCTAAAGGAATTGCCGCTTTATCCGCACCTTGAGCTACGCGCTCGCAAGCTTGCAACAGCGAGTACGCAGCAGAGCTGATCAGTACCAATTGGCGCCTGCCGCGCTCCCTTCACGGGGAGGCGGTGGGCGCTTTTTCATTTCGATCTGAGAAACGTGCTGCGGCTCCGAGGGGCCGGGGAGGGAAGTGCCGTGGCGGAAACTGTACTGAGCTTCGCCTTGGCTAGCTTCCTGATAGGAATTCTTCCGTGGTAATCTTGCGCAGTATTCCAACGGTAGCTAGACCGCAACTAGCCGATACTGGCCGAAGTTGGCCGCGTCACCGTAATGCGGTGATATTCAATCAACCCAAGCGGGGAGCATACCTCCGCTTGGGGATGTCAGCTCCGCATCCATCTTGGAGCATGATCCATGAAGAAGAGTGTTTTTTGGCAAGTGAAGCACACTCTGGTGGGCTTTGTGTCCGCGAATCCCAACGCTGCAGCGGCCCAAATGAGCCGGGAGCAGTGGAGGCAAGCTGCTGAAATCGGGCGGCAATCTCGCTCGATCGGCATTCTCACAGCACTCTCAGATGACGCCCTCAAGGAAATCGCAAGCGGAGAGCTGGATGTCGTCGCACTTTACAGTGCGGTGCTGGCCGGGCGTCGAACGAGCGCCTGAACTGGCGACTGTCGACATGCCACGTTAAGCGTGAGGCATTTGCTGGACGGTAGCTGAACGTCTTGGCGGACAGCTAACCATCAAATTGAATTTGAACCCATGCGGGGCGAGTGTCCCGACTGGGGATGCCTGCTTCGCGTATCCCATAGGAGCAGGTATGTCACAAAATCGTCTACCGGGCGAGCACCAGGAAGTGCTGTTTTTCTCGACAGCACAAGAAGGAAAGCGGAACGTCACCGCTACTGTCATTCGTCCGCTAACCGAGCAGGAAGCGGATATCGAAGAAGTCGGCCCAATGTTCAAAATTCGTCTCGAGGACGGCGCTGAGCAGGATGCGTTCGAGGACGAACTGATCCCCATCGATACCCTTGAGGACGAAGAGGTTGTCGGTCTCGATCGCGATGGCTGCGTGTTGCAGTGGAATACGCAGACGCGAATTTCCGAAAATACCGGCGAGAAGCTCGAACAGTATGGCATCCACAATCTGCGCGAACATGAGGCTCCGCGCGTCGGTGTACCAGAGGGCGTATGGCTGCAGCACGTCAACACGGTCACAGCGCGCCAGCCGGTGCCGGGCAAGCGCTATGTGTTCTTCAACGCCAACGACAGTCGGGTTTCCACCTGGTGCGCTGAGGGTCGCGTTGACGCACCGCGTACCGCCTATGTGGAGTCTGGCTTCGAGGCAACGCACTGGTGCGAAATCCCCACTGAGCATGACCCCCGCTGGCGTCCCGGTAACCCGTTTCATGTTCCGGAGGCCGAAGGCAAGGGAGTGCTGACGCAGTGCCCGTTCTATCCGTCTGGTCGATTGGGTGTTTGCTGGGAACGAAAGGAGCCTGGCAGCCGCCTGGATGTGAATTTCCCTACTTTCGACGGCGCGAAAGCTTGGATGCTGGCAGACGAACTCCGCGGTGAAGCATTGCCGTTGCCCGATGTCACGCGAAAGCTGCAGATCACGCACCCGCGCACGGGCGCCAGTTTCAGCGTCAAAGAGGCATCGGCAGCTGATTGGACCGACTCGTGGCCGTCCCAGATGGCCGACGGTCTGCCGGTCAGTGAGGGCCCGGGTAACATCAATGGTTCCGTGTTCTGCTTTTGGCTCGGACAACACACGAGCCCGTTCTGTACGGATATCGTGCGGACGATGACGGCGTTTATCGGAGACCACGATGTTGCGGCGGTCCGATTCGTACGTGCAGCGCCAAGCAAAGTGCACCCGGCCATTACGGCGGCGTACACTCAGTTGGCCGATCGCGCAGGTGGAACGACATGAGCAAGTACGGTCAGTTCAATCAGTGCGGTCGGGCCTTGGCCGCGCCTGGGCTCACGTCCTATCGCTGCCGGTCTGGCTATGGCTGGATCATGATTGGTGCGTCTGACGACCGCGACGCACTGCGCGAGGCCCGGAGGTCCAGGGCGGATGTCCTGGAGCAGGATCTGGAAGTTTGGGATGGTACGCAGTACCAGCCGGTACTGGGACGTCGAACTACGCCGACTGCCCCGGCCTGTGCCTGCCGTTCCTAGTTGGAAAAGGCCCCGACCACTCTTGGTGCAGTAGCCCCAAAGCCCGTCGTTCTCCTGAAAATGGGGAATGGCGGGCTTTTTTCTTTGCCTAAAAACACTCCCTGCTTCCCAGCAGGAATCCGTGATACCCTTGCGAGGTACCTCTACCGGCAGCTGGTCCGATATCCAGCCAGGTGGTTCGACCTAGGGCCACCGCTATTCAAATTCATCACTATGTGGTGATCTACATAACCCACGCGGGGCACGCAGTCCCGCAAGGGGTTGCCTGCTTCGCAATCTAATGCGAGGAGCAGGACATGTCAGTGAACTCCATCTGTACCGGCGGGCACCGTCAGCGACAAGGTGTGCGTTGTCTCAACATGCCAGGTCGGTCGCATTTGTATGGGCCAGTCGGTCAGATGTCCGACGACCTCGACGCCGGCGGCCCACTGGATGCACCGGAGATCCTTCCGGCCGGCAGCAGCAACAGCACCGATTGGCGTAACTTCCGTGGCCAGCCGATCGCCCGCCAGACGGAGTGCGGCCGGGAGCGGTGATGTACAGGCCGCGCCGTCCTAGACGAACAGCCGCTAGTTGATCCCTAAGCTCGGAACGTTGATTTCGATCGACCTAACGGCATTCATATTCACCGGCACCGGTGACCATTACCAACCCTCGCGGGGCAACCAGCCCCGAATGGGGTTGCTTGCTTCGCAGATCCAATATGGAGCAAGAAGATGCAAGCAAGCAACGCAGTAACTGAACTGGAAGAGGCACAGGCCCTCGGCCACGCAAGCGTGGAAGAAATGATCGCAGCCGACGCGAACGCCGTGCTTCACGCCCAGCATGTTGCGGTCGCCCGGGCGTATCAATCCTCAGCTCACGCCATCCAGCGAAAGACGGAAGCAGCCAGCAAGCACGGCCTGACACCAGATCAGATTAGCTGGGTTGAGCCCCCATTCGACGCGCCAGTGCGCATCACCGCTGCCGATGTTGTGGCCGCGCGGGACGCGGGGTTCCAGGTCCAGTTAGGAACGGCTGAACATCGCCTAGACCTGATTGGTCGGTGGTGGTGGACATTGAGCCAGCCCGGCTGGCAGAGTGTGGAGTCAAGCGCCGGCAACTTTGCGACCAAAGCAGAAGCATGGGCGGATGTAGTGCGCGCGCTTCGCGACGACCCTTCGCTCGGTTCGCCGGCGAAAGCGGCTGAAGAGCCGCGCCTGTGGGTTGCGATGGTCGAGCACGTGGAGTGCCCTGGTGCAAGGCTGGCCGTGTTCTTCCAGAGAGAAGAGCCTGTGGACGCTGAGATTTTCGCGCGGTATGCGGCCACAACAAAACCGACCGAACTTGATATCGCCGGTCTGTTCGACCTCACGTTCGACGCAAGCGTTGATCCAGGCACCGCCAGGGCTCTGATGACCTACGCGAATGCGCAGGTGGAGGGCGACTATGGTGCGATTTCGCCACCCGCCGTCGTTGACGAGACGCTGGGTTGGTTGAATCCAGGCCAGCGGGCGATACTTGAGAAGTATGCGAGGGGTCAATTTTCATATCTGGCTTGCAGCAAATCGGAGGAGGAATTCCGGAGCTCAGTGGCCCGCTGTGGCGATGGTGTCTTGAAGTTCCTGATGACCGAACTTTCGAGCGCGGAAGACTGCTCGTCAGGCGAGCAGGCCAGTGCGCGGATCGAGATCGCGATTGCGCAGCTGCAATCTGTACTCGGCGCCGTGCAGGATATTCCCGAATGGATGCCGAATGACGGCCATGACCAAGCCATGAACGCTGGTTGCTGACGCAAGTCCGGCCCAGCAGCACAAGCCCGCCGGCCTCCTTATAGGAGGCGGCGGGTTTTTCTTTGTCTGGCAGCACGACACGCAGCTGAGAGAAGAAGGAACGCAGGTGATTAAGGCGTTTCCGTCACTGCTGCGCCTCAATTTCTCATCAGGAAATTCGCGTGTTATGCTTGCGCTGTTTTCCATGGCCGCTGGTCCATCTCCAGCCAACGCGAACCCGACGCGGATCGCGATTCCTATACACCGCCAGTCGGTGTGTCCATTACCCACGCGGGGCAAGTTGTCCCGCAGAGGGCTTCCTGCTTCGCTGACTACATTCAGGAGCAGGATATGCAATCAATCAAAGTTTCGCCTCCTACGCGTGCAACGGCGGCAGATCTCGTCGGAAAGGAAGTGCCGTTCACCCTGTACGAGGTTGTGCAGACCATGCGGGACGACGTATTCGTCAGCGCTGAAGTCAAGCCCGTAACCATCACCTGGCATGGCATCCGAACGGAAGTCGGCGCAACCGCACCGTCGGTGACATTCGTTGGTTCGGATGGCAGACAAGGCTGGGGTAATGCCGACCTCTTCTATCTGACCGAGGTGGAAGCCATGAAGGAAGTGGCTCTCCTAATGCCCGACCGCCGGCCGACCGAGGCCCCTGTTCTGGACGTCAATGGGCGCCGATTCGTGCATTTTGAAGGCCGAGCCAGACAAGAGCAAAGCGGGTTCTACCGTGAGAAGCCCAATGGGATTCTGTTTTTCGGCAACGACAAGGAGCCTTTCGCGTTTGCCGTAACGAACCCGAAACAGGGCCTGTTTTTCGTGTCCTGCAGTCGGCACGGATCCGGCGTCCGATACATGCACTCGACGAGCTCGGTTGACGAGCGACGCCTGGGCATCGAGGGAGTAGGTTTGAGTGCACAGCATGACCTGGTCTGCGCGCTGGTCAACCAGTTGCACGGCAAAGACGTGCTGTGGACTGGCGAGGATGCAAAAATCCTACAGTTGGCGCTTGGCAATTTGGCCGCGCTGTTGGCCGATCCGTGCAGTGCCGATCGGTGCAGCATGGGGGCCGAGAAGGCGGACCGATGGGCGGATCGCTGCAATGCGATGCTTGAATCGCTCGAATCCGAAGGGAAGGGCGAGCATCGCAGCACGCTTCTCGCGCTGCGCAAGTAGTCCCATTTCAGTGGAATCAACGCCCGCCTGTCCAGTTTGGACAGAGCGGGCGATTTTTTTGGGCGCCGGGCGCTCTGGCACCGCGGCAAGCAGGGCAGTTGTGTCGACCAACATGCTGGGCGCGTCTGATTCCCACCAGGAATTGGGCGTGGTACCCTTACGGTGCTTTTACTCGGCAGCTGGACCGAAACTCCAGCCAACGCGTTCTACTACTGGGCGCGACTCAATTTCACCATTCGTGGTGAGCCACTAAACCCTTGCGGGGCACGCGTGCTCCTGTAGGGGTCGCCTGCTCCGCCAATTCCTTTTCGGAGCAGAAAATCATGCAGAACTTTTGCAAGACGTTGTTGGTCGCGGCGACATGCGCCATGGCGGCGTTTGCTGTGCACGCCCAAAGTGTCGGTGGCCGGGGTGCGGACCTAGGTTGGTACGTGAGCCAGCCGATGCAATTTGTGGTGTCGGGCGTCCTGCTGAAGGATGGCAGCACCACGGAAATCCGTCCAACTCACGGCATCTATGTCGCGAGATCGCAAACGGAGGCCATCGATTTCTTCGCCGCGAAAATGCGTGATGAGAACCCTGGCTACCACTTGGTTACAGCTCTGGCCTCTCCGGTTCCGGTAACCGGTACTTGTCGCCTGGACATCTGATCACATAGGAGCTGCATCGTGACTGATATCCAACGTGCAATGTACCTGACCGACGATCGCGATCTTCCGAAGGACGAGCTGCGGGCGCTGGTTATTTTCCCCGGTGGCAACGGCGACTGGTACGTCCAAGTAGCACCGGAGCACGGGCGCACCTTAGAAGGCGTCCGAATTTGTACCTCTGGCGGCGCAGCTTCAGCTTGTCCTGGTCTCGGCGTAGCAATTGCCGAGGCTTACAGGGCGATGATGGATGCGCAAACTGGCCGGAAGCTTGAGTATGTTCCGTCGCGCGCGGAACTGGAGCAAGAGTTGTGGGCGTGGCGCCAGATGTTTCCAAAGTACCAGTTTGACGGCTTCTTCAGCATTGAGAAGAAGGCAGACTAAGGTCGTGCCGCCCTCAATTTTGTACGCCGCACCGCGGTGACTTTTTAACCCTAGCGGGGCTTTCGACTCCGTGTGGGTTGTCGGCTCCGCAGTTCAATTCAGGAGCAGGCAAATGCCAAACGAGGACGCAGAACTGCGCCCGATCACCGTGTCTGGCGGAAAGAAGTCGATCAGTGACGACGATATGTGTGCTGGATGCGCCAATTGCGACTACCTTCCAGGCTCGATGAGTGGCTGTAAGTTGGACTGGCCAGGACGGGAAGATCGCGACGGCTATGTGCAGCAATGCGATAAGTTTTCACGCGAGAGCTGATACGGTCTCGGCCGCCAATTGCGTTCACTGCCAGGCGGTGAACTTTTTACCCAGCGGGGCTTTCAACTCCGTCGGGGTTGTCTGCTCTGCTTTCTCTGTCAAGGAAGCAAGGAAATGCCCGCGAACGATTCGGTCATCGATAAGCTCTGCAAAGCAGCAGACAATCACGGAGACGATGCTGGTGATGCCGACCATACGGTCGGCGACCTGCAGGGGCTCCTCCAATTGTGCTGGCGCCTCATGACGCCGGCGCAGAAGGAAGCCTTTGCCGCGAGTCCGGAGGTCGAGGATGTTGTCGACCTCGGAGCGCGAGGGGAGTACTCGGTTGAGGATTTGCTGGCCGAGGTTGAGAAGGAAGGTTGATAACGGCGAAGGCCGATATCGGCCTGGCGCCCGTACTGTCCAGAAAGGATGGTGCGGGCGTTTTTCATTTGTGCGTTGTGCTCGCACCCTGAAACTAATCGGCACAAGCCCTGGCGTAGGCACCGTGACACAGCGCTGGCGGCAGTTTCCTGTTGGGAAATCGTGGTACCCTTCATCGGTATTTCGCACGGTAGCTGGGCCTTAAATTCAGCCAAAACGGCGTTAGCGCCGATTCTCATTTTCACCGGCATCGGTGAGTCACCAACCCTTGCGGGGCTTGCAGCCCCAGACGGGGTTGCCTGCTCCGCGTTTCCATTCAGGAGTAGGCAAATGCATGTTTTCGAATTGACCCTTGCCGGTTTCAACGGCTCTTCGAGCAAAACGGATCACCTGATCGTTTGGGTAGCGGTTCAAGCGAGCCAAGCGGAATTCGTTCAGCAGCTGTCATCAGCTGGGCTCTATCCGACGAAGGTCACGGCCGTAGAAGTGCTGCCGTCTCACTTCGAGGCGGAACTGCAGATCTCGAGCAATCTAGGTGAGCTGTCACGGTTCATCGACGAACGGCTGGGTACCGTCCCGTTTGACTCGCCAATTGGAAAGGCCATCGATGCTCTCCAGCTGGCCTGCCAGAATCCAGGCGACCCAAACTATCGGGTCTACAAAGAGGCGCTGTCGTCGCTTGTCGAAGCACGTCGGCATATCCTGCTTCTCGAGAAGCGGATTTCTGACCGGGAGATCAGTCCAGGTGGCGACGAGTACAGCGAGCTCCTTGGTCTGCTTGGCTTGTATATGTCGCCGTCCGCGCGCCTGGCGAGACTGGCTGCCGACGCGCGGATCCTCGGACTCGTTCCGAATCTGCAACCCGAAGGCCTCTCCTTGGGCGAGGGAAACCCGCTGCGCATCAATGTGCGGCAGGTTACGTCGGACCTTTCGTCTGTCGAGGACGAGGATGTCGCGGGTGTGTACGGTGTGCTCTTTACCGTAGATGCAGGCGAACTGACTGACGCGAAAAAGGCGGCCATTGCACTGGACATCTTTCACTCCAAGCAGGGCATCGCTGTCCTGGACGATTTCGAGATCTCTGTCTTGGATGAGGAAGGAAACCTCGTCGCGCCGGATGCCGAACACGTCGACTACTCGTGCTCTGATGCGGGAACCGTTGAGAAGATCAGCGACGTTCCATTGGATGCGACGGCGGCAGGCGCTGTGATTCCCACTGGAAGCGGAGCCAACACGGAGGCAATCGAGCACTCGATCGCCGGTGGGAAGGGGCCATTCGTTCGGGATCACGTCGATATGGAGATCTGGTGTCAGCTGGCGCCGGCGGTCGCGGATCTTGAAGAGGACACCGTCGTGGGACGAGCGGTCGTTGATTTGCTCAAGCAATTCGAGGCCATCATCAAAGCGAAAGCGAAGATGGAGACCTACAACGTCGAGGAACTGAAGGCAATAGGCGTGGATCAGTGCCATGTCTGGTTCTACGGCTGACGGATTCCGCATCCTCAACAATGAAGCGCAACTCTACTTTTGGGCAAAGCCCCATGGGGTAGGGTTGAACGCCTTTCTCTGTTCACCGGCCTGCCGGTGATTTTGGTAACCCAAGCGGGGCACGCAACTCCGAATGGGAGTGCCTGCTTCGCAATTTCTTTGGAGCAAGCATATGACCAACAATCAGGCCCAGAATCGTCAGCCGGATGGCGCACTCATGAGTTCGCAAGGCAATGGCGGGGAAGGTCCACAGGAGCGTGTGTGGACGGATTGGTTTGAAAATCCGTTCCACGCGATCAAGGCTGTTGCAGAGGCGGCCGGCATACCGGAGCAGTTCGACCGGGTGTTGCAGGTGCTGCGCGAGTCAGCAACGTGCTGGACCAACTTTAATTGCGACCAGTATCTTGACGATTTGCTGCAGGAGATCGGTGGCGCTACCAGCATTGTTTGCGAACAGGATCCCGCGAACAAGATGTACCGCGCTACCTACGACGGTGCAACTTCCGTAACGGTCGTGCCCGTTGGATCCAGTGAACCGCACCTGTCGGACGTACCACCGTTTCGGCTGACCGCTGTAACCGGAGAATGGCTTGCCGCTGGCCAAGACATCCCTGCGTACACCAACGGGGTTCGCTGGAACGGATGGCAGCAGCCGCTATTTCCGACGGCGTCGGTCCGAATGCTCGCACAGCTGATGCCAGCAGAAGTGGCCTTCGATGAGTCGGCCGGTGTAGTGCGGGTCACGGACGTGCACGAGGAGCCCGCCGCTGTCTTCGAGTCCTCAATGGAGCAAATTGAAGTCGATGGACGGACCCTCGACGTGTTCTGTGTGGGCACTGGCTGGTGCTGGGAGCTTGCTGATAGTGAACAGAGGGGCTCGGACCGCGACAAGGCGCGTGCGATCCTCTCAGGCTATGGCTACCAGCGAGTCGCTGACCTGTACGACCAAAACCCCGAGTTTGCGAGTGCGCTGCGCGCGCTCGCGGGCCCCGAGTTCGAGTATCCGGACTATTCGTACCTCTTGGTGCGACAGGCGATTTCGAAGGCGGATCGGCAGTTTGGATCTTGAGGCGCTTCAGTGCCTGGACACCATCAAGAACTTCATTGATAGGCAAGCGACATCATTTCGCCACGCATCAGTGCGCCGCCGCGCTCCCGTTCATGGGGGCCGGCGGTTTTTTTTTGCTCGGAAGCTTCGTGATGCTCCCGGGCGTAGCCGGTACGCTGCCTTCCACATACCGCCGCTTGTGCGTCAGCCGGCATAGTTGACCCTGTATAAAAACACAGTAGTATACGGCGTATTCCCTCGGCCTCCTTAGAGGTTCCCGTGGTGAACTCGATGCGAATTCGATTGCAGGCGGCACGTATCGGAGGCCGAAATGGACAACTGGGATCAAGTTTCGGGCTATGGTTGGGAACACCCAAGTGGATGGGCGATCGCCCTCATGAACGTGCGAGGGCAGCCAGCGTACATGCTGTCGCGCAATGGCGCCATTCACGGTCCGTTCGATTCACTGGCGGACGCAAAAGCGCGCCACGCAATCTTGGTCCCGTGCTTCGAACCGGCCGATATCGACTCTGCAAAGTCGATGGGTGAAGTGAGCGACTGAGGGGGCGTACAGCGTTGGCGCCAAGGCCGGGTCTGGCGGCAGCGCGAGCACAAACGCTGTCCAGGTGAATGATGCCCAATGGGCGCAGCCGCCAGACTTAAGACCCTACCAGGCCATCAGCGCAATTCAAGGCGTTGGGAGCTAGCGTTCCTCGGGAGCCGGAGAACCGAAGCACACGCGGACCTCCGGAAGCAGATGACCGATTTGATTCTCTCATTGCTATCTGTGCTTACGTCACGTACTAGTTCACACCCGCAGACTCTACAGTCGGATGCCGGCCGCGCTTCTACCGGATCTTCAAATCGTCTATGGACCTAGAAAAAGTGCGATTGCACTTGCCGAAATTCGAACGCGATGTCGCGATCGTAGCGGAAAAAATGGGCGACCATCAGCCTAGTGTCATCGTCTATGTCGAAGTACTGCGCCACCTGGTTCGGCATGAAGCGTCCGGCGCCTGCCACAAGTACTCTGCAATTTTGTACGTCCTGCTTTCGGAACTGGAGGCTCAGCTGCCTGGGGACGCGGACGAGGTGTCTTTGCGGATCGGAGTCGTGCTTTCTCCGGACGGAGAAAAATTTGACCATTCGTGGGTGCAGTACGGACCAGGCATATATGACGCGGCCGTCTGCCTTCCGAGCGCTATAGGAGGCCAGACCGGCGGCCCAGTCTTCGCGTCGCACGACCTGCTTACCGGTCAATTTGTCCACGGCCGCTACACGCAGTTGGCGGCTCTCGAGTTGGACGACGATGCTCAACGCGTCGCGCGTTGGACGCTGAGCGACTATGCCGACTACATTGCTCAAGAAGGCGCCCTTTCGTTGTGGGAAATCGTCGTCGAAATCGGAAACGAGGTTGGCTTTCCACTGAATGCCGAGGCACTTCGCGTTAAGTATGGGGGGCATCTCCGTGTGCGTGCGGACCATTGACTATCAGTGCTCGCTTCAGGTCATGGTCGATTTCCGACATTGGCTCAATATGGGGCATCGTGCGCTGGCATCAGTGTGTAATTCTCGATCAGTGACAGTTCAGGTATAGGCGAGGCGAAGCGACGTGGGGACGCGCGATGAGCTCGTGGCAGCGGAAATTGGTGCTCAGGACGCTGATTTGGAAGGCAAGCGATCCGGGTGATTTCCTTTTTGAGCCAATGTTGGTCGGCAACGTTTGAGACACGGGTGGAAAACCTGACACTGGTTCACTCCTTCCGGAATCGAACCTAATTTGTACGCGCAAAAATGGACTCACAAAAAAGGGCACGAATCCTCCGCACCATGCTGGTCGAGGTTCCCTTCGCGCTGGTGTTCGTCGGATGGTTCTTGTATCGAGCCCTGATGCAAGAGATGGACGTAAGCGAAATCTTCTCTTTCATCGTCGCTCTCGGCGTGCTCTTCGTAGCCGAGAGTTTCATCCATGAGAGTGGCCACGTTATTTGCGGCCTGCTGTACGGTGTGCCGCCCTCCAGAATCCAAGTGGGCTATGGCCCGTCGATCCATCTCTGGCAAGACGGTCACGTTCCGGTTTCATTGGGGTTGTTGCCATGCGGCGGTTACGTGGAGTTTCGGTATTTGCCGATCTCACGGCGGCAGCGGATTGTGATGTATGCGGGTGGTGTCGCGGCCTCCAGCGTCGCCGCAATCGTTGCGTGGAACTTCATTCCCCATCACCTCGATTTGCTTCGTACCGAAACTGTTATGGCGTTTGCGCTCTTCATAGCCACAAATTTGTTTGGTACGGCGCCAAAGGACAAGTACTCCGACGGAGATGCCATCCGGGGGTTGTTAGCCTATCGGTAAGTGGCGGGGCAGTAGGCGTCGCACGTACTCCAATTATCTCCACTCGGCTTTCCTATACGAATGGAGCGCCCTGCATTCGCAGGGGCCGAACTGGAGTAATGCCTCATGTTGTTCATTGTCTTGTTCCTGGTCGTCGCCTTGACGGCCTTCACCTACCTCCGCCGCCACAACCTATTCTTGTGGGTTGGCACCGTTATGGCATGGGTTTGGTTCCTCGACCTCTGTGCCGGTGCAGCAGGGGACCTGTTGCGCAATGCCTGGAACGCGTGGTTCGGAGCATAGCCTTCTGGCAAGGCAGTATAGGGCGGGGGTCGTTCATCTCAATGCTACTCCCCGCAATATGCTTCAAGCTACTGTCCAGCCTCCAAGGCCCGGCGACATTGCAGGACGTGGCCCCCGATTCGGGTTCGTCGTGGAGGTTTGAGGCTGCCGCTGGTCGACTGAAAGCGCAGGTCACCTCAAATCCCGAAAAAAATCGCACGACGCGACCGGAAACCCTCCGGGCACCGCCAGGGTAGCGATTGGAGTTTCTGGCGATTGCGCCGTTAAGAGACGGGGCGAAAGCATTCACGAGTGCGACGCCATACAACCAGGAATTCGCACGATTTGCGTCACGAAGGCTAGAAAATGCCTACCGGGCTGGGACAATTTCAGGTAGGGCGCTCCAGAACTCCGCAGAGAGCGGTGCCGGCGTGTTAGCGCCCGACTTAAGGAAGAATGCAATGACTACAAAGCTGACGGACAAGCAGGAGGCGGTTTTGGCGTTCGCTAGCCAACACGGCACGATTGACTTTTACCAGGCCAGCGAGTTGGGGGCGAACGGCACCACCCTGGCCAGCATGACGAAAAAGGGGTGGCTTGCGAAGCAAGAGTGCAACGGCCTCAACGATTGGACGGTCACAGATGCCGGTAAAGCGCTGGTTAGGTGCAGCGCCGTTGAGTAGCCCCGTTTGCGCCTGTGGACTGCGTCGCGTCTGCAATTCCGCAGCTGAATCAACCTGACCGTTAAACTGGCGAGACGCCCTGTCCAGGTAGGTTGGAAACAGCTGTCGTGGACTACCCCAAAAAGGGCCGCAACCAGCGATGGAGTGATGGAAATGAGCAGTGTCGGTGCAAATAACGTAGCGAATCAGGTTGGCAATCGTGTGGCCGATTGGTTCGCTGTCGCACTCTTGGTCGTCGAGATTCTGGCGTTTGTGATCAATCTGACGCGCTCCTTCAAGTGAACCGAAGGTGAGCCGGCCATGCGACATGGGGGGCACGCTCCAGTAGCTGCGGCAAGCGGAAAGGTCGGGAGCGCTAAGCACAGTCAATTCGCGCCACAAATTTGCAAGGTGGGCTGCCGGCGATTGTCGGAAGACCCCCGCTTCGAGGGAATAGCTAGCTCGGCTGGTTCACTGTAGGTTCGAGGGAGAAAGGGGGTAACTATGCAAATCAGAGTGACAGTGACGCGTGGCGGTGCTCAGCTTTTTTCGCACGTTTACACGGTTTCCAAGGACGGCGATCTTGAGCAGGCTGTGGGGAGTGCCCTTTCGGAAGCACGGAAGGTGGCGGGCCCCGTCTCATTCGACTATGTCATCAACATTGAGAAGGTTGACCCATGACTTCCACCATTAAGGCCTCGCTTCTTTTACTCACAATGCTGGCTTTTTGCCAGGCAGCACACGCGGCAATCACCACCTCCATCGATGGCGGCACGTCATATATCCATCTGGGGACGTTGACAGCGAAGGAGTGCAAGGCTGTTCTGGAGTCGCCCGTTAGTGCTTCCCAGCAGTTCGCTTTCGACGGCCGCATCCTGGTGCCGGACGCAAGTATTTGCCATGACGGAATCAAGCTCGCATTCGTCAGGAAAGAGGCTGTCGTGCGGACTACAAAGGATGGCGTTACGACGTGGCCACTCGGTAAGAAAGACTGCACGAAAGTCGCAACTCGGATGCTTGAGACTCACAGACCTGTGCAAGTTAACGGCACGAATGTTACGAGTCCGGAATTAGTCGAAGCCACTTGCTCAAAGTTGAGCAATGCAGTCACTGTGCCTCTGTAACGAGAAGCGACATGATATCTCTCGAGCGTGACACATACCTGATGCGCCAAGGTAGGGAAGATGCACGTTTCGGTATGCCGAGCCGCGCTCGTGACTTGCAATGCGTGAGCGAGCAGTTGGCTTATCGACGCGGCTATAGAAAGCCAGATTCTGTTCAGGTGCTGAAGACGATCGCAGTCGTATCCTCTGTTGTTGCGCTCCTTGCGTGGGCCCTATGGGGCTTCTCGATGCAGATTGAAGCGTTGAAGTACGGAACCGCGATCACGTTGTCGCCGGGTTGGGGTAATTTCTGTTGCTTTGGGTCCGGGGTGCCTTTTCTAATCACGCTTTTGTGGCACTGGTGCCTCCCTGCAGAACGGTAATGACTACCCTGAGTGTTGTGCGTTCTCTCAGCATAAGCGTACACACAGCGTTTCCGGTGGGCCATCCCGCCGAGCATTGCGAGTATTCGATACTCTCGATCTTACTGATGTCCCCGAAAGGGCACTACATCTGCAAAAGGTACAGGAGGCACATGGAGTGGCGCGCGTGGCGGAAGGCTGAGAACCCTAATGGAAATTGGAGATGAAACGCATCCTTTGCTTGCTTCTGGGGCACAAATTCGAAGAAGTCTCCAGGGTTGAGAGTCGATACGACGTAACAGTAGTGCGATACCAGTGCACGAGGTGCTTGCAGCACGAGCGAACCGACCTGCAATAAGTCAGGAGTACCGGCGCTTCCGATCGCCGACAAATCGTGCGCGTCCACTTCTGAGCCAGCCAGTTGGCGCGCAGCCATGGATACCAATCTAATTCACGAACCATGATTAAGAAAAGCGCACTTCATCTGACCGCAGTTCTCTTTTGCGCAATCGGCGCATCGCATGCTTTCGCACAAGGCCAAGCAGTAATCGACAACGCAGTCCCAGCGAACGTGTCGCAGGCTCGAGCAGTGGCCGCACAAATGCAACCCGGTTCGGGGCCGTCCGGATCGCTGGAAGCAGCGCAAGACGCAGCAAGGACATTCATGAGCCTTACGACGGGTGTGCCAAGCGACAAGCTCACGTCGACCCTTCAATCCGCCGAAGCCGATAAGGCCATCGTTATCGTAAGGGCTGCTTCGGCCAACAAGTATGCTCAATCCTGTCGCTACTCGCTCGTCAAAAAGCCGGCTCTCAACGAATTCGGTTGGGAAATTACAAGTACGGCCTGCTCCAAAGGCTGACAGGCAAGGTTCTAGAACTACAGCATGCGAGATTTCCTTCAAAAATGCCTCATCTTCGGCGGGATCGCTCTGGCGTTTTGGCTGCTAACTTTTAGCAGGCCTGGTTCGAAAGAGAGTCGTGCTGATCGCGCTCGCAGGCAATCGGACGAAGCGGAACGGCGGCGCAACGATGCTGCGGACGCCGAGCATGCAGCTCAGAATAATCGGCACGACCACCATCGATAGGGAAGAATAGTGAGCGCAACTGCATGGGCCATTCTCAAGCAGGATCTGCGGACCTGACAAGCCGCATCTTGCGGGGGCTGTCAGGCAGTTGCCGTCATCCAAGACATGAGATGGGTCCGCGCGTGGCAGGGGGGACTGGCGTGGTGGGATGCGGACGACATCAGGCCTCTTGTCCAGTCCCTGTTCGACATGGGGTTTGCTTGGAGTGAATTGAAATGAAGAGCGTATTACTGCCATTGCTGATCTCCTGGGTTTTCTTCGGCATTGCCCAGGCACTCTCACTGCCGACCCGAGGCAGCGGCCCCTCGGATTGGACCGGATTCGGGACGGAGCCTTTTCTGTTCGCCTGTGAGCACAAGTTTGCTTTTGTTGGGGTACTGGTTGTGGCGCTGATCGTGTTGATCGCGAAGATGCGACGGGCATAACCCCACATGAGGCGGGCGTCCACGACGGACCGCCGTTATGAATGAGGCTCGCTCTACGTTTAAGCGAATCCAACCAACGACATACCTCGATGATCAGAATTCACTACCTGTTCATGCATGCAATGGCTCGCATTGCGGCTCCAATCATGCGGAAGACTGGCTATCGCTTCCCCAAAGAGTGGCGGGGAAACAAGCTGATCAACCATGTTGAGGCGAACATGTTGGCCGACGGTGTGAAGCCCGATCACGTGCGCTTCTAAGCCGCTAGGCGGGCGGCGCCACAAGACAACTCCAAGCCGTTGCCTCCTGAGCGATTTCTGCCGCCGCGGCTACAATCGGCCACCCCTAGACAGGGCACCACAACTCCATAGAAAGGCGCCGAACGATGTTTACCTTCATGCGTTACCTTTGGCTGCTGGCACGCGGCACTAGCGCGCCAGGCGCGGCGTTGCACTTCTTCAACCACTCAGCTGCATCCAAGAACAAGAAGGGCCGCGTGCTCAAGAGAGCCTTCCCGGGTTTGCACAAGAAATGCACGGTCTGGGCACCGCTGCACGTTGAACGACCAGATCTGCTATCCATTGGACCGGAAGCGTTCTTAAACGTTGCTGTCACCATTGCGAACGGGGCCATGGTGTCCATCGGAGAGCGCACGTTTGTCGGCCCTGGCGTCAAGTTCTGCACGACATACCACCACGTCGATCCCGACGATCGCGCACGCGACCCCTCCGCAATGGCCAAGCCTATCGTTGTGGGTAGGAACGTCTGGATCGGTGCGGGCGCCATCCTTATGCCAGGCGTCCGTATCGAGGACGATGCCGTAATCGCGGCAGGAAGCGTCGTCACGCGCGACGTCGAATCGAGAACCGTCGTCGCTGGCTGCCCGGCGGTAGTCAAGAAGTCTTTCAAAAAGGCGGAGCCAATCCCCGCCGGTTCCGTATCGGAATCGAAGATGAAAAGTGCCGCAGGGGCTTAGCCGGAGAGCAAATCAAAGGTGGTGAGCAATGCAGGTGAGTGAACCAAAAGGGCTGCTGGTTCAAGTAAAGGGTGATGGAACCCTAGACCGGGAAGAACAGCTGATGGCCGATCTAGCTATGAAGCATGGGCTTCCGGTGGAGCGGGCCTCTACCGGGCAGGTTGAGCGCTGCCGAGTTAGATTAGGCGAAGGGTATGTCGCTGTAGGATCGGTACGCTTTGTCAAGTATGCGCTGCGGCAGCTCGGTGTGGACTTACCCAACCATACGCCTTACCCATCATGCCTGGAGCACATGCTGCATCGCCAAGTGAGGCGACTTTCCACGCTTCGCGACGCCTTGAATATTGTGGCGTCGGGCAGAAGCCTATTCATCAAGCCCGCAGACGGATGGAAGCGTTTTACTGGATTCGTCGCTGAATTTGTCGACGACCCTCGGTTCAATGGCCAGTCGAAAGCCAGACCGGTCTGGATTTCCGACCCGGTCCACTTCGTCAGCGAATGGCGCGTTTATGTCGCCGACGGTGAGCTGTTGGAGATGAGGTTTGCGGATCGTGGTGGGGACAGAGGGGTCAATCCGGAAGTGGTCGTGGTCGGCGAAGCCATCAACATCCTGACGGAGGGCGGGCACGCGCCGGCCGGGTACGTGATCGATTTTGGCGTCCTGGACACGGGCAAAACGGCCCTCATCGAGATGAATGACGGATTCTCGTTTGGAGCCTACGACGGCGTGTCACCAGAAACTTATTGGAAAGTTGTTGTCCGCCGCTGGCAGGAACTTACGACCTGACTATGGGCTATGTTCACTTCTCACCGAACAGGGCGGTGCAGGGCGGTTACTTCTTGGTGTAACCGTGGCTGTTTCCCAAGTGGATTTCCTGGTGAGAAATCTTCCGGACTCGGTCTCGCACCACACCCATGGTGAGTTTGCGCGTTGGATACAGCGGGTAGAAATACGGCTCCACGTTGATAGTGTGTCTACAGGTTCGTTCCCCTCATGCCGATATGGATGGTGGGCTGGACCGCCCGACAATTCTATCGACGCCATGAAACGAGTTCATCTGCCAGCACTTGCCGCCCTGTATCTCTGTTCCGGTCTCGCGTATGCGGGGGGAGCCGAAGGACAAGAGGCTCCTTCCAAAGACAGCCGGAATGTGACCGTCGTCACTCTCTACAGTGAGTCGACTCCCGCTCCGGGCTCCCTTGCCCAAGACCGCGAACCACGGCGGCCTCCGATTCAGATTGTCGACGGTGGCGTAAAGAGCGCGGGGCCTTCGTGCTGGACGTTGAGTGATTCAGGTCAGATCACAACTGTCGAGGGTGAGTGCTACATCCTTCGCTCGGCCGCCGCAGGTGAAAAGCCACCCGCAAAGTAGAGGTTAGAGCGGCACCTACTTGGGCCGCGCGTTCGGGCCTGCCGCCGGCTGAACAATGGCCGGCGCCCCCCATTCGAAATTCAAGGGAAAGATGCCCATGATCAGCCACCAAGCCATTCGGGTTTTGTCTGTGGTCACGTTCAGCGCGGCACTTGCTGCGTGCGTCGGCAAGCAGGAAAACTGGCCACCGGCAACTGAGTTCAACCAGAAACTGACAGACGCAGTCCGCCCACTTTCGAGTCTGTCGGCCGATGTTGAGCAACTTCAATGCTGGGCTGAAAAGCCGCTAGTCCTCCAGGATCGCGTCCTCTGCAACGCCAGTTTGAGGGGGCAGGCGCCCAAAGACGTTGGGCGAAAAGTCATTGGCTGGAATATCCCCATCGGCGGCCCTGCCTCCAATCCTTTTGACCGGCTGGGCGAGCAGGAACCTCGCAACCTGTACTCCTATCAGTTCGATCTTCCATTGTTGGCCGGTACCGGATTCCTCTTCAAGGCCAAGAATAATCCTCAAGGTCTGGCGATCGAAGTGGCCGCCAACCAGGATCGAGTCTCTTTCGATGCTGCCCAGGATTTTATCGTCGCCGTGCTTCCTGTCGTGTCGAGCGAACTTTCGAGGCAACTCAAAGAAGCTCGGGCCGCTGCGCCAGATTCAATTCGGGCGACGTGGACGAGCAAGTAGGGGACGGTGCCGCAAAGGCACGTAGTGACGCAACGATCGGAAGCTGCCCGCCATTCCCGCATTCGATTAGGATTGTCAGCGACGTTCCCGCGAAATGGGGGATCTGGCAAGGTAGGGAAGCTGATATGCGCGAAACAGGAAACGGGACCGGATCGAAAGAGCAGCACTCCTTTCAATCGGTGCTCCGTGAAAGAATCATTGAGCATGTCTTCGTGGGCGAGGCCCTTCGGAGACTTTGGCAGCTCGGTGTCGCTGAGGTCGAAGTGCTCCGTTCCGAGTTCGACGCCGGCGGATATGACGTGGTGTTCAGCTACAAAGACGTTGTTCGCCACGTTCAGTTGAAGTCCGCGATCGAGGGCGGCAAGACAAATGAGGTTAGCGTCAGTCTGAAGCTTGCAGAGAAGCCCTCGGGATGCGTCCTTTGGATCATTGTGGACGATCAACTGGACTTTCGCGGGTACCGATGGTTTGGTGGGCAGCCTGGACAGGCTCTGCCTGACATTGGTGGCAAAAGGCAGGCTCGGCAGACCAGAGCAAACAAGGACGGAGTGAAGGCGGACCGCTCAGGACATAGAATCTTGCGCCGCGGAGATTTTGAGCGGCTTGCGTCCCTCGACGCCGTTCTCCAGCGCCTCTTCGGTGAGCTGCTGCCGCCCTTTGGAACGTCGGCAGTCGGTGCACACGACGATCGATAAGTTGATTGCTGGTGCGGCGCCCAAGGCGCCTAAGTATGCAGGATGAGCGAGACCCAACCCGAACGCGTCACAAATTCGAAGCCTTACGGCCGCTTTATTGTCGCCAAGACCTTGTGGGACACCCTGAGGCACCGCGGCCCGGTTGAACTTTTCCGGCTCATCTACGTGATGTTGCGGTACCGTCTACGATCCACTTACGACGACAACACACGGACGCTGGTCATTGCCTTCCACGGCATGCTCGGTGTAGCAGGGGTGGCCCTTTTGGCACTCGTATTCGGAATGGATGGAGGTACCACGGCGACGTCAATCGCCGCCCGGCTTGGGGGAGCGATCACCGGGTTTGCGCTCCTCTTTGTGGCCGCAACATGGTTCCTCATGCCCGCGTTTCAACGATCTGTCCTGCTGGGCGAGGTCGTTGCATCGGTCTGCTACGGGTTCCTTTGCGTCGCGCTGTGCTGGTTTGGGTGGCGGCATGCCGTGGACCTCGCTGCGCGCGATCCACGATCGCTCACAACCTTCATTCTTTTGTCGGTCGTGGTGATGGTGGCGTTTGGACATCCCCTCTCGCTTTTTGCTCGTTTCCTGGTTATGCGGGCGACAGCAAACCACTATGCTTTCGAGACGCCGTACCACCAGATACTTGCCGTTCGGCCACGAACTGGCGGTTTCCGTCAGACCGCTGTCCACGAGGCCGGCCATGCGCTGATGTACGCCCTCGGAGCGAGAATCCCGGAGGACGCCTCGGCGTTCATCGATACCGACACGCTTTCTCCCTCGGTCGGCCAAGTCTCATTCCCGGGAGGAAGGAACGGTGACTTCTCCTATGACTTGCTCGAGTGGAAGTTGTTTACCTGCCTAGCGGGTTTAGTGGCAGAGAAGATCGACTCAGGAACGCACGGGTTCGGCGCCGGCGGCGATATGCGCGTATGGCAGGACTTGGCAATTCCTTACTTGCTCTTGCGTACGGACATCACTTTCTTCGAGGAACCCAAGAGCGACCTTGAGATGGAATCCAACAAGCGCGAGCTCGTTACCCTGAAAAAGCAAATGCTGGTCGCGGTCACCCGCTTCCTGCGCGTCAACTGGGCCGCCGTAATGAGGATAGCCGACAGGCTGGAAGAGGCGGAATATCTTGATTTCGAGCAGCTCGCGCACCTACTAAAGGGAGTGAAGCGGACAGCAGGCTTGCCAACAGCAGTATGGCCAGTCGAACTTGGGGGCATCGAACTGCAAGCGGGAGAGCAATGAAACGTCAAAGGCTTGGGAGATTGACTGCTGTGGTGATCGGATTGCTAGTCTCATTCGCTAGTGCTCACGGCAAAGAAGCACGGGAGTTGATCTGTTCCGGCCATGTCGAATACGGGGAAGTGTCCTTTGCTGATCGGTTTTTCCTGAGAATCGAGGATGGGTCCATTGAGATCAAGGGACGCCCCGGAAGCACCTACACCTTTGATGGCGTTGCGTACGGGGTGTGCTCGGAAAGCCGAGACGAAATCGAATTCGAATACGGTGTTGAGAAGATCTGCGGGTCTGGAAAGCCATCGCGCATCGGCGCGCTGCAAAAGGTCACGGGCGACCTGAAGCTTAGAAGGTTCGACATGGGGAAGCGGTTCGATGGGAATTACACGTGCAGGCCCGCCGGGCGAGTTGTAGGCCCCTGATTCGCTATGATTCCGACTAGCGACGTTCTTCGCCTCCTACAGCCCGCATTCGAGCCCTGTGTCGGCTTCCGGGAGGGAGCCTGCGCTCAAAACAGCTGGGATCCACATGCCGGGCACGTACCTCGAGGATTCTGCGGGGCAACCGCCGGAGCCAACGAGATCCGGCTGGTTCTGGTCTGCGCTGAGCCAGGCGACCCCCATCCATCGGAGAACCATGCAAGTGATGGTACGCCGGCGGGAAGACTGGATTCTGTCGTTCGCTATGCATGGGAATGCGTCCGAAATGGCAACGACCGATTTCACCGGAATCTGCGAACGATTCTCGACCTGTGCTGGCCGGGCGCCGACTTCGAGACGCAGATGCGCTGGACCTGGATTACCGATTCGGTGCTGTGTTCTGCGAAGAAGGAGGGCGGACGAATTCCAGTAAAGGTTGAGCGCGCGTGTGCGAATCGATTCCTGGTTCCGCAGATCAGTCTCTTTACAGGGGCCATTGTCGCGGCGCTCGGAAAAAAGGCGGAGCGCCGGATTAGGCAAGCAGGTATTACGGACTTCGTCGCGGTTGGGACTGCGGCCCCGCCAGGGTGTAACCAGGCGGGAGTGTCGGAATCGTGGCATCACTTGGCGGGTATCGTTCGCATGAGGTTCCCGACCCAAGGCAACACTGCAGAACGAAAAAACATGGACCAAATGATCATGCTCCGGCCGACGAAGGAGTTCGAGGCCTTTGCTCAAGCGGCAGTTTTGGCGCAGACCGAGTCTTCGCATCCAGAACCAATTGACGTGTTTGTGCGAAGTTTGTGGCACGCAGCAGAACTCGACTGGTTTCAACAAACTGGCAAGTACCAGAAGCTTCGTGATGCAGGTGGCGTGCCGAGCGATGAAGCGTCTCTCTACGCGGCACTGATTCGGGTTTGCCGATCGCTGATCGACGCCGCTCCGACCGCCTCTCACTCGTACGACGAGTATTACAGACTGGTTGCTGAAATGGCGCCATCCCAAGCCGTTCGCTAGCCGAGGCACACCGGCCTCTCAATGCGCCGCGAGTATGACCTCCACACGGATGGCATTGAGACAATCGTGAGCGCAGCCTCAGGCTCAGTATCAGATCGCGCGACGCTGGCGCGACGGTCTCTACGCTTTTTGAGGCGACGACACTCACGAAAACGTGCCCCAGCGTCTTGCCCAACCAACCGTCAATATCGCGCGACCTACGCAGAAATGGGTTCGCTTTCCTGTCTACTGGATGACGGGATGCAGGGTGGGAGATGGACTGTGTTGTCAGCAAGGACTGCCACCAGGGTCATTTGCTACGCCAAGCATAGGAAAGCGCGCCCAGATCCGTGTCCAGTATGTCTGCACACGTTGGTGCAGGGGACAGCGCTGGATCCGCAGAAACGGGTACGGTCTGGCCTCGTAGTCGATCCAGCGTCAGTCTGAAGTGCGTCAAGTCCGCTACCCCGGGGCGAATGTTTGCCCACCGCCGGCTGGCCACACATTCGATTCCTATCAAGAACAAACAATGCTGTATTTTTCGGCTGCCCTGCCGTTACAGAGGAGTTGAAGGTGAGCCTTGTCTGCCCCCCCTCCAATCGAAGGGGGCGACACTCCCATGCGAAGACGGTACAGGCTAGATTTGGCTCGAAATCGCTCTAGCATGAGCTCTTGGTGACATCATGATTCACTGGCACCGAAGAAATCGCCTCGCGGGAATAATCGCGCCGCACGGGGTGCCGTCAGACGCTCGACGAACTCCAATCAAGAACCCGAACGACCAACCATGTCTTCATTCAACAGAATCCTTCAAGAAGTTCGCGAAGCTGATGCTCACGAGCAAACCAGAAAGACCATTCAGGCCGCGCTCACATCGTCTGAACTGGAATCACGCGTACTAGCTGCGCAGGCACATTTCCAGAACATCGGCATCCACAGTTTCTTGAGCCAGGAAGCCGAAGCAATGCGCGCGGAGAGCTTCTGGTGCCGATCCTCTGCTGAGGGCGTCGCTGGACGCGCGAGCGCGTCGATCACTTTCGTCCCGTGTGCGGGTGAGAAATTGAACGACGATCCGGTGTTTGGCCCATTGAACGAGTACACCCTGATCATCCAGGCGTTCGCCGGAGGCGATGTGGACTGCCGCTTCTGCAGCAGAGCAGGCACTGAGTACTTTGCTCGCGACCTTCCGCTGAACCAACTCGCTCTTCCGCTGGTACAGGAGTGGTACGAACGTTTTGTCCGGCTTGCTTTCGAGAAACGAAAGCAGGCAGATAGCAAGTAGGAACTCGGCCGTAAGGTACCTCTCCCCTCAAGTGCAGAGATTTGGGGTTCCAGGGCGGAATGCAGACTCGCCGCCTTCGCAGGTAGAACTTAAAATGGGACAAGCATCCAATATGAAGCAACGAAGCCTGAAAACATACTTCGCCGTTGCGATGGTGGTCGCGTTGTTTGGCTGCAGCAAGAGCGGCGAGCCAGACAATGTGACTGTGTCCGCTTCCAATGGCGGTACCGCAATTGCCGTCAACAATGGAACTATCGTGACCGGAACTGGTTCATCGACAAGCGGCCCGACTACAGCAGTCGCGACAACCGATGCCGACGAGATCGTTCAGTCATCTACTGGGGCGGGCTCTGCAAATGTTGTCGTCACTGGAGGAACCACAAGCATGATCGTTTCCGGAAACGGAAATGCCGTTGTCCAGTCGTCGAGTGGTCGCAACTCATCGAACGTCGTCATTGTGAATGGCCAGGCCCTCACAGATGGGAAAGTGCTTAAAGCGGCCGGCCCGGACGGCACCGATGTCCGAAAGGTTGAATTGTTCGATTCTTTGGAGCTGGCTGTCCCGGCGGACGCGACATATTCACCAGGGGCAGTCCCGAGCATCACGATTTCAGGGCCGCAGAACATCTTGCCACTCATCGAAACGAAGGTTCGAGGCGGGAAGCTGACGATTGGGATTGAAGGTGCTGTATCGATGCGAAAACCGCTCAAAGTCCAAGTGGTCGCACCAGACCTGCGTGCCGTGCGAATCGTAGGCAGCGGCGCGATGAAATTGGACGACTTCCAAGGTAAATCACTCGATCTGAATATCTTGGGTTCAGGGACAGTTGTCGCCGCCGGCAAGGCGAACTCGGTGAGTGTCACCGTTTCGGGATCGGGCGATGTGGATGTACGGGCATTGCAGGCCAAGGACTTCAGCGGCGTCATTTCGGGTAGTGGCAATGTGCGGGCATACGCTTCGGATGCCGCCCGGGTGACGATGTCCGGTTCAGGTGATATCCGCGTTGCGGGCAATCCCATGCGGAGGTCAGTGGAGCGATCTGGCTCCGGGCAGGTGGAATTCGACTGATTGTTGAGTTTGGGTGCCTGCTACGAGAGGTGATGGTGTAGGAGCAAAAAGGGGCTAGAAATAGCAATCGGCTCCGGAATGATGTGGTGGACATCTGCGCATTGCGCGCAGCCACCCGTTCCGATAGCCCCCTAGGAGGTCCCAGCACCATGCCGCTTGCAGAGTTTGAAACAGCAATTCTCAAAGTGCTCGACGGCCCTGGTGGCTATACGACTGGGCAGGTCGCCGAACGAATCGACTACCAGTTTGGCCACAACAGGCGCGTACATAGCGCTGCAGTTCGAACTCTGCTCTTGGGGTTGGAGAGGCAGGGGGTGATCAAGCGCTTGGACGATCAGAAGCCCGACTGCTGGGTTAAGGCGGTCCCGGCCGGTTCAGACTCCGCTTCGACTTCGCGCACGGTCAAACTGTCGGTCGGAGAAGAAGCATTCATGCAATCAGTGCTTAAGGAAGCTGGGCCGGCTTCTGCCGGATCGAGCGTATCGTACGACCACATGGAAGGGCGAGCGGTATCCGGCCTGGCAAAGAAGGGTTTGGTTGTGCGCCACGTCGGGGAGGTTGAACTGACCGCGCTAGGTGCGACGTGGCTGCGCCAGGCCGCAAAGAACGGGTAACGAGGACACGATGAAAGCCATCTCCATCTGGCAGCCACACGCGTCGCTCTTGATGCTTGGTCTTAAGCCCTTCGAAACGCGCGGGTGGCCGATTCCGCGATCCATCCTTGGGACTCGCGTTGCCATCCACGCGGCTAAAGCGGATGGCGACCTGAGAGAGATCGAGAAGTACTTGTTGGGACGGCAAGCAGGATCGGAAGCGGACGAGAGCATTGAGGCTTACGTGCGCGCAGTTTCCGGCTGCGGATTCGCGACACTGGCCGATCTACCGAGGGGGTGCATCCTCGGCACAGTGGTTTTGTCTGAGTGCGTGCCGACCCAGGCCGCCGAGAACCACAAGAACTTCGGGGACTTCAGCCCGGGCCGATTCGCATGGCGAGCCTCTGACCCGGTCCTGTTGCCGACCCCAGCTCCGTTCAGAGGAATGCAAGGTTTCTTCGACGTGCCATCGGCGCTTCTTGACCCCACCGCTCCCTGAGCTGGCAGAGATTCCCGTGATGGAACAGATTGAACCGGCCCGAACGGAAGCATATGAGGCTGGTCGCATTGCTGCCAAGGCCGCATTGGATGCGGGCACGCTACCGATCTTGCCCCGAGATGAGTCCGCCCTCTGTGAGCCAGAGCGCTCTTATGCGTTGGGGTGGAATTCCGTATGGGCAAGTGATGAGAATGCACGGCGATGGAGCAAGTTTATTCCGCCTGATCTAAACCGGATCGCGCCAGCGTTGGCCGGTGGACCTGCGCGGTCCGGGTCGGGGCCAGAATCTGCGAAGGCATGTAACGAAACCTCACCTGAATAGACGCATTCAGCTTGTACCCTCACACAATGACGCCTAAGACCAGCTATGCAACTGTCATCACCAATTGACGCCGTGGCCAGTGCGGTGCATCACGCGGCTCTTGCTGCCTTCCCCGACATCCACTATCGAACCCGCGACTATGAGGCAATGAAGAACTGGACGTCTCAGGAGAGCTACGATGCCGTGAAGGCAAACGTAGCGCCCGAGAAAGCAGCGGTTCGAAGGCCTGATGTTCGGCAATGCGAGATATACGCAATGTTTGCGCAAACGTGGAGTTCTACTGCTCTCGGCTTTGGGGGCCTCGGTGGACAGGCTATGACGCCGGCCTATACCGTAGTTGTATCAGGGCCAAGCGGGCATTGGGCGGTCTACTGGGCGGGGCGATTCGCGTACCTCATCGACCCGCACAAGCAGACCGACAAGCAGAGAGAAGCATTTCTCGATGATTTACAGAGGCGGTTCACAGCAGAGAGGCGCGAGGCATCCGATCGATACGGGGCGTGTTCTGAGCTGCCGTTGGAGATCTAAGCGAAGGAGTTCCAAAGGCTGGCGATGAATATCGTGCGGTCAGCCGTTCGAATACGATATCTGTAGGGATGAGAAGGTGACTATCTACGTGGACCCGCTTAGGCACTGGGGATGGATTCTAAGGGGCCACCAGGTCAAATCATGCCACTTGTTTACCGAAAGCCTGGATCTTTCTGAGTTGCACGCTTTTGCGGCACTGCTTGGAATGAAGCGTGCCTGGTTTCAACATCCGCCCGTAGCACCTCACTACGATCTGACCGAGCGCCGACGGCTCCACGCTGTATCGTTGGGAGCAGTAGAAGTTGGGCGCCGCGAGGCCGGGCTAATTTGGCAAGCTCGGCGCGCCATGCTCGTAAGCGTCAAGAGTGAACAGACGTGACGCTGGAAGCACCATAGGCTCCGGTACCGAGAAAGTTGCGTCACTCGATTCGTCTGGATATCTCGCTCGATTGCAAACGATCGAGTGGCCAGACGAAAGCTATGGCCGATGCACTCTCTTTCCCTCTAGAAACGGCTGTCGTCGTCTGGCCCAATCACTATACCGACGCACCTCAGGCATTGCTCCTTTCGATGCAAGAGCACCCGGTGTCTTGCATTTCGAGGGATCGAGATTTGCAATTCGGTGTCGGACAGCGCCGCCCCGCAGGCTTCATCGGCTCGGGTGAGCAGACTCCATTCAAGATGCGGCTGGGGCCGGCCGGCGAGAGCGGACAACCTTTCGCAGGGACTTTTGCTATATTACTTCCCATGAAGAAGCTAAATTCCATTCGAATTGGGCGAGCAATCGCAGGCTTGCTGGAAGCGGGTCGGTCCCGCGCCACTATCGACGAAGTCGGAAGGGCAGCGTCTATTCGCCATCTTGACCGCATTCTGGATCGGCGCAAAGCATCGTCTACCGCGGCGCCTATTCACTCCAGAAGCAAGGGGTTTGAAGACTTCCAACTTGCCGAGTTCAAGGGCGCGTCGTCCGACGCAGCTTAAGCGCCGCCATTCAGGTCGCGGATGCCCTGCGCTCCCTACTGGAACGTGGGCGCTTCAAATCTCAGTCCGTCTTGCAAGCCATCTCTGGAAACATCGACGAGGCTTGAATCCGGGTTGCTATCTGCAACCATTGCTTCTCGTTCTATGAACCAGGTGATCCATCGACTTGACAGTGGGTCACGCTCTGGCGGGAGGCAGCCGTGGCCAAGGCGAAAACAATCTTCAGTTGCACCGAGTGTGGCGCGTCGGCGCCGAAGTGGCAGGGGCAGTGCCCTGGATGCAACGCCTGGAATACCCTTGTAGAGTCTGTCGCGGAGACCGGAGCGCATCGCTTCAAGTCACTTGCCAAAAGCGCGCCGGTCCGCAAGTTAGCTGATATCGACGCGGCAGATGTACCTCGCTTCTCGAGTGGAATTGGCGAGTTCGATCGAGTGCTAGGTGGCGGGCTCGTCGCCGGCGGCGTCGTACTAATCGGCGGTGATCCAGGGATCGGCAAGTCAACTTTACTGCTGCAATCGCTTGGCCAGATGGCCAGTCAGCGCAAGGTTCTCTACGTCAGCGGAGAAGAATCGGACTCACAGATTGCCTTGCGAGCGCAGCGTCTTTCGCTGCTCGAATCGGACTCGCGTGCGCGCGACCTGGAGCTTCTTGCAGAAATCGAACTTGAACGCATTCAGGCGACGATAGAGGCAGGAAAGCCAGAAGTTGCCGTGATCGATTCCATACAGACGATCTATTCACAGGCCCTTACGTCCGCACCGGGATCGGTAGCCCAAGTAAGGGAGTGCGCAGCTCAACTCACTCGAATCGCCAAGTCTTCCGGCACCACCATCATCATGGTGGGCCATGTGACAAAAGAAGGAAGTCTGGCCGGACCGCGGGTACTCGAACACATCGTGGATACGGTGCTGTACTTCGAGGGCGACACACATTCGTCGTACAGACTCGTGCGTGCGTTCAAGAACCGCTTTGGTGCAGTGAACGAGCTGGGCGTGTTTGCCATGACCGAGCGAGGGCTTCGCAGCGTTTCCAATCCTTCGGCCTTGTTCCTTTCACAGCATGATCAGCAGGTGCCAGGCTCATGCGTCATGGTCACGCAAGAAGGTAGCCGACCGCTGCTTGTTGAAGTTCAGGCGCTCGTGGATGCCACCCATGCCCCTAACCCCCGTCGCCTCGCAGTGGGGCTCGAGCAGAATCGGCTCGCCATGCTGCTGGCCGTCCTGCATCGCCATGCCGGTGTCGCCTGTTTCGACCAGGATGTGTTCCTGAACGCTGTAGGGGGCGTGAAGATCACGGAACCCGCGTCAGATCTGGCGGTTTTGCTGTCAATCCACTCGTCGATGCGAAACAAACCACTTCCAAAGGGGCTTATTGCATTCGGTGAGGTGGGTCTGGCTGGCGAGATTCGTCCGTCTCCACGCGGACAGGATCGTCTTAGGGAGGCAGCGAAACTAGGATTCTCAACCGCAATGATCTGCCGCGCGAATGCACCAAAGCAGCCCATTGATGGACTGGATGTCATTACCGTGGATCGGATTGAAGAGGCTATCGAGAGGGTCCGAGCACTGGACTAACTGTCCAGCGGGAGGATTATCGGTTGCCACCCTACTTGGGAGGGGATGGCTGCCTTCTGATTATTGAAAGCCTTCTGGTTTGCGAATACCCCCCTAAAAAGGGGCGTCCTAGGGGCAGGGAACAGGGTTGACATGGTGTATAGTCCGCTTACTTCCTGCTGGGAACTTAATAATTTTCTGACACCGTGGTGCTGGGCGGCCACATAAGGGTCAAAATACAAAGAAACGCGATGCCAGAGTTTGCAAACGATGCTGTGGAGAACGCACAAGTTCTCGTGAATCTCATTCGAGAACGGGGTCCTATTCGGGTTGCAAAGGAAATCTTGGCGGTCGCAGATCAAGTTGTTAAGGCGAATGCTTCAGACCAGGCGCTATTCCAAATTGACCACTTGGCCCGCGTAGCTCGCACTGTCACATCTGAGGCTGTCCGAGAGGAGATTGGCCGTTTGCAAGCTGAATCGGAAAAGCTGTCCGATCGGGTCTCTGCAGTTCGGACTGCTCGCGAACAGGTGCAAAGCGCAGCTGTTGCAATTCTTGAACCCCTGTCCGCTCTAGAAGAATTGATCGAGCCCGGCTTCTGGGACGCACGTGCGGGGTTAGGCAAGCCGACGATCGCTGCGCTCGATTCTGCTGCGTCGAGGTTCGACCTTGCCAAGCTTCGAGCGGCCGCAACTTCTTTTCTTGACTGGGATCCGTCGACCATCAAATACGTGTCCAAAGACATGAGCCGTGAGGTTGAGAGCTACCAAGCGCTTTTTACGGGGTTCGTGGATGGGGGCGAGTATGACAAGCAGTTCCAAATGGTTGCGAAGCTCGGTCACCTGCATCGTCTTATCCGCTTACAGGATCGCAAGATTGAGTTGAACAACGCTGTTACGAAGCTCCAAAAGAAACTGGGCGAGCTGTCAAAAGCCTCAGAAGAGTTGGGAAAGCTCGAGAGCCATGTCGATAGGTGGTGGGGTAGCTTCTCTGCAGGGATTATGGGGCGTTTGCCAGATGGCGAAATGGCCAGAGCCCTTGCCCCTTTGGTGGGGCCGATCAAGGCTCTTGATCCAGTGTGGCTATCCAGAGTTTCCCAGCAACCCATTGAAGGGCGGTGACAGGCCACCCTGTTGCAATTTGACCCGTGGAAACGTGCCTACACGGGGTTATCTGATTTCGGCGCAACGACAAACAACTATCACACGCTATGACTAGCACTCAGCCCCGCTACAAGGACATCATCAAACAGATCGAGGAGCTGCAGAAGCAAGCAGACATGCTCAAGGCCGAAGAACGGTCAAAAGTACTGAAGGAGGTCCGAGAGCAGATCGCCGTATTCGAGTTCACGGCTGGAGAGCTCGGTTTGAAGGGCAAAGCTTCGCTCGCTGGCAAGAAGGTGCCCATCCGCTACAAGGACGACAGCGGCAATACCTGGTCCGGCCGCGGACATCGGCCCGGGTGGCTGAATGCGGCCATTAAAAGCGGCCGCAAGCTGGAGGACTTCCTGATTGCTGTTTGAGGTGGCTGGCCAACTCCGCCGACGCAACAGCTTTCGAGGGCGCAGCGCGGATGTGACGCGCAGGAACTGCTGGAGTCGGGCCGCCGGCTCACCAGCGTGGCGATTAGCGAGCCGTCGATCTAGCCAATCGACATTCGGGTAAGAACCGAACGCCCTCGCCAACACACATAACAAGCAAATGTTCGAAAGGGCTGGGGTCGTCGTAGACGTGCTCAACGGCAGCGTAAATGGCTTCCGGGCGGCACACACCAAACAAGAAGGATCGAATCCGCCAAAGGTGGTGTGCTCAGCACCCCTGACGTTGATCGACATCGCCGACACGTCCGACGCTTGAGGCTTGTGCCTCGTGCGGCAACGCGACTCCACTCAAATCACGTTCACTACAAGGGGCTCTCCATCTTGGACTTCATTCTCGATCATGTCTGGCAAATCGTCGGCGCCGTCGCGATTCTCGGCATCTTGGCTGCCTATCGCCAGGTGTTGTGGCTCGTCGGTGTCATCATTGTCCCCGACGATAGCGTCGGTGTCGTCACGAAGAAGTTCGTCCTGCTTGGCTCGCATCGAAGTTTGCCGGATGGACGGATTCTTGCACTCAACGGAGAGGCAGGCTACCAGGCTGATACGCTCGCGCCGGGTCTGCATTTGGCCTTGTGGCCCTGGCAATACGCTGTCGAACTGGTCAAGTTCGTTGAGGTTCCGGTGGGTAGCATAGGGGTCGTAGAGGCCTGTGATGGTCAACCGCTCCCGAGTGGCCGCATCCTGGCAAAACGTGTGGATTGCGACATGTACCAAGACGCTCGCATGTTTCTGCAGAACGGCGGTCAACGCGGTCCTCAGCTCGACGTGATCCCACCAGGGACGTACCGTATTAACCCGCTTCTGTTCAAGATCACGCTTGCCCAGATGACGTCGGTGCCGCAGGGGAAGATCGGCGTAGTTGAGGCTCACGATGGTTCTCCGCTACAGGCGGGTCGTGTTATTGCCAAGCAAGTGTCCTGCGACTCGTACCAGGACGGTGCGGCGTTTCTCGAGAACGGTGGTGAACGTGGCGCCCAAAGCGGCATCATTACGGCAGGCTCTTATCGGGTGAACCCCATCTTGTTTTCCATTGAAGTTACTTCGGTGGTTGATATTCCGGACAACAAGGTTGGCATCGTAACGACTCGCGAGGGCCAGCCACTGCAGCGAGCAGAGATCGCTGGCCCTGAAGTGCCCGACCACAACATGTTCCAGAACCCTGAAGCGTTCATTAGGAATGGCGGCTGCAAGGGGATGCAAGAGCAGGTCCTACTTCCAGGCCGTTATTTCATCAACCCGCGCTTTGCAACCGTCGAGACGGTCGACATGACAGAGGTCCCCATTGCGCATGTCGGTGTCGTGATTTCATACGTAGGTAAGGACGGCAAAGACGTCACCGGTGAGGAGTTCAAGCACGCGAACTTGGTCTCGAGAGGTGAGAAGGGCGTATGGATTGAACCGCTCGATCCAGGCAAATATCCGATCAACCCGTACACCCACAATATAAAGAACGTTCCAACTGCCAATGTGGTCCTCAACTGGGCCAACGGCAAGTCGGAAGCACACGAGCTGGACGCCAATCTGTCCACGATCACTGTGCGGTCTGCTGACGGATTCAAGTTCAATCTCGATGTCAGCCAGATCATCCACATCCCACGAAACGATGCGCCGAAGGTGATTGCCCGTTTTGGCGATATGGCAGCGCTCGTGACGCAGGTCCTTGAGCCGACTATCGGCAACTACTTCCGCAACAGCGCACAAGACTCGGACATCATCGACTTCTTGCGGGAGCGTTCAAAGCGGCAGAATGAAGCGCGCGGGGCGATCGGCGCAGCGTTGAGTGAGTACAACGTCGGTGCCGTTGACACGCTGATCGGGGACATCGTTCCCCCTGAGCAGTTGATGAAAACTTTGACGGATCGAAAGCTCGCTGAGCAGGAGCGAGTGACATACGAGACACAGAAGGGTGCTCAGGCTGTGCGGCAGGAACTTGAGCAAGCGACTGCTCTCGCGAACACGCAGGCAAATGTCGTCGATGCCGAGCGCCAGGTTTCCATCTCAGAATTCAATGCACAGGCTGCTGTGAAGCGCGCAGAAGGCGAGGCCAAGGCCAAGACGATCAATGCCGAAGCGGATGCGAAGGTCGTTCAGACCGTCGGTGAAGCGGAGGCGAAAAAGGTCGAAGCAATCGGGATGGCCGAGGCCGCTGTGATCAAGCAGAAGATTGATTCGATGCAAAGCGACAACTACGCCGTGGTCCAGGTGGCCGAGGCACTTGCGAGTGCCGGCGTCAAGCTGGTTCCCGATGTGGTTGCAAACGGCAGCGGTGGGGCCAGCGGGGGAACGCTGGTCGATATCCTCCTTGCCGGTGTGATTCGCGACGGTCTGCACCGGGGGACTCCCACAGCCCTGCCCGTTGACCATACCAGTGCAGGCGCCTTGCCAGCCCCAAATGGAGCAAGCGCTTCGTGAGCCGCTAATGCATTGGTCGCCACGTGAGCTATCGCCAAGTCGTCAGGGTTGAGGGGGAAATATGGAATCGGAAGACATCGCCTACCTGCAACAGCAACGGCAAGAGTTGATTGAAGAAGCGAAGAGTCAGAAGCAGACAGCCTTCTTCCTTGCGCAGCTCCGGGGCGAAACGCCTGTGTACCTCTTGAACGGTGAGGAGGTAAGCAAGGAAGCATTCATCTTGCATTCGGGGATGGAACAGATGCTGCCAGATGCTTCGACCGTGCGGTGTTCAAAGTGCGGGCGCATTGAGTCGCCGGCGCGCTGGCGACAAGTGTGTAGCTTCGCCGTGCCTGGAGGTGGCATGTGTGATGGCATCTTTCATTGATGAGAGACTAGATCCGAAATGATCAAAGTTGGCATAAACATCCTGATCGTCATCGCAATGGCCGTCGGTCTTGTTGCTACCTTGGAGCGGTTGTATCTGGTCAACGGCAGCAGTTATCCGAGCTTTCTCGCGGAAGACACCGGCAACCTCGATGAAGTGGGGCTCGCCAGGCTGCGGGCCACTTCGTGCAAGGATGAGTCGGTTGAGATCTACAAGAAGGACGATGTGTGGGTTCTGCGTTGCGGGTTTGCTTACTACCAAGGGCACACCTACATCAGCCACACCGATCCAATGGGGGTCCAATGACTCGCGAATCAGGATTCCCGGGAGATGAGAAATTGACTGGATGCGATCGCGCACCCCGCAACCGGCCGGTAGCCGAAGGACAAGATGCAATGAGTAATTCGTCCCAAGACGTTGTGGCGCACCTGCTGCCAGCTGTGGTAGCCGTTGTGGTGTTTGTGGGCGTGGTTCTGGGTGTCCCTTACCTGATGGTGGAGACTGGCTTTGCTTCGTGGTTGGTCTCGACTTCGCGAGCGCACCCCATCATCGTCGGCGTTGCACTTGTCGTCACGGGCATTCCGCTCTTTATCTGCGCGGGAAGAATGTTCGGTAGGAAGTAATTGGAACGCAGGCTTGGATCGCCGGCGGAGCGCCCGTTCGGTCGGCTTTTGCGCGCGCCGTCGAGATAAGGCAGGCGTTCTGCCACCGCAAGAGAACGGCTAACCTTCCGGCAGTGCAATCATAAGGATTTATGAATGAAGAGCAGAGTCTATTTCTTGAACGCGCGAGAGCGGAGATTCATGATTCGCATCACGTCGACCAATGAAGGCTACACGGCCCGTGTGATGGAAGAGGTTTCGGGAGGCCAAGTCGTTCCCGTAGCACTGAACCTGCCGCCACGGTCGGAGATTGATCCGGCCGAGTTCTATCGAAATCGTGCAAAGTATCGAAGCGAGCTAGTACTTCAGGTCAATGAAGAGCTTCTCGTTTGGCGCGTGACAAGCCTGACTCCGGAGCAGGCGAGCGAGGACAATGACGCCTATATTCGGGCGAATCTGGCCGGTTGGAAAGGCGGCTATCCGCTTGAATCCAAGGACGACATGGACGACTGGAACATTCGCGAGCTCTGAATTGGAGCCATGCAGGGTTTGCGGGATTACGGGGGGCGCAGGCTTTTACGTCGGAAAGCCTGTTCGCCGTCCCCTCCTTTTGTAGGGGTGGAATAGCTTCCTGTTAGGAATTTCTTCGAGTATAGTGGTGCCGTTGTACTCGGTAGCTGGGCCGATCCTAATCCAGCCAAAGCGATCTTCCACAGTCGCGAATCACTTACCCTTGAGGTTCAAGGGACCGCACGCTCCAAGCTGAGCGTACACACTGCTTGTATTGGGACACTACGGTCGCTATCGGCCGTTTTGGACGCCTTCGGAAGTTTGCGACGTCGACTTATCGATACGAAGCTGCTGCCCGGCGCGCCGCAACCGTCCCGCACTCACTCCAGTCGAAATACGCTTTGCCGCCTCGAATCGAGGTCAGCGCAGGTGCGTTTTCGCGTTGCATCAAATCTATTGCGCGTTTGCGCAGGTGAATCCATGGCCTCTTCCCGGCCCCCATACCCCATTTCCTAGCGCTTGGCACGCACCCGTATGACGGGTCGGCTGCCTGGCGTTCTACCAGGAGTCGAAATTGCAAGCATCCACTCAATCTACTGTTGTTCCCTCTTTCCAGGGTTTCCTTGGCAGCCGGCCCGCTGCCGTCTATCTGGCATCGAACTCTGCTGCTGAAGATGCCGGCTCCGCCCAAATGCCTCGTATCAACGTTGGCGATCGAATTGAAGGGCGGTGCGTAGTCCTCGGCGTCACCTACCGTGGCGTTGTAGAGCAGATCATTTTCAGCGAGTACTTCCCTCGGTACCGCATCAAGTCGATTCGGCGAGTTGGTCCCCAGCTGTCGGGGCGCTTGCCGAAAGAGGCAGTGGTGTTTCCGACCGCGAAGCTGCTCGACTCGAGCGTTGTTGCACTCGCAGAAGAAGCATTCCGCAATCGTGCTGGGATGTGGAAGGCGATGACGGTGCAAGCTGCGCACAACGGTTACCGCATTGGTCCTTCCGGCGTTGGAGTTGCTGATGCACACGAGTGGATCGGAATGCTGCCGGCGACGGTGTTGGCCGCAGCGGTTGCGAACGCTGAATCGGCGTCGTTCAAGCTGGATGCTGCAGGTCCCGTCTTGACGTTCGAGCCGACGGGGAAAGGTATGTTGTCCGCGAACTGGGGTGGCTACGCGTGCCGCATGTCGCTCGAATCTGGTGCCGGCGGCTCCAGACCCGGTTGGACTTGGAGTATCTGGGCCGGCCCGCTTCGGACCTTTATTGCTGGCGGCTCGACACCGAGCCCGGAGGAATCCGCGCATCAAGTTTGCCAGCGCCTTCGTGCATTCGGTGCTTACTCCGCATTGGCCGCTTGAACAGCTTCGGCTGTAGCGCGTTCGCACGTGTTTCAATGTACCTGGGCCCGCGCATGGAGGACGCGGGCCTTTCCATTCATGGGGCGGTAGCTGTATTTGAAGCGCTTCGCCTTTCAGTGCGCGGTTAGGTGCCGGCGATATCCCTTGATCCCAGGCGAAAACGTGATGTCGCCAAGGTGTAAGCCCAGAGAGATATGCCCGAGTGTGAAGAAAAATCCCTTCGCCTAGAGTGCGCGCCACCTAGTGCGTGTAGTAACATCAGTTCAGTTTCAACGGTAGCTGGACCGCGCCCCAGCCAAGCGGCTTTTGTCGCTAACTAATAACCCTTGCGGGGCTTGTCTCCCGCGTTAGGGGACCTGCTTCGCGATACTTCAATCAGGAGCAGGTAATGAGCACAACTAAAGTTTCCGACGCAGTTGCTATCGAGATCCGGATTCCGGCCGAGATGAGCGAGTTCGCTTCGGATTCGTTTTACAGTCCGCGCATGCGGGTGGCCCGGGTCGAACAGGCACTCAAGGCATGGGGTGTCGCAAACGAGACCTCATCCGACGTACCGAACTCTCCGGAAGGAGCTGAGCACGCGGTTCTGTGCTTGCTCGCCGACTTGCGTCACTACTGCGATGCAAAAGGGCTCGCCTTCGCCCCGATCGATCGACTGGCTTATCAGGAGTACCTCTCGGTGCTTGTGGAATCGCGCCAGTCGAGCATCGCCGGCGACTCCCAGGAAGCCGGCGGCGTGCAGATTGAGCGCGCGCACTAGGACTTGGGAATAGAGGTCCTTGTCAGCTGTCGACGGCTTCATCTGAGTGGCGCCGCGATATTGGCCAACACCGGTTGCTATACAGGCAGCGTCACATCCAACCCAAGGGGGGCAATCACTCCCTTGGGGCGTGTTTGCTTCTCAATTTCCATTTAGGAGCAAAACATGGCATCTACAACCACCACGCGGTTCCGCACGGCTCAATGGGACCGTGCCCGGGTCGCTCATCTGCGCGTAGCCTCCGACTTTGCGCGGCATCTTCGTCAGATCGCTAGCCCCGTGCAGATTTGCTATCAGCAGCTCATGCAGGCATACAAGGGTGAGCCGGTCGGCATCGAGTGCCGTTCAATTCATCGCGAGGCCTGGGGCTTCGTTGCTCCGGAGATGTCTGGCACTGAACCTTGGCGCATCCAGCGGTTCGACGAGGACGGATTTGTCGGGCATACGTGCCACAACTCACTCCAAGATGCCGTGGAATCCCTGCTGGATGAGGGATTCAGGGTGCCCGATCCTGGCGCGCTCGACAGAATCGGTGCATCGGAGAGATGGGCGCGTGGAGTTCGCCTGGCGGCAGTTCGCCAGAAGTTCCAGGAGGGCTTGATCACGTATCAGCAGATGCTCGAAGAGGCGCTGGCGTTCCAGGAGGTCGCATGAATCGATGCCCCGCTGCACTGGCTTCAGGCTGTCAAGTTTCGCCGGCGGAAGCTCCCCTCGTTTGCAGCGAGGACGATTTCGTCTGCCAGTCGGACGGCCCGGATCCTTGGCTCAACCAACGTTTTGAAGACTACATCCGCGATATCGATGTCCAATTCGACGCGAGTGAGGTGGAGGTCTCGATCAGGAGCCCCGAGTATGGCTTCGTTGCATCGTCTGATAGTGCTCTGCTTCTGCACCGCTCCGCCACATCGAGCGGATGGAGCGGTGCCTCGGTCGTTGGTTACTACAACACGCCGGGCGCTGTTTGCATTGCAGACGAGTATCAAGGTCAAGGACTCGGCGCGGAGTTGATTCTGTGGACATCCATCAACTTCACGGCAGGGCCACCTACGGCGGGCCTCGATGAACAGTGTTTCAGCGAGGCCGGATATGCGGCGCATCTTGCCGCATGGCGGCTTGGAATTGAGCGCGGACTCATCGTTGATGGGTAGCATTCAAACAACTGAGCGCCACATGGATCGCGAGGGCTGACACGGAAAAACTGATCCGAAAGCAGTCGCTAGTTCAGAAGCCCGTCTCTCCGATGCGAGACGGGCTTTCTGCTTTTCTGGCCAGTGTATTCTGTAGCGCCAACTGGCTATCTTCGTAGCGACGAAGTTTCTGGGCTCGAGGGTGCGTATTCGCTGGTTCGTGGGCCGTGGGATACCGCGGGAGAAAGAGCAACATCATGGACTCACCTCAACAACAGTCGTTTCGACTGCTCGAGAATTCGAGCCGCCTCATGAAGATCGTCGCGATCGCTTCAAGTGTCGTTGTCGTCCTCACGCCGATATTTCCTTCATCTTTCCGCCTGCCATTCCTTCTGATCAACTCGGTGGCGTTCGTGATGTTCGCAGTCGACAAGATCCTTGCAAGAACCCGGCAACGCCGGATTCCTGAGGCGTACCTCCACATCATTACATTGGCCGGTGGGTTTGTCGGCAGCCAGATCGGACGCTCGCTTGCTCGTCACAAGACAAAGAAGTGGTCGTTCGACGTCGTCTTCGCGACAGCCTGGGTCTTCTGGATGATGGCCTTCGCGGTGTTCATGGGCATTTGCTGAGCCGATCCGGTTGGCTGTGAGTGTGCTTGACCGAGAGTGCATTGGCCGCGGGTCCACAGATCGTTCAATCATTCGCAACAGGGGAGGGCGAAAGTCCTGCTCGCACAGCTGGTCAGCATCCAATCGACATACCTCGAGATTCGCAGTAAAAAGCCCCCTTGCATGGAACTCCTTTCTCGGTTGCTCGAGGATTGCCGCATGGTGAGAATTGCAGCTCTTGCCAAAGCAACGAGGCGCCGACCTATGGAGAGTGAATGCCGGTTCCGCAGTATTGGATTGATGCAGTGAAGCACGAGACAGCTGTCGATCTTTTGAAAGAGGCGCTGGGGAAGCTCAACGACAAGCCGTGGGAGGATCCCACGCTGCTGCACGCTCGTATTTGCGAATATCTTGGCCAGCCGGTGAAGTATGCTGACGCCGTCGTCCTGGTCCGAACCGGCAAGATCTAGCTCGCCTCGGCCGCGCTGTTCAATCCCATCCTCGAAAACCGAGATTCAATCGAAATGCCTTTCCTCGCCATCAGTTGTTTCCTTATGTACGCGAACCTCATCGCGGCGATACGGGGACTCCTTCGAGGGGGAAAAGCCCGTTGGCTCGGCCAAGTTCACTTGTTCGCCTGCGGGGTAGCGTCTGTTGCGTTCCTGCTGGGAATTGAATTTCTGCCTCCCGCTGCTGGAGGGATCGACAGCGGTGCCTACAACTGGGCCCCAGTAGCCTACCTCTTGTTTGGCTGCATCAGCTTGATTCTGTTCGGGTTCAAGCTGGTGCTGGCAGCACGTGCTCAAAAAGGTGCGATCGGCGGTGGCCTGCGATTCGGTATGACCACTTGGGCTGTACTTGCAGCGATTTATATGTGCGCCACGCCTATTGACCACCTGATTTTCTTCCGCAATCCGGCGAACTCAGGCGTCATGGATGTGACCTTCTCGGGCGAGCATTTGGACTGTAGCGGAGACATGCTGATCGTTAGGATGGAACACCAAGCTGCGGTGTACCGCTGTCCGAAATCCATCCGCCTTGGGCGTGACTATGCGCAGCCGTTCGTTCCTTGGCCGAGCTACACGGAAGGTGAAAGCAAAACACTGAAGGCCAGTATCGACAGGGTCCTGTTGGAGGCAGCCCAATCTGGCGATGTGGTTGTGAAGGTGCCGGCGGACCCAGCCCAGTTGAATCCCATCAAAAATGCGGGCGACAATTAGTTAGCTCGACCTATATGGTTCACGGGCGGGGTACGTCGATCCAGTGGGTTAGTCGCCGCCTTACGCCGTTCGTCTTGGACCCGGTGCCAACGAGAGGAGTCCATCTGTGAGCACCTCAAGGGAGGAAGCGTTACACGCGCTAAATCGAGCTTGCAAGGTTCGACAGCGGAGCGGCCGCTACGCCTACGGCACCATCGTCGAGGTGCATGCAAGTGGCGACTATCTAAAATTCCAGAAAGGAATGGATGGGAGATTGAAGCCGCAGTGGTATCGCCGGGAGAGCGTTGTTTTGCTGCCTGCGGATCCCGATGCAGAGAGCACCTAGCGCGCACGTACTCGCCCCTCCATATCTGGGCCGCCTCGTGGGCCCCATGTCGGGAACCACAGGCAGCGCTCAACTTGAAACCCCTCCCGTTTGTGGCTCCTTTCTAGATTGTTCGCGTAATCGGGCGCAGGTATCGTCATCTCCATCTTCCACAAGTGGTGATCGCGCGCGCCTGGCAATTATCCGGCGCAGCCGCACCACATGCAGTGACGAGCAACGGAGAACGAAATGCTGACAGAAGTGGAACGCCTCGACTTGCGTGACCAGCTTTTCGCGAAGCGCTTCCAAGCAGGACACAAGGAACAGATCTTCGAGCTGCTGGCGGTGGTGCCAGGAGAGAAGGACGGTGCCGAGGCGGTGGTTCACTATTCGTTCGCGCCGCCAGTGTGGGAACGGTCAGCTTGTGCCACCGACCACCACGTGTATGTAGCCCAGCTGATTGGCAGCACCTCCTACAAGGGTCGTGCAATCGCATGCGTGCATCACGACTACTTGTGCGACGAGTGGCCGATCGATTGGAACGCTACAGCGAAGCACCCTTCCAGAGACTTCCCAACCTTGGTAGTGCGCGAATACGCCGATGGTTCAGTGAAGGGTGTGCTCATGCGCCAGGCTCGGTCATATACGTACGTTGGATTCACAGCGGACTACGTCGAGCCTGAAGAGGTGGAGACCGCTCTCAAGATGCTGGGGGCCTTGGCGCCCCGTCAAAAGTACTGCGGATGGTTCAAAGACTCCGACATCGCTGCGGAGTCCCTGGAGGCGGCAATCTCCATGACGGCAGAGTCCCCAGGTGGGCAGAAGTTCGTTGTGCTTTACCGCGACATTGAGTGGTTCTCAGGGATCTGGAACAACCCCACGAAGGATGCACTGCTGGGCGGGACCTTCAGTTTGACGAGCGTTGCTGACTTCCACGGTACTCGCGTGTCGAGAGCTAAGCGAGCGTCACGACCAGGGTTGGTCGAAGTCCGGAAGAATATGGCGATCTCCGGGAGCTATTCTGCGCTTCGTGCTGCGCTAAATCTGCTCACGGATACAGTTCCTTGGTCCAAGATTAAGCAAGACTACGAAGCGAATGGCGCTGTGAAGTCGTTGTGCGATTGGTGGAACGCCAACGCTCCCGAGGAGATGCGATTTGCCGGCGCGTTCCGAGTATATCGCTGGAATCCCGGTGATATGACGTTCGTTGCAGGTGATCCGGAAGAGCCTGCAATGCAAGCCAACGTGGCGGCAAACCTGCGCTCCTTTGCCCTCTTCGAAGAGGTTGGACAGCCCACAGTCCTCGTTTGGTTTTTGCGCGGACGTGCGTTCAATGCCGAAGAATCTGGCGGCACTGTGATCTTTTCTGCCAATGGCGTCCCTGCCTACGATCTAGCTCAATCCCTCGAAGAGACTGACGAAGCGTACTACTCGTTGGTTGGTCTTGAGGAACTGTGGGTCAACGCCAGAATGTCCACGGCGGCTCATGAAGTCACCACTTAAGCAGGGCGCCGGCCGCGGTCCAGAAAACGGGCGAACCCATTATTGAACGAAAGGGGGCTTCATGCTGAGTAGTGCCATGTTCGCCACTGGAATTATATTTTGGGGCCTGGTGTTGTATTTCGTCCTCTGGCTGATTGCAGAGTTGATCTGGGCGTCAATTACGACTGCCAGTTGGCTGCGATTCGTGTGCCGTGCGGCGCGACTTCGCGGTGCCAGCCGTTACCCGACCGTGCTGAAGCTTGCCTCGCTATATCTGAACAACTGGCCAATATTTTTTGGCTTCAGGAAAGGCGGATTGGTGTACCGCGAGTCCAATGGCGTATGGGAGGGGGTGGGCCATTGGAAAGTCCATCCACCTACGTCGCCATTTGACGCGAGCCACGCTTTGCCGTTCCACACCGGTAATGCGAGTCCAAATGTTGCAACCAAAGATCTATCGACCTCTAAATGAAAATCAACTTCCTGGCCAACGCAGCCGCGCTCACGTTGCTGATCGTTTTTGCCGCTGCGAGCCCCGCGAATGCAGAATACCGACAGGTCTATGCGTGGACGGAGGGCCGAGCGTCGCCCGAAGGGCACAAAGAGACATCGATTGCGGACGTGCGAGCGGCGAAGGAACGGCCCAATGGAACGTTGGGCGGAATGACAGCAGTCAGCGTGAAGGTGCTGCGGAAAGGGGCTCAGGAAGTCGAGCGCAACGTCATCATTCGCGATGGGGGGTACGCAGTGATCGGCGAACGCTACGCGTTCCCCATCGCGACTATTGGCGAACAGATCAATCCGGATGATTTCAGCGGGTTCTGGCGGCTGACAATCAGTAAGGTCACGTTCGACCAGAGCGGCGTCGCAATGGTGGATGCTACGCTGGATTCGCGGGAGGCGCGCCAGCATGCCGCGTCGCAAACACTGTCAGTCCGGATTGGCGCCGGCGGCGAGGGAGCCATCATTCACGGCGTCAACGGCAAGGATTACGTTCTTAGCGTACGGCACGTCGAACCGGTGATCTAACGCTGTGCCGCAATCAAAATCGAAGTGACGGGACCCATTTCGGGCGACTCAGCGCTTAATTGAGGCCAGACAAGACGTCACGGTTCTCAGATAGGACTCAGATGACTCTACGCTTTCAGGTGTTTTCACGGAGCGGAACAAGCTGTCCCTCGTACTCGGCACCGTGGTATTGGTTGGCCTCGCTGGTCGCCACGTTCCGGTATGGCAAGGGCGATTACTGCAGGATCCTGGATGCGCGCACGGGCGTCACGATGATGGAATGGAAGTTGGCGAAGAGCGCAAGCTAGATTTCGCGCTATACTTTCGCAGCAACATTCGCAAGGCAGCTGGACCTGATCTAGCCAATGGCACCTAGTGCCTCTCTCTTGCCGCCCAGCGCGGCGTCTTTGTTCAAATCCCCGCGGGGCAGCATCCCGCTCCGGGTCCTGCTTCGCACGTATCCTGGAGCAGGAAATGAATCCGTCTTTGACCCGTTTGCTTGAGTCGCGCATGCCGCGTGACCAAGTCAATGCGTATCTCGATCCGGGGTTGGTTACCCGTGTCGGCATCCCTCATCGCAGTGGCAAGCTCGTGTTCCACGCCTTCAATGAAGGTTACCCGGTGATGGTGAGTGCAAATGCGTTTTGGGATCCGGCTGCACGTCAGTTCGCGTTTCCTTCCGCAACTGACCTTTCCGAGTTGGACTACGCGTTAGATTCGGCCGGATATAGCGCGATCTCGCTTTGGCAAAAGAAGGGCACGCAATCTGGGATAGCGGGAGTGTACCCCTGGAGTTTGGAGCAGTACCTTGCTTTTGCAATATCGACTCGCGCGAGTTGGTATGCGCAACCCGACTTGTGCTGTGAGCCCGAAATATGCAGCAACGATGAGGAAATCGACTACCGCATCGACGCCACAGCAACACTGTTGGAAGGTTGCCTTCGGATCGCCTACGAGTACCAGAACCAGCTAGTCCAGCAAGGGTGGTCTGAGTCATCTGTTCGGAATGAGGTGCGTCTTCCCGTGCCTGTCTTGCAGGGCTGGCGAATTTCACACTACGCAAGGAGCCTTGAGCTCATGCGCGCGGTATGGGAGCGCTGGCAACCTTGGGCAGCGCCGCCGGCGCTGATTGGCCTCGGGTCGGTCTGCCGACGAAGCTTGGGGCATCCAGATCACGGTCTGTTCGCAATCCTCGCAAGTCTCGAAGGAGAACTTCCTGAAACCAGTCGATTGCACTTGTTCGGCATAAAGGGAACTGCAATCGACCAACTGAAAATGTTCGACTGGATCGCGTCGACAGATTCGATGTCCTTCGACCTCGGTGCGCGTCGAAAGGCCTTTGAAGCTGGGATTTCCAACACCATCGACCATCGGAAGCGCGAGATGAGTAAGTGGATGGAAACTGCAAGGCGCCGCGCCATGCCGGCAACCGGCGATCAGTTCCGCCTCAAGCTGCACTGAGTCCTTTCATTGTCAGATGTTCAAGCCCTTCAGTAGTTGGGCTCGCGCATCACTTTCTTTTATCACCCTCGCGGGGCAAACTCCCCGCTGGGTGGTTTGCTTCGCACCAAACACGGAGCAATTCATGCAGAACAACCTGGTTCTCATCCCAACGCATCTGATCCAATCGCTGCTCGCTTTCGCGAAAGCACATGAGCACAGCGATGCCCCCCCTGGGGCAGGGGGCGCTGGAGCGATAGGTGCCGAGGCTACCTCGAGGCTTACGCCGGTAGGCAACGCGATTCCAGAAGTAGAGGCACTGCTTGCTGCCAGCAAGGGCGGTTTCGCCGATGTCGCGGCGGTGGCTTGTCTCTCGACCTGTCACATTACGGCCGAGACGAACGGAATGCTCGAGCTGGCTGGCGATCGCAACCCTTGGTTTTACGGCCAGTACGAGTCGGGCTACTGGATTTGGGTTCCTCAGGAAGACCCCATAACTGGCGCCTACGCATTCGCGCTGGCGGCACCAGAAGACATCAGATCGATCTGGTCGTGGGCTCGCGAGCGCGGCTTTTTCTGGCTCCGTTTGGATGCTGACGGCTCGATAGTCGATGGCCTTCCGACCCACAGTTGGGAGTCGTCGGCAGACTTGGGCGGTTGATTGGCCATAGCTTTTAGACCGGGGTCACCGCAAGTAATTCTCGCGGTGATTTTTGCTCCGGCAGTTGGGCCAAACTAGCTAGAGTGGCGCCATTTCGGGCGCTTCTTTCGATCAATCCCTCGCGGGCGACAGTCCCGCGCGGGGCCGCTCTGCGAGGAAACTTTCTCAGGAGCAGATTTATGACCACAACGGTCGATATGGCGGCAACGCCAGCACCAACCAGTGAATTGTCGCCAGGCTTTCGACGAATGGAGAATGGCGTCGTCACTCGTGTCCATCACGACGATTGCCCGGTTTGTCATGGCAAACTGACGCACCACTCGCCGAATGGCTTCGACAAGATCTTCGAATGCCACGCGGCGGGGCACCATCGCCACATGATTCGTGGCATTACGGGCGAGTACGTCACGATGTCCGCTCTGATGCCGAAGCGAATTCAGAACGGAGGCTCACTATGAAGAATCCATTGACGGCCCTGCAATTCCCTGTGGTCGTGAAGGTGGTTGCCTTCGACACGTGCTTCCCAATTGAGCTCCACGCGGCCGGCACGCTGTACGCCGACGGCGGTGTGTCGATCCAGTATCCGTTCAAACCTGCAGAAGGTGTGGATGATGACGCGGATCCGAAGGACCCTTCGGCTGCTGCGATCGACATCTCCTACATCGTGTTGCCTGACGGTGCGGAAGTGATGCGAGCCTCCGGCTTCTGGCGCGAAGTTGCCAGTCCGCCGGAGATGTAGGTTTTCCTCCTAGGGGGATGCGCCCAGATCAACTCCCGACACGGGGTTGGCTGGGCGCTTTTGCATTCTGGCAAGGCAATGAGGCTGATTCCAAGACAGCATGCGGCACTCATTCGTCACCTTCGACGAAAGATCGGAGAGGCGGCACTCCAGGACGGTCATCAATGCATCAAAGGCCGTGCATGCCCGCGCACCGGCGCTTAGGTTGCCTCGACGTGCTTCGTGTCGTAGAAAATCCTCTACAATCGATCCCGATCTTCGATCCGGGAGCTGGACCGTCTTTCTAGCCAACAGTGCCGGCCATATGCTGCTGCGCACTTCGTCACGGCGGTGTATCACCGCCGCTGTCATCTATTTCAACCCGGAGGGGCAATCGCCCCTCGGGCAATTGCTTCTCCAGTTTTCCCAGGAGTAGCAAAAATGCAGATTCATCTTCAGGATGCAGCGGTTCAAGCGGCCCTCATTGGAGGGCTATTCACGCTCACGGCTGCAATCATCGCCGCGGCAGTCGCCGCAGTCGTTGGTAAGCGGTTTGACAACCAGCGACGGCTAAAGCGCCATCTCCGAACGGCCATCAACGATCTCGCGTTCGCCCTCGCGGTGGAGGACGCCCATTGTGAGATGCACGCCAAGGAACACGGCGAGTCGTTCAAGAACCGTGTCCGCGACAAGGTTCGGGAACAGGGGTACGAGTGGTCGGGCAAGTTCACGCCTGGCCGTGCTCGAGTCACCCTTAAGCACGAAGGCTCTGCCGACTGATAGCCGGCTGAGCGGCTGAATCCTTCGCCCCGACCGCCTGAAGGCAGTTGGGGCGCTCTATCTATGCCTCTGTCCAACCAATTCGAGCCCCAGACGGGGCCAACGTCCATGACACTCACTGACATGAAGGTCCAGCAGGTTCTTAATGACCCCAGCACTTCCGACTGGCTCAAGAATGCACTCCGGGCCCAGCTCGAGCGGGATCCGGTAGACGCAGCAAATGATGCCGACGTTTTGGCTGAGATCTTTCGCTCAAAGTTGGCGGAAGTCTTCGGGACAACTGGCTCGGCGTAACCGATACCTTTTCAACGCGCCAGCGCTTCCCATTGGGAATTGGGGGTGTAGAATGTCCCCTGATCCTTGATCCGGTAGCTGGACGTAACCCAGCCTTTGGGGTTTGGTGAATATCAGCCTCACATCCTTCGATCTTGCGGCCATTTCTGGCGCCGCAAATCCCTCTCGGTGAACGAAGTGTTCTGGTGAATCAGTTTCGCTTTTGTCATCGATCACACCCTCGCGGGTTGCAGTCCCCGCGTAGGGGGCTGCTCCTTGCATCAATCTGGAGCCAAGCAATGACTCTTACTCAAACGACGTTTCCGCTGTACGTGCGTTGCGCACTTGAGACGTTTTCCGCCCACGGCGAACGTACGAAGGCGCGACTGTGCGAGCTGCTCGACTTTTTCTTCAAGTCCACTGGCCAGCTGCAAACCGACGAGCGAAGTTCGCTCGAAACCATGGCGGTGGCCTACGCAAAACAGCGTTGGCAACTCGGGGCGGTCGAGGGCTTCTGAGCCCGCAGCCACCGGGCGCGCATAGGTCACCGTATTCACTGACCTAAGCGGGACTTCAATCCAAGCGGGAGGTCTTCTTCCGTTCTGTCGGACTCCATTTCATGGCGCCGGCATCAAATTGACCCTCGCGGGGACGCGCTCCCCGAAATGGGGGCGCTTCTTCGCAAACCTTCGGAGAAGTAAATGACATCGTTTGTTGATCGCGTCAACGCGCCAATCTCGGCCCGCCAGCGAGCAATGCTGGAGCGCGATGCGCGTGACCTGTATGGCGCAGCTAAGCGCAAGGGGACCACGCTGGACCGCTGGGAGCACGCGTCTGAAGCCCCAGCTGCCCAGGAGCATTTCGAGCTCGGTTGCTGGCTGTACTACTTCACGCAGCGCTTCCGGAGTGGTAAAGACGATCTCGATCTGCGCATCGATATCGTTCGCCGTCTGTTTCTGGCTGGCCTCTACAACCCGGGCTACATGTTTTTCACCGTGTTCGATTTTGGGGAGCGTCAGTTCGACTCCATCTTCGAGCAAGGTGATGCTGAGCAAGTGAAAGAAGGCCTGCGCGCGTACGTTGCCGACGACAGAATCCGAAAGGGTTTTGAGCAATGCGGCTGGTCGAGTGAAGGCGTTCAGCCGGCGCTGTTCTAACGAATCAGCGCCCACCAGGCGCCATTGGTCACCGGATTTACTGGCCTTGGCGCTACCTCAACCCCTACGGGAGAACTTCTCCCGCTGGGGGCTGTTCTCCTCCTAATTGGAGAACAGTATGTTTGACGAGATCCGAAACAAGATGGAAGCGGTGATCGTGATCCTGATGGACAAGATCGCTGCTGGCCATGGCCTGCAGGTTGGCTACAGCGGAGGCAAGGATTCGACCTGTGTCGCAATCCTGATGCTCGAGGCTGTTCGTCGATCGTGTCTGGCCGGCGTGCAACAGGCCCGGCACTACATCGCAACGTCTAACACGACGATCGAGAACCCGTCCATTTCCAACCATTTGCATATCGCGCTCGAGGAGTTCCGTGCGTTCTGCGAGGAAAACGACCTGGACGTCGGCGTGCACATCGCGGAACCTTCGCTTGCTGCGCAGTTTGTTGTTTCGACAGTAGGGCGTGGCACCTTGCTCCGTACACCTGAGAACGGTGTGCGCGATGGGAAAGTGATCCGTGCCTGCGCGGACGACTGGAAGGTCAAACCGCTTGGGCGCTTGCGTGCATTGCTTGAGAAAGAGGCGGTTGCCGCGGGCTTTCGCGAAACCATTGTGCTACTCGGTACTCGCTACGACGAAAGCGCGGCGCGATCTAGCCTGATGTCTCTCCGAGGCGAAATTGCTTTGGATGCGGTCCGGCATAAGGATGGTTACCTCACGCTATCGTCGATCTGTGATTGGAGTCTGTCAGATGTCTGGGACATGCTTGCAATGTTCTCGGATGAGCGATTCGCACCGTTCCCATCTCCTCTGAGCGTTCGGAGCATCGGCCGCATGATCGATCTCTACCGCGCGGGCAATGAAGGTACGTGTGGTGTGACGGTCGGCGACAGCGGCAACAAGGCAGCATGTGGTAGCCGGTTCGGTTGTTCGATATGCGGCGTTTCAGGTGAGCGGGACAAGTCGATGGAGTCGATGATTCAAGAGCCACAGCATGCGCATTTGGCCGGAATCAATCGAGTCCGAAACTATCTACTTGCGACGCAGTGGGATCTCAGCAAACGCGAGTTGGTCGGGCGTACGGTCAGCGAAGCCGGCTATACGCGAGTGCAGGCCGACGTCTACTCATACTCTCACCGTGTCGCGCTTCTGAGATACCTCCTGACGCTCGACGCGACTGAAATCGAGCGCGCAGACCGGCATCAAGCTGATCTGGCCACGGGAAAACTGGAAGACACCCCGGTGAACCGAGAGCTCTGCGATATTCAGTTCCAGTTGGTGACGCCGCAGCAATTGGTCGCGATCGACTTCTTCTTGTCGATGCACCACTATGCGCCGCAGGCCTTCCCAGCGGTGGCGATTTGGCACGACGTGCACACGTTGGGCCGACGCTATGAGGTTCCGGTCGTCGCGACATACCCAAAGATTCCGATCCCGCTTCATGGGTGGTATCGGGTTGGACAGTACGATGCCGAGGCACCTGTGGACGGCCTGCGTGATTACGGGGCGGAACAGTGGAACCGATATCGTCACGGCAAACGGGTTTCAAACTATGCAGCAACGACGGCCGGCGAACGCGTAGTCTACTTCGAAGAAGCTGACCAGCTTGAAGTGGACGCCGAGGCCGCGTGCGCATTTGTTACCTGTACGTTCGACACGCGCTTGATGCTTGAAACTCAGTCTGAACCCGCAATCTCTTCCGCGCGGTTTTGGCTGAACGAAGGGATCTTGCGGTTGCCGTCAGGCATGGCTCAGCGGTATCAGGAAATGGCGAAGCGAGGGCAGTACTTCACCCGCCTCGCCGAGCGGCTGAACCTTACGCCAACCGAACTGGATGAGCATCTGATCCGGAACGCAATCGGCGATGCAGAACACAAAATGCTGCTCAGTCGGGACGACCAGCAAAGGGATCTGTTCCAGGAGGCAGCGTAAGCAAGCTGCTTGCGATGGCGACTTCATTGCGCTTCCCCGCCTCGACCCCACAAGGGGCCGGGGCATTTTTTTTGTCCAAAGGTGGCTGGTAATTGCGATGGCACCATCGAAGCGGCCCGCTTGTACTTCCTATCGGGAAACTGAGTTACAATCCATCCCGATCCTCGATCACGGTAGCTGGACCGTGCCCAGCCAGGCTGTTGTTGTCCGCTTTCGACACAGCAGCAATTCAACTCTTGGAACCGCCTTCGGTTGGAGGTGCGAATTCCTATCTCACCCTCGCGGGGCTTTCGTCCCGCTGGGTCGTTTGCTCCGCATTTTCTTTGGAGCAAACATGTCCTCTTCTTCCGTACGTATTGCAGTCAACCAGGGCAACCTGGTCAAGAACCTGAAGTTCGCGTTCTCGAATTTCTCGACCTTCCTGGCCGAGCTGATTCAGAACAGCCGTCGAGCCGGCGCAAGCATGGTCGACATCCGCCTGGAAGGAAAATCGCTGACTGTCATCGATGACGGTCAAGGGGTCCAGGACTTCCAGAAGCTGTTCACGATCGCCGAGAGCGGCTGGGATGCTCAAACGCAGTCGCTCGAAAACCCATTTGGTATGGGGTTCACAAGTGCACTGTTTGCGTGCGAGGTGCTGAAGGTCGAGTCCTGCGGACAACGCCTCGAGGCGCGCACTCTCGACTTGCTCGAGATGCGTGATTTCTCGCTGCAAGCTGGTGAGGTGGCGAGTGGCACACGGCTGACCTTGAGCAACCTGACCTTCGACGAGAATCGTATAGGCAGCGCCTTGAGAGAGATCGCGCGCGGCTACCCGATTCCTATCTTTTTTAACGGCGAAGAACTGGAGCGACCAGACGCTCAGGACGCCCAAACGTTCGTCGCAACACCGGTCGGGGCCGTTTCGATTCGCGACCTCAAGGGCTTCGGATTTGGACGGCGGACCGCAGTGTATCTTCAGGGCATTCGCGTACTGGGAAGCCATTCCTCGCGCCCCGACGCTATCGTTCACCTCGATAGCGCAAGGTACAAAGCGAAGCTGCCTGACCGCAACTGCCTGATCGATGCGGAGGACAAAGCCAAGGAAATCGAGGCGCAGGTGTCCGCAGTCGCCTATTCCATGCTCGCTGAGCTGCAAGGCAAGATGGACCCCGTCGAGTTTGCCAATGCCTACTGGAGGGTTGCGTCCAAATGTGCGCCGGATCTGCTCCGCGAGCTTCCTGTTGTACCGGCGAGCGAGGTGGATATCCTGGACGATCTGCGATGTTTTGCGGATTGGCACAGCCCTTATGCTCACAGGGGTGCAAATGCCCAGCCTCTTAAGAGGTCGGATTTCGAGAAGGGAGTCGTACGAGTGGTTCGTGGATCCGGAAGTGTGGATCTCGAGGAAGACCTCCTCAGCGCAGTCAAGAGAGCCTACGTTATGAAGATGGAAGCCTTTATTGTTCGGGGAGAGGTCCCCAAAGGTCACTGGCTCATGAACGCGCCTCTGATTGACGATCTCGAAGTCAGCTTCGAGATCGTGAGTCCTGGAGCAACAGCGGGATCCGACCATGAAACGCACTCATTCGACATACAGGTCTGCGACGGGGTGCTTATCAAGGGGCCTTGGGGTGATGTCAAGGTTGCCGATCACGAAATCGCGATCGGTCACGGAGAGAAATCGTTGGAGAGCGTTACCGTCTACAGCCCGCCCAGCGCAAGCAAAGGTGAAGGTGTTTTGCAGTTCAACGCATTCTCGGACGACGATCGCTATGATGAGCAGTACGAGCGCGAGTGCCTGGCGAAGTACAGCCGATGGATCAAGCAGGCTCGGAACGTGAAGCCGCAGGATCTTCTAACCGATCTTCTGTCGGACGTCTGGGTGGACACTGACTCAGTACGCAATACGCGTTTTGTCTTGGAGGTAAACGCACACGGTCGTCTCAACATCGTAGAGCAGTTGCCTGCCGTGGTCGCTTAGTTTCACTATCTCACCTTTAACCCGCGCGCTGCGCGGGTTTTTTTTTGCCTGCACGGCAGCGCAAGGCTGGCAAAGAACATGCATCAGTGAGACCATAACTTCCCGATAGGAAGTTGAGACGCCTTGACCTGGCCAACATCGTCACCAGTAGAAATCGGTGTAGCGGTACGTAGCATTGGCGTCGTAGGTACAACCAGAACAGGACAGGACCATGAAGAAGCTATTCATCTGCGCAGCACTCCTAATTGCGCCTGCATTCGCGCAAGCGGGGATCGTCGATTCGGCTCTCGACAGCATTGGCATTTGGCATGGCAATCGCGTCGAGCAACCGACTTCCCATTCATCCCCTGACGTGCTGGCCAAGATCGCCGCGGCAATGTCTCGAGACAACCGTGAGGGCGGTTACCAAAACACTTCGTACCAGGGCCGCAGGGGGTACCACGGTTCTCGCGGCTACGACGAAAATCAAGACGATGCCGCCAGTTCGTCGGGTGAAAGTGCGGTGACGGTACCGGCAGCAGGCACGATCGAAGTCGGCTTCTCGCCCAATCGTTCGGCGATGAATGTGGCGCTGCATGTCGTAAAGGCTTCCACGCGATCCCTGGATATCGCAGCCTACGAGTTCACGAACAAGCGCTTTGAGAAGGCAGTCGTCGCCGCCATGCGTCGTGGTGTGCAGGTGCGCATCGTTGTCGATGCGAAGGAGAACGTCGGCAAGGGAGCTTCTATAGCCGGACGTCTTGCTGCGGTCGGCGCGCAGGTCCGGTATGTGGATGACGCACCGCTGATGCACAACAAGTACCTCATCAGCGACGGAGAGACGGTCGGGACCGGATCGCTAAATTTCACCGTTCGCGCTGAGAAGTACAACCACGAAAACTTCCGTGCTGACTGGCGCAATCGTGCACTGGCTCAACAGTACATGGGCGACTTCAACGGTATGTGGGCAAACGGCCATCCCTGGCGTTAAGTATAGACAGCGGACGGCAGAATGTCAGGATTGGGGAGGGGATGCTGTGGCGCTTCAGAACTGCCTTCCTTTCCCGGTAAAGCAGAGTTGATCCCTGCCGCCTTGAGCCATTCTGCAGCGTCGAAACAGAGGAGTCGAGAAAGACATGGCTTTTGACGGATGCAGCGGGGCGCCCGCCGGAAGCGGTTGGGGCTCATATGGCCCGACGCCAGGTGAAGACAGCGCTCCCGTGAAGGCAATGCACTTGATCATGCGGGGTGCTCCTCGAGAGATGCGGCTCAGGCCCTACGACGCACTCTCCGCTGCTCTCTTGCACCTCTACGAGGAGGTCCGTTCCGAAAACGCCAAGCGAGCTAAAAGGGGCGCGAAGCTTGCATATGGGACGGCGGTCGCAGCGGTTGATCGAGTTCTCTTCCCCGATCTGCTCTCAACTGTGATTGGGCTCGACGAAGGGTGTCGCGTGCGGGTGCGGTCTGACGTCGAGTTTGGCTCGGAATGCCACCAGAACGCCACGCGGGGACGTCTGGGAACAGTCAGCGCAATTGGCGCTCACGACGATGTTGAGGTATGGCTAGACCCTGTTGAAGGCGCGGCCGGCTGCACTTTCACATACCCGAGAGATGCGCTCCAGCCATTGATTGGTCTCAACGGGGACGTCTTGCGCGACCCTAGGACGCTCAGACTGGCGGACTGGCAACTCAAGGCGATGGCGGATGCACTTGCCCTCAATCTGGGGGCCGAGAATGTATCTGCGGACGTCGCGGCCCGGCTCTTGAGGGCTGCAAGCGGAATCCTTAATGCGAATCCGGCTGCTGCGCCTGTAGGGGACTAGCAGCCGACTCGCGCCGGTGGAACCAGCGATGCGAGCGGATGCCTTCGCGCAGTGGATCACAGGCGAGCGCGCATGGGCGTGCCTGTTTCTCGATGCAGGGCGAACTTTTCAACAGAAAGATGGCCCGCATGCACGCTAATTCGGAGTGGTTCGGCGTGGGGCATTCTGGCCCAATAGACGCTGCAGCGGGTGTTGGTTTCCCGCAGGGCTAGAAATAGGCACCGTCTCTGACAAGCTGGAAGGGTCGACGCCAATGCGCGTCCTACTTCCAGAACTTCCAGCTATGCAATTGGACCTCTTTTCGCACGTCGCGAGCGCTTACGCGGATGCTCCGGGCGGTCGCCTGACGAATAAGCAGTTCTACCAAGCCGTCGCTGTACGCGCGGGCATTTCCATCCAGGAGCTCCACGAGAAAACGCCGATCGGTGATGACGGCAAGCTTTACTCGCTCGTTCACCGGAAAATGCGGTGGGGGCAGCAGTCGCTTCGCCGCATGGGTATTCTCGAGCGCGTGGCCGGTGAGCGCGGTATCTGGCAACTCACGGAGTCGGCCGGCAAGAAGCTGGATGAGGCAGGGAACGAAGTTCAGCTGATCGCATTCTCGACAAAGCTCGGGATCGCAGTCTTCGGGAACTGCAAGCAGGTGTTTGCGGGGCTCAACGAGCCGGTGCATTTGGTCATAACGTCTCCTCCGTTTTTGCTCGCCAAGCCGCGTGCATATGGGAATCCCCCCACGATGAAGGAGTACATCGACTTCGTCTGCGAGACGATTGAACCGGTGTGCCGCCATCTTGCCCCCGGCGCGAGCATCATCATCAATTTGACCAACGACGCCCATGTCAGGGGCTCGCCGGCCCGCTCGACATATCTCGAGCGCCTGGTGTTGGCTCTTGAAGACCGACTGGGTCTTCACCTGATGGACCGTATTGTCTGGAAGTCTTCAAAGGCACCGGGACCGACCCAGTGGGCATGCCTGAGGCCGATCCAGCTCAAGACCGCCTATGAGCACTGCTATTGGTTCACCAATGACCCGTCGCGCGTGCGCTCAAACAACAGAAAGGTCCTGTTGCCGCACACCGAGCGCCACTTGAGGTTCATGGAGGAGGGGGGCGTCAAGAGGACGGCATCCTACGGTGACGGGTCGCAAGTGCACCGTCTGGGTCAATACGGAACGGTGACGGAAGGCCGCCTGCCTTCGAACGTGCTCGAAGTGGGCACGTCTTGCGCCGACACTCGCGCGTATCGCCGCCGAGCTGCAGAGCTCGGGCTGCCCCTGCACGGCGCGATGATGCCCACACGCATTCCTGAGTTCTTCATCAAGTTTTTGACCGAGCCAGGTGAGCTGGTGGTCGACCCGTTCGGCGGCACAGGAAAGACCGCACTTGCCGCGGAGCGACTTGGCCGGCGCTGGGCAATGGCGGAGAAGATGCTGCAGTACATCCGCGGAGCAGCAACGCACTTCGAGCAGTTTGACGGGTATTCACTAAACCCGCTGTTCGAGCCGGTTAAGTACGCTGCATAAGGAGTGGTGGTGACAGGTTCGCAAAACTACGCACTGGTCGCGGTTTCGGTCCTCGTCGCCGCCTTTACGTCGTACACGGCGCTCGATATCAGTGCACGTATCCGTCTTTCGACTGACGCTGTAAAGCGCTTGTCCTGGCTTCTTGGTGGGACCTTCGCGATCGCCACTGGGCTCTGGGCCACGCATATCCTGGGCATGCTTGCCTTTACCCTACCGTTTCCGGTGGCGCAGGGTACATGGATCACCCTCAAGTCGTTTGGGCTCGCACTGTTGGTCTCCTATTTGACGCTCGATGCAGCGACCCGTGCGAACCCAACGCGTCAGATTGTCGTACTCACGGGCATCGTTACTGGCGTCGGTCTGTCCCTGATGAGCTTTACCGCAGTGCAGGCGATCCGCGTCGAGCCGGGGCTAACGTATTCTCCTGGCGTCTTCGGCAGCGCAATGATCCTTGCCATTGCTGCCACTACGGCTGCGCTCCTCGTTCGCATTCGGCTCGGTCGCCCGGGTGCACACCAAGTCATGGCCATCCGCGTCGTGGCGAGCGGCCTCATCGGGGCCTCGATTGGCGGGGGGCACTACCTTTCGCTTCTTTCGGTTGTGGTGGCGCCGAACAGCCGATCGCTCCTCGTGACCAGTGCGTCAGCAGGGGGAGAGGCGCTAATCGCAGTAGTGGTGAGCTCGGTATTTATCGTCTCCTTCGCGCTGCTGCTGTCAGTGATTGGATTCCGCCACGAGCGTGAACGCATCGGTCTGACATCTTCGCTCCGGGAAGTCAGGCAGCGTTTGACGATGCTTGCCTCCATTGACCCCCTGACTTCGTTGCCTAACCGGGAGGCTGTCTACCGGAGCATTCAGGAGCAGATCGACAGTGCGACCATTGCCGGGTCAGCGTTCCATGTACTCCACGTCAACCTTGATTCATTCAAGGTTTTCAATGACTCATACGGATTGGCCATCGGTGATAGCTTGCTGCGGATTGTCGCGGTGAGGCTGGTCGAGGCGGCTGGCCGGAGCGCAGTTGTGGGGCGGCTCGGTGCTGACGAGTTTGCTCTCGTTGTTCGTGACGCTGGCAGTGGTGGGGGGCAAGAACTTGCAGGCAAACTTGTTGAAAGCATGCGCGGCGGAATCGCGGTCGACAACGCAGCCACGGTAAGGGTAACGCTGTCTGTGGGCATTGCCTCGTTCCCTAAGGATGGGGACGTGCCAGAAGTCCTACTGCGGAACGCCGATGGGGCAATGTCGGCGGCGAAGGCATCCGGTGGGAATGGCTACCGTTGTTACGGTCCCGACATCAGAGAGAACTCGTCCCGGCGACTCCAGATCATGCAGGCTCTGCAAGATACGGTCGAGAAGGGAGGGTTCAAACTCCATTTTCAGCCAAAGTTCGGATGTGACGGTCAGTCAGTCGAGGGCGCGGAGGCGCTGATTCGATGGACGCATCCGGAACTCGGTATCGTGCCGCCCTTGGATTTCATTCCATTGGCCGAGCGCACAGGCCTAATCTCCCAGATTGGAAATTGGGTGATTGGGCAAGCATGCCGCCACATTCTGGAGTGGGATCGTGCGGGGCTCCCGCCGGTGCGAATAGCGGTCAATCTTTCGCCCCAGCAGCTTCAGCAGCCGGGCTATATACGGACGGTCAACGAGATTGTCGGTCAGCACGGCGTGGAGCCACATCGCCTTATGTTCGAGATTACCGAGACCGTTGCGATGGAAGTGGCCGAGCAAACCACCGCCAACATTCGAGAATTCCAGGCAGCGGGATTCGATATCGCGATCGATGACTTCGGCACTGGTTACTCTAGCCTGGCCTACCTCCAACGGTTCAGAGCCAAGCAGCTCAAGATCGACCGGTTCTTTACTAGAGGCCTCGATGAGCATGGCGATGAGGGCTATGCCATCGTTTCGGCAATCATCGGCCTCGCGCATACGCTCCGAATGCAGGTTGTCGCGGAGGGTGTGGAGACCCAGTCTCAACTGCAGAAGCTTCGTGACTTGAGCTGCGACCAAGTGCAAGGGTTCCTGCTCGGGAAGCCCATGGGTGCAGAGGATTTCGCTGCATTTGTCCGGGAGCAGGCCAGCGAATCGAACCTCGCGCCTGTTTGAATCCCCCCTTGGATGGCGTCCGTTTCTCGATTGTTCCCGTCCACGCTGAGTGGTGTACTCGCAGGGTAGGCAAGGAGTCCCTTGGACCTTGCTGGAAGGAATTTCAATCCCATTCAATCGAGCACACCATGAAGACCATTCGAGCAATCGCAGCTGCAGTTCTGGTGATGGCTAGCGCCGTTGCGCATGCCGACGTTGGCGCGCCTCAGCCGAAGTCTCATCTGCCCGGGCTGGAAGCCCTGGAGAAGAATCCGAAGGCGCTGAACCTGACCGTGCAGAGCTTTGGGAAGACCACGCATGTCACGCTCGCGCTGAACGCCAACCCGACGCATTTCGAATCGAAGGAGGTGTTTGGCTACATGGGGTTGTCGAAAAGCGGCCAGGTTGAGCCGATGCAAGAATCGGTGGGGCTCCGCGTCGTTGCGGTGCCGGTCGCGATCATGCCAAACGGTGCACTGGTAGTGCGCTTGGCTCTAGACAATTCCCGCCTCGACGCATTGAAGACTGTGAAGCTCGGTGACCGTGCATTCCAACTTGCCGATATCTCCCGCGATGTGAGCGAAGCGACCCTGGTCGTTAAAGATGGCGAGGAGGTACCCGTAATGGTTGCTCAGGACGCGGGTAAGCGGGCCTTCCAAGTCTCGGCGCGACTGGCCGGCTCCGGTGACGCGCTCCCGGCCGCTGAGGCGACGAACTAAATCTGAGGGCTGTTCCGCTCCGGCCACGTTGTCGAGGCCCCTGCGATGAACACCAGACGCCCGCGCACTTCCCCAACCACATGAGATTGAAGCCGACCGCCGAGCAGAATCAGGCCATCGATCTATCCATGACTGGCGCGTCCTTCAAGGTGATCGCGCGCGCAGGCTCCGGCAAGACGTCGCTGCTGGACATGATCGCGCACACGAAGGGCAATACGCGCGGGGTCTATCTTGTATTCGGAAGGGAAAACGCCGCCGAGGCTAAGCGAAAGCTTCCGAAATCGGTATCCGCGAGCACGTTCCATGCGCTTGCGCACCGCTCATTGCCAGCGGGAATCACGGCTAAGGTCAACAACGCTATGGAGACCACTGACCTGCTCAGTGGGCGGATGGGATTGCGGGCGATTGCCGTGCCAAGCGTGCTCGGCCGTACGGTCGAGCTCAGAGGTTCGGACTTGGCGCAGATGGTCAATGATGCGGCTGTACGTTTCTGCAAATCGGCTGACCACGCACCCTCTCTCCATCACATTGCTGCGAATCCCATCATTGAGCGCAGGGCGATGGAGCAGCTGCAGGGTGAGCTACTGCCGTATGTAGAGACGCTGTGGGAGGAGTTCTGCAGTCAGAAGAGTCCGTATCGCATCGGGCACGATGTCTACCTCAAGATCTGGCAGCTTTCCACACCTGAAATTGAGGGGCGGTACATCCTGCTCGATGAGGGGCAAGACAGCGATGACGTCATGCTCGCGATCCTTCAGGGGCAGTATCACGCGCAGGTGATCTACGTCGGCGATCCATATCAGCAAATCATGGAGTTCCGCGGCAGCGTAGATGCAATGCAGCGCATTGAGGCCCCAGAGGTGTATTTGACGCAATCGTTCCGGTTCGGCCGGAGCATTGCTGATCTGGCATCCCTTGTACTTAGGAAGCTCGGTGAGACGACACCCATAAGGGGGCAAGACTCAATCTCGTCTGTAGTGATCGACGAAGCAGCAGAGAACTTCATCTTCCCGTTCAAGGCCGTTCTGTGCCGCACGAACGCTACAGCAGTTGCCCAAATGGCCGATGAACTACGGTCAGGAAAGCGTGTCGCTCTCCGGGCAAACTCTTCCGAGATCTTGAATTTCTGCAATGCCTCTCGACAGTTGATGTGCGGTATATCGCCCGCATCACCTTCAGCGCTCACGTTGTTTCAGGACTGGATGGAAGTCTGCGACTACGCAGACACGTTCGCTGGGAAAGAGATCAAGCCCTACGTGAAGCTCATCAACGATATCGGGCCCGACATGCTCGAGGAGATGGTGGGGGCATCGGTACCCGTCTCCTATGCGGACATGGTCATAAGTACCGCGCACAAAGCCAAAGGCCTTGAGTTCAAGTCGGTGAGGGTGGAAGGCGATTTTCGGTTCTATACCGACGAAGAGACCGGCAAGGTTGAGATGACACCGGAGGAGTTGAGGCTGCTCTATGTGACGCTCACCCGGGCACGCGAGTGGCTGGACATCTACGCCATCCAGGGGCAATTGAAAGCCATGCTTGCGGATGCCGAGATTATTGGCTCCAGAGAGGACTCCCTTATGTGAGGCCAGCTGGAGCGGCCAAGACCTGTGGGGCTTGCAACAGTCTGCGGTTTGAGTGAAGAGGCAAACATGGCAATCGAAACTGGCATTTCCTATGCGAAGTCCACCATCAACGGATGGATTGGCTGCACGCAGATCGGACCCGGCTGCGACGGGTGCTACGCGCTAGCGGGCGACATACGGTTTCACGGCGGAAAGCACTGGGGTCCAGATGCGCCACGCCAGCGGACTGCGCCTTCGAACTGGAACAAGGCATTCACCTGGAACCGCCGCGCAGCCAAAAGCGGTGAATTCTGGCCGGTGTTCTGGAACACCCAGTCGGACATGTTCGACAACGAGATTGACGAGCAATGGCGGGCCGATGCATGGGACCTCATGGCTCAAACGCCGTACCTGACCTGGCTGGTGGTCACGAAACGCATCGGGAACGCAAAGCGCATGTTGCCTGCAGACTGGGGGACCGGCTATCCCAACGTCTGGCTAATCGCCACCGTGGTCAATCAGGAAGAGGCAGAGCGCGATATCCCAAAGCTCCTAGACCTTGATGCATGCGTCAAAGGTATCAGCCACGGGCCCGGCCTTGGCCCCATGGATCTGACTTTCCAACTGAAATCTGGGCGACATGCCGGAAAGGCTGCGATCGAGGAGTTGGACTGGATCATTTCTGAAGGGGAAAGCCGGCAAGGTAGCTGGGCTGCACGTGAGTACAAATTGGAGTGGGCGGAAAGCCTGGCGGAGCAAGCAAGCCGGTATGACGTGCCGTTCTTCATGAAGCAAGCGGGCCATTTTCCGACCAGGAATGGGGCCAAGGTTACGTTGACCGGAAAAGGGGCGGTGGTTGGCGAATGGCCAACTGCCTTACAGCGCCAAGAATTTCCAGGTGGGAAAACGCTGGCGGAAGGGACAGATTCCCCGTCGATCACAGGTGCGGTCATACAGCTTGCCGTGGTGTGAATGGCGGCACCGTCCAGATAGGAAAACAGCAGGCATCAACGATGGTACAGATGACAGCCGCAGAATTGCGAACAACGGCAGTTGAATCCCCCAGCGCCCAGAAGATGAGCGTCGACGCCTCAGCCCGTCCCGATAGGAAACCAACTCGGGTGGCGTCACTGGTGTGGCTCGCCGTTTCGCTTGCGATTGGAATAGGGATTGCCTTGTGGGTATTCCACAAAGTGCAGTTCGAGCAACAAGCAGACGGGGTTATGACAGCTCGCTTTGCACAGAGCCTCGGTCTCATTGGAAATGATGACAGTCGCCTTGGCCGAATCGAGAAGGTCTGGTTTGCTCGCTCCGCAGCGGGCGGCTACCTCTACCGTGCCGTCTATCAAGGCGCCAACCTTCAAAGCGGCGTCATCCGTCGAACCACAAGAATCGACCTGATCCGCTTTTGCAAGGCAGCTCATGAGGAAGGGTGTCGCATCTTGGATAGGAAATAGGGATCCCAAGGAGCACCTCTACCGCCTCCTTGGCGCTTGCACAAAGGGGCTAGAAATACATGTTCGACTTGAGATACTGGACTCACTCGAACACTTCACACGGAGAAACTATGAAGAAACTGACTTTGGCATCGTTGGCAGTTGTCGCACTGCTGTCGGCGTGCGGTGGTGGCGGCGACGGCTCGGCTGCGGGCAACGGTGGTTCCGACGGTACTGGCACCGGCACGGTGGGGAATCAAAGGACGCCGGTGAACCCGTACACGGGCCAAGCTGCACCTGGGGCCAAGACGACGGCAGTTACCGGCCAGGTCTTCAACAGCGGCGCGACTGCTGGCGCGACGGTGACGGCCTACGTGCTGAACGCAGATGGCACGAACGGTACCGTGATCGGTACGGCTACTTCGGCCGCGGACGGCACGTTCAGCATGACTTTGAGCCAAGCGCCGTATGACTCGGCCAGCTACGTGCGCTTCGTGGCGACGGGCGGCACCTACACGTCCTCGGCGGACCATACGGTCCAGACGAACGGCACGTTGGAACTGGTGACCCCGTACATCACGACGCAGTTCAACAACTTCGTCATCACGTCGCTGACGCATGTTGCTTCGCAACGTATGTCACAGGTCGCGTCGGGCGGCGCGGCGATTGCGACGGCCTATACGACGGGTGCCGGCATGGTGCTGTCGCTGATCGGCTTCACCAACGCAATCCTCCCGAGCGACCAGAGTGCTGGCGTCAACTACCTGGCCCTGGTGCCCGGTTCGTCCGGTGATGCCCTGTCCGCATACGCCGACGCGCTGAATTCCGTCGAGGCGTACGGCGTCCAGTACGACCTCCCGTCCTCGGTCTCGGTGCAGGTGCTGGCACAAAGCCAACTGACCGGCACGGCATCCAGCACGCTGCCGAACGGGAATGCGATCAACATCGGCCAATGGCAGAGCGGCGTCTTCAATCCGGCAGCACCATACACGCTCGGCCAGCTGGAAGCGAACGGTGCGCCTCCGCCGTACGCCCAGATGCATCAGTTCATGGTCTGGGAATACGTGATTGCGGACTGCAACAGCGGTAACAGCGCGCCGTACTACGCTCGCTTCCCGTTGCAAGCCGGCCAGCCGGATCTGTTCACTTCCGGTCAATGCCCGACCTACAAGAACTACGTCAACACCATCGACGGAAAGGTTGGCACGAACAATCGCAGTCACGTGCTCGTTACTACGCCGGGCTATGTGCCGCAAACTGTGCCGGTGGTCGGCGCCGGTTCGTAAGGTCCGCTAGCAGGCCCACGGTGTGGGCTTCTGCACCACACATCCCCGCCTTGAGCGGGGTTTTTTCATTCCAGAGCGCGTTGATCCCGTTGGTCTGGGGAGCGTGTTGGTAGAATGCTTCCTGGCAAGAAGCATGAGGCGGCGGAAGCGGCACGCGCGCGTGCTATGTCAGAGAGGAAAACTGTGAGTGCAGCAATTCCGGCTTGGACCGAGCAGAACGCGTATTTTTCCGGTGAGAAACATCGGGTGTGGTTGCGACGCCAGCTGAGCATGTTTGGCGTCCCAGTCGCGTTTATTCTGCATAACCCCAGCACGGCTGATGCAGTAGACAACGATCCAACCGCGCGGCGGGGAGTCGGGTTTGCTAATGCGCTCGGTGCTAGCGACTTAATCATCGTGAACGCCGCGACCGGAGTAGCGACTGATGCGAACGAGCTTGCCCAAATGGAAGACCCAATCGGACCAATGGCCGATGAGGCGCTCCAGGTTGCCGCCGAGTTCTGTCTGTCGCGCGGTGGCGTCCTGATTGCCGCTTGGGGTACACCGAAGGGAAAGGCGAGTACCCGGCGCCTAATGGATGCCAGGTTCAACGACATCCTCCGGCTCAATCTGCCGTGCACGCATTGCGAATTACCTCCTCCGGGTACCCCGAACACCCGCTGTACTTGCCCGCCGAGCTGCGCCCCGTGCCGTGGCGCTATTCCATCCCTGTCGCCTGACCACACGATGCCAAATCAGTTGATGCGTATTGCGAACACGATCCGCAAAGAGTGTTTCAACACAACGCGACAGCGCGTTCAGGCGGTGAGCTGCCTGGCCAGTTCACTCGCTTTGGGTATGGCGGTCGGCATCGGATCGGCCAGCATCGTTGGGGTGACGTTCTGCATGTTGGTGGTACTGGCGATGGTGTCTGGTGTCACCGGATCGGAAAGTCCGGTGTTTGGCCCGACATGCGCTGCGGTCTTCGGCCTGAGCGGCTACACCGGGCTTGGAGTTGCTGCCGTAGTCCCACAGGCGATCGCCGACGCTCTTCTGTTCCTCGCCGGAATCGGTGGGGGCGTTGCAGCCATAGTGTGGTGGGCGGTGCAAATGGGAGGTTTGGTGGTTGCGTCGCGCGCAAGCGGTAACACCGAAGGAAAGCTGGAACGGTCGCGCAGTTGCATTCAAGGATGAGGGAGGAGGGTGATGTTCCGAACACGTAGAGAGATTGCTGCGCAGGCGGTCAGCGTCCTGATTATCTTTGGCATCGTCTCGTGTGCAGGCCTGAAGGTCATTGCAGGCAATGAGGCGGCCTTCGCCCAATGGATCGACGATCAAGGGCGCGGATTCCAGAAAGTCCGACAGGGCATCGGTACCTTGGTGGCTTCGGCTGACGATCCAGAAAGCAGGGTGAAGCGCGTCTTAGTGCAGACTTTGGAGCCAGGCACGCTCGCTGCGGCAGCGCAACTCACCGCCGGTTACCTGGCTGCGTCTCCTTTCCTGTTTCAAGCCAACGTTGCGCCTCCGCCCAATCAAATTCAGGTAACCGGTGCATCTCTGGAAAGGAATGGACAAGCCACTACGGTTGCGAATGCAGGGAAAGAACGATGCCAGTTGCGACTGCTGCCGACGAAAGGCACGGACCTGATCGGCGCTGGCTGGGCGATCCAGGACGCCAGATGTAGCCGGACAGACTAGACCGACATAATCAATGAAAAGGGCCGCATCTGCGGCCCTTTTTGCTTTTTCGGTGCCGATTAAGGCGTCTCGGGTAAGGGTTGCCGTGGGTGTAGGGAACGCCTCCTAGGGGCGACTAAGGGAGTATCATTCGGCTTACTTTAGTGCTTCCCGTTGGGAATCACTAATTATCGCTTTCCTTAACAAAACGGCCGCGGATGGCAGCTTGCGCTGTGCGGCCAAATAATGCCGGAGGGCATCTTGGCCAAGAGTGAAATTCCGAACCCCGAGAGCCGGATTCCGAGCGCCTTGTATCTCGAGCTGCGTGACTGGCTGCTCAAGAATGACCCCGACGCCAGACGAATCATTGAGTGGTCGAACCAAAGCCGCTGCCGCCCGGAAACTCCTGAAAAGATGGCAGCAGAAATCATCTGGATCGTACTTTGCGCGGGTCGTTCCGCCCAGGCTGCACGCACCATCGAAAAGCGCGTCTGGGATGCAATCGAGGAAGGGCGCCCCGTCGTCAGTGCATTTGGATTCCGTGCCAAAGCTGAGGCAATTGAAAGAGTGTGGCGCGAGCGCGCGGCCGACTTTCATTCGCTGCAGGACGTCCTAAGCCAGAACAACCCCATTCGACTAGTCGAATGGTGCGGCGCTCTTCCGTGGGTGGGAGTCGATACGAAGTACCAGTTGGCCAAGAACTTCGGTGAGGACGTCTGTAAGCCGGATATCTGGCTTTGCCGTCTCACGGGCTTTCCAGACAAGCCGCGACGCCGCGGGCTTGAGAGGTTTGACGCCTGCATGCGACTGTGCCGCGTGCTCTCCGACGCTTCCGGCGACAGTATTGCCACCGTGGACAGTGTGCTCTGGCTGGCGTGCAACAAGGGCGTTCTTCAAGTTTCGCCGCAGGCTGGGCCCGTGACGTTCGCCCCAATGAAAATTTCCCGAGCGGAAATCATCCCAGGGGCCGAGGAGCGCGTACATCAGTAAGGAAGCCGGCCGATTTTTGAGGGCTAGAAATGGCATTCGCACTCGGTATCTTCCATTTCGTAGGGCGCAGTCGAAGTACGGGTTCTCCTTCAAACGTCTCGCTTCGATGTTGGCTGTGTTGCTGGCTGGACAACGAAATTGCGTTTCGTTGCGGAGACGGCAACGCGTAGAAACAGTGGCTATTGGGAATATTTGATGACCGTATGGACTGGCTCGGAAAGTCAGGTGCGACTTCCACTCTGTTGGCTGACCAAGGCTCAACTCAGTGACGACGAGCGCGCCGTCATGGAAGTGCTGGCGAGCCGGGGAGCCGTGGAAGGAACAGGAAAGGTCGCCCGCGCGGCCTTTCCCGGGCAGCTCATCAGCCAGAGCGAACGGTTGATGCGAGCGTCAAGAGTGCTTGTGGCTCTTCGTGATCGCAAGTTCGTCGACTGGTCTCTCAGCGAGGGCGGCCTGGTTGTCTGGCAGCTGGTTGCGGATGGTGGGCGAGCAGAGTCCTCTCCAGTGCCGTGAAGGAAAACTGAGTTTTCGGAAGGAATGGGTTGTCCGTGCGATGAGCGCTCGGGCACTTGCGCCATAGCTAAGTTCAGGAGTATGCAAGTGGTGGCAACAAAACGGAGTCAGGGTGTGCGAGCGAAGACACAGCCTCAGCTTGTCCTTGACGGAGCTGCTCCGACTATTCCATTTGAGATGGACTCCCAATTGGAATTTGGGGATCGTCAAGCGCTGAACTTGGGTACGGGAGCGAGCCACCAGTACCGGTGGGCCGTCGACGAGATTCGTGAGGTTCGCGGCTTCAATCCTCGGATCGAGACGGCCGCCTACAAGGCCGGCATCGAGCGTCTGGCCCTCGAGATTGCCGAGAACGGTTTTGATGAGAGTCAACCGCTCCTGGTGTTCCCGATCCGCGAGGGCAGTAAGACGGTGCTTGCGGTGCGGGACGGGCATCGACGACTGCAGGCAGTGCGGCTCGCCAATCACTATCTCGACGATGGGAAGAATCGGCAAATCGATCAGCTGCCGGTAATTATCGAAGAATGGGCGGACCCGCGGTCGCTCACGCTGAGCGTAATGCAACGGAACGATCAGCTTGCCCTGACCGTCTTCGAGACCGCGATCGTTGCTTTTCGAGCTCACGTGAAGCTCGGCATGTCCACAATGGAGATTGCCTCGGAGTTCAAGCGCTCAGAGATGCACATCAAAGGGTTGCTTTTGCTCGCCAACGCCGACCGGCGGATCCAGGATCTGGTCATTGAAGACAAGACCACAGCGACAACGGCCATCAAAGCGATCCGCTTGTACAAGGACGGTGCTCCCGAGCGTCTGGTGGAAGTGACTGCGGGGAAAGGCAAGGTCCGACCACGAGATCTACCCGGGGAGCGGCTGAAGCGGGTCATGCGCAAAGTGGGCGCAAGACTGCTACTGACGATCAAGGACATAGAAGCAGATCCCGGATTCAAACGCCTTAGGCGCGAAACGCGTGAATCGATCAGCGATTTGCTCGAGAAGGTTCGCGAGGCAGAGAAGGAAGATCCGGTCGACAAATAGATCGTCTGGTGCTCGGTGTGGCGTGCCGCATAGCGTCGTGCGCGCCGGCGGGCATGACCATATCAAACGCGTGTGTGGCATGCCTAATTTATAGGCAACATAAGAAGTTGTCCGATGATAGCGGGCAACTTTACGCTGCGTAACTGACTTGTCCACAGACCTGTCCAGAGCAGTTGTGGAGATCGCCCTTAGGGCCAACAGAACCAATGAATGAGACTGACGTTTTCTTTCGAACTACAGTGGCCGGGCGGGAATTCCAGGGGGTTATCGCTCTGACCGGCTCACTGTTCATCTGCTGTAAGGCCTCAGGCGAGGGTGTGCCGCTGTACGCAGCGTCTTTGCAGTGGACGAAAGCGCCCCCTACTCATGATCGCCAAGAGCGCGAGGGCTGGTGGCTGGTCCGCGGCGAGAACGAGCCAGTCGTTTTCCTGAGCGGGTTCACCGCAGACGACTCAGCACGGCTTGGCGATGAGTTTGGAATCCCGCCGGCAGGCGACCGGTTCGACTCACCCGACGTGCGGGAAGAGTACTTTCTGTCCTCATCAGCCTGGGAAGGTATGCGGGCTTGGGTTGAGCAGGAGACCCTCAGAGAAGATGCTGCGTCGCACCCGACCGCCCGGCGCAAGTCCTGGTACATCCGTGCCATCTCGCAGATTCGGGTCTTCAGGGGGATTGAGCAGTAACGGCCTGAGAGCGCCGGCTGTAGGCCAAGTGGCGGACAGAAAAATCCCACCGATTTGCGCGACAATAGAATTCGCTGCTTGATGGGTTCAGCAGCGAACCGTCGCGCCGGCCCAAAACAATGCCGCCGGCGAGGCATTCGAAGCAAGTTCGACCGGGAGCGATTTATGGGAAGCAATCTTGCCATTTACGTCGTCGTGCTCGTATGTCTTGTGTTCGTAGCCAGGTATGGAATGAAGAGAGGAAAATCCAAGCAAGAGGCGATTCGCGCATGGGCCATTCTGGCCGGTGTTGCGGGGATTCCTATTGCCGCACAGGTGATTGGGGTGGTCTTCCATCCCTTCGCTTGATCTGAAGCGCTGTAAGACGAATCTGGTTGAGTCCTCCTTCCTGATTGCGTCGAACGGCCTTAGGCCGCGCTCCCCGAAATCGGAGTGCGGCTTTTTTGCTTTTTGGGCACGCCGTGCTTCATTGCTTCCCAACAGGAAACATCAGGTATAGAATCAGCCTCGTTTCTACGAAGTCATTTGCGACTTTGTAACGGCAGCTGGGCCCTTCTAGCCACTTTGCCTCGCCAGTGTTTTCTGGTGAGCGCTTCCCTCGCTTCTTAGAGCGAGAACCGACCGGCTGGTTCGTTCCGAACCGGCTCTTCCTACCTTAATTTCCTGCGGGGTGTTTGCTCCCGTACGGAAGTAGGCCTCCGAGGTATTTCGCTACCAGGAGGTTTGCATGCTTCAGTTTCACGCGTTGTTCGGTGGCCACTACGGCATCGGGTCAATGATCGTCGACGCCGTAATTCGTTCGGTCGTCTACAACATGGTGGGTAATGCGATGCGTGGTCACGCCCTTTCAGGACTTGCGTTGATCGGTATCGTGCTCGCTGTTGTGTGTGTGTGTGTTCTGCTGATCCGCTGCTTTGGGGGCATGGCCAACGCTGTTGGCCGAAGCCTTCGAGGTGGCAGACGCCAGTACTAACTCGTTCGACGCTGCTCTGCGTCATTTGCTCTGTAACGGCATTGCTTCCGATGGCCATTGGCTGTTGGCGGTGGGCCATCTTTTCTGAAAAGGAATAGAAATGAAATCGTTCGCAAAAATCGTCCGCGCAGGGTTCGTCGCTTTTGCGCTGGTGCCGTTTTTCGCACATGCTCAGTGGTATGGGTCAGTCAACCAAGTAGGCGAGCCGGTCTCTCGATCGAACTCGACGTACAACTCGGGTGACGCTCTGCGCGGTGGTGGTTCCGCAGTTCTGGGCGTCGTTATCAACGCGCGGCCGATTGAACTCGATTCGGGCACCGCGCGCCAAATTTCGGCAACCGTTGGCGGCATCCTTGGTGTCGTCCTCGGCATGCATCACAGCAACTCCAACGCTGCACCGCTGATTGCCGGCGGTGTGGGCACGTTGGTTGGCTACGCTGCGGGTGGCGCGATCAGCAAAACGCAGGCCGTTGAGCTGATCGTGCGAACCGAAGACAACCGGATGATCCCGGTTGTTCAGGAGGTCGGCGATGGCAATGTCTTTCGAGCTGGCCAGGTGGTTGCAATCGTTCAGGTCAACGGGCGTTTGCGCGTCCAACACATGTGACGATGTCACAGTGGCAACGGCGGTCCCTTCGGGGACCGCTTTTTTTTTGACCTACGCACCCCTCGGTGCGGGGGGCATCATTCGCTGGCAGTAGGCGGTAAGGCCAACATATAATGGGCGACGTTGAAAAACTCAGTTTTTTGTCTGGGTGCGGGGCTCGATTAACTGGCCTCGGCACTGAAAATAGGGCGGACCACGGTGTCCAACACGCCAAATGGCGTGGTCAGGAAAATTACGTGATCGAGGATATTGAACTACCAAAAGGGTGGAAGCTGCGGCCGGACACTCAGTTTGGCGTAGTCATCACGGCACCGCATGGCAGTGTCACGATTGACATCACCATGCGGAATTTCGTTCTTGGAGAGCGGATGGTGATGGCCTATGGCAAATACAGCAGGCGGGGTTGGCGCAAGCGACTCTTCAGCGACGCAATCCTGGCCCTGGCAAAGGCCAAATAGTCCCGGACGCTCCCGCCAGAGCAACCCGAGGGACAGCGCGCGCCCCGCGGGTCGGGCGCACCTCTCGATTTCCTTCAAAGTTACATAGAGGCGGCACGCGATATCAAGTTGACGCCGAGTGCAGAACTTCGACCGACCGGATTCGCCGCACTTCTCACCAGGAACAGAAGGCGGTAGAATTTGGTCGATCTTTCCCGGCGATCATCCTTGTGATGTCGCCCGGCAGCTGGGCCGCATCTAGCGTACGTTTTCAACCCTGCCGCCCGTCAAGGGTGGTGCCTTGTGGCTGTTCTGCAGCCAGTCTCCAGTTATTCAACCCATTCGGGGCAACCTTGCCCTGAGCGGGAGTTGCCTCTCTGTTTTCACATTGAGGTAGCTATGAATAAACTTTCCAATCGTCCCACGGCAATTCGTCCCTCGAGAAAGGGGGAACTCGGCCGCTTCATGTCGCGGGAGAATATTTCCAACATGCTTCGTGCGGGCAGCGCGTCGGATCTAACCGATTACGCGCTCGCAAACGGCTACCTAGGCAGTCGGCGGGTCATTGTGATGGATGGGCGCGTTATTACGCACCGCTGGCTGGAGTGGCCGGTCTTCCTTCAACTCTGCCGTCGCCGCCCTGGCAATGGCGCCCAACCTAACCAGGTGTGCAATGCATGAGATCCAAGGAATGACTCTGTTCTTCGGCGCCGAAGATGCACTAAGCAACTGGCATCCGGCTCGGTTCACGTTCCGCGGGGTCGAGTTCACTTCAGTCGAGCAGTTCATGATGTACTCCAAGGCGCGACTGTTCGATGACGATGAGACCGCAAGGCAAATTCTTTCGGCCTCTCAACCGCGTGAGCAAAAACGACTAGGCCGCCAAGTCCGAGGGTTTGATGAAGCGGTCTGGGTCAAGAAGCGCAAATCAATCGTGATCGTTGGCTGCCGTGAGAAGTTCTGGCAGAACCCGCCTCTTGGCGAAATCCTGCTCGGGACAGAGGACACACTTTTGGTCGAGGCCAGTCCATACGATCGAATCTATGGTGTGGGGCTCGCGTGGAATGATCCGCGTATCCGAGACGTCGGCCAGTGGCAAGGCCTAAACCTTCTCGGAGACGTGCTCATGGAGGTTCGCTCTTGGCTGTCGAAAGGCAGCGTACGCGCCACCGTGACGGGCACAGTGCATAAACCAGAGAGCTTTGCGCGCGCCTAGCCGAAGGCTCTCAAATTTCAACCCAAGCGGGGACATCTTCCCTGCAGGGGTTGATGGCTTCCGCGTCAGACGGAGAAAAACATGTCCATCGACTTACAGATGGGCTTTTGGCCAATCACCGAAGTCGTCACGCCTTTGCCTGAGCCGGTCGAACCGGACCTCGCTACGTACGACAGATTCGTGGTCGGATTCAGCGGGGGAAAGGACAGTGTTGCTTGTGTCCTCCACTTGCTCGAGCGGGGCGTAGATCCAGACAGGATCGAACTCCACCACCACCTGGTTGACGGTCGAGAAGGCTCGGAACTGATGGATTGGCCTGTAACCGAGGCCTACTGTGCAGCGTTTGCACGCGCGTTTGGGCTGAGGCTCTACTTCAGCTGGAAGGTCGGTGGCTTTGAGCGCGAAATGTTGCGCTTGGAGCAGCGGACAGCGCCGGTTGCATTCGATAGCGAAGCCGGCGAAGTGGTGATCTGCGGCGGTGATGGGGGAAAGCTGGGAACCAGAAGGAAATTTCCCCAGGTCTCTGCGTCACTAACAACTCGCTGGTGCAGCGCTTACACGAAGATTGATGTGCTCGCGCGCGTGATGACAACCGAATCCCGATTCCAGTCGGGAAAGACGTTGGTAGTTACGGGCGAACGAGCGGAAGAGTCGGCTTCTAGGGCCCGCTACAGCATGTTCGAGCCTGATCGCACGGACAATCGAGACGGGCAGCGCGTGAAGCGTTACGTAGATCACTGGCGTCCTGTTCATCGCTGGGCCGAACGCCAGGTTTGGGAGATCTTCGAGCGGCATAGGGTGCGTGCACATCCTGCCTACTACTGTGGGTTTGGACGATGCTCGTGCAGGAGTTGCATCTTCGGGTCTCCTGACCAGTGGGCGACAATTGCGAAGTACTATCCGGCTGCCTTTGAGCGGATCGCTAAGTACGAGGAACAGTTCGGCGTCACGATCCACCGCCGAGATTCGGTGCGGATCCGTGCGGCTCAAGGAACGCCTTACCAGGCAGACGAACGCTACTTCGAGCTTGCTGGACGGACCGAATACACCGAGTCGATTCTTATCGATGGCCACTGGGAGCTTCCCGCCGGCGCGTACGGTGAGGCAACCGGACCGATTTGAAAAACTGGGTGCCTGCGCAGGTCGTCAGATCTGCGTAGATCATCATGTTCAACCCATGCGGGGGCGAGCCCCCAAAGGGAGCCGCTTCTCGCAAACAAAATGGAGAAGCAATATGAATCGAGTAATCAAACTGGCGGAGAGCGTTGCGGCTCGCCTCAATGCAGTTGTGAGCATCAGTGATGGTAGTGCCGAAGGCGCGACGTTGTTTGGTGCGGATCTCCCTGGCTATGCTGCGCGTGCCGCGGCAAAGGAACTGGTCGAGAACTGGATCGCAGCGGTAGCCGACGGCAATTCCGACAAGTTCCTTGCTGACGTCGACCAAGTCATCTCCACGCTCACCAAGTTCAAAGAGAAAGCGCAAAGCATCTTGCCTGCGGCGAACGTGATCGATGATGTATGGTCGCCGCTCGCTGGAGCAATGACTGGCAAGCAGTACGTTGCCCACCAGGGCTGTAAGTGCCCGTCGTGTGGAAGTACCGAGGACCTCAGCGGCGACTCGTTCAACGCGGACGGAGGTACCGCCTCGCAAGAGATGGGTTGCAATGCTTGCGAGGCGAGCTGGTCAGATGTGTACGTTCTGGCGGGCTACTCGAACCTGGAGGGGGGCGTCTCGATTAAGGATGTCGACTCTGCAGTTGAAGATGTGAAGAGTCGAAGCAAGCAGTACGGCTTTTCAGTCACGGGAGAGGAGCACGCCAAAGAGGTGCTCGAAGAATCATGTGACATCCTCGGTCTCGTTCTGAGTGAACTGGAAATCAAGCTCGCCGTGGCGAAGTTGCTTTCCTAACCAACCGGAGCGCGGTACTTCATAAGTGCAGTGCTTGCTGTACGGGTGCAGTGAGCCCGATTATCAATACGAATCCTTCGCGGGAGGCTGCATCCCCCGCAAAGGGGCAGCTCCGCGACTTTTTATACATCAAGGAGTCTGTTATGCCGACAAGTACAGTCTGGGTTAAGCCCCTAGTGTTTCTGACGCACCGGGACGTGACCGTCTACCACGCCTACGAGGACGATGACTTCGACCAGGGTGCGTGTAGGTACTCTTACACGACCCACAGCACCACCGATGAGGAGCATTTCGATGTTCGCTATTTGGAGGTGCCGAGTGTGGCTCTGCTCGAGAATCATCCGCCTTTCTTGGCAGCCGACTGCAATCCAGCTTTCGCAACGGCAACCGACGCGCAGAAGGCAGAATGGCAGCAGCAATGGCAAGAGTGGCGCAAGGAGGGTGGCGCGGAAGATCAAGCCATCGTTGCCATCATCAAGGAAGGCATCGACCTTGGTCTGATCTCGCCACCGGAAGTAGAGTAGTCCCAAGTTTTCGCCTTAGAACCGTTCGACGTCCCCACGTCGAGCGGTTTTCTTTTTCGGGCCGGGGAGGTGCATCCAGTCGTGTTGACGATCTAGCGTTTCCACTTCCCATCTGGAAGCGCATCGAGGTAAAATTGGCGTGCTTTTGTTTCACTCCGACGCCTCCCTGACCTTTGTGTCACGGCGTCCGGTAGCTGGGCCGCGATCTAGCCATTTGGTAGTTGCGACTTGCCTTTCCCTTTTTCGGGAGCATGTCAACCTGCCTTCTTCACCTGTTTGATGTCCGATCGCATTTGCGCGGTTTGGCATCGTCTTCTCGCACATCCATTGTGTGTCTGTCACCCCCGGGGCGCCACTTTTTCCCCTGGGGAGACGTGGTGGCTCCAAGTTTCCTTTGGAGAACCACATGTTTCAGAAATTGCTCCGCACTCGCTTGGTTTCCTTTGTCGTTCGTCAGGCTCTGGAATCAGGCGAAAAGCGCGTATGGACGATGACATCCAGCGGTGCTCCTTATGGGTACCGCAATTTCGTTAGCTCGGATGAGCAGGCAGGGGTGATTGTCGAGTGGTGCCTGGAGTCCACGCATGACGCGGATTTGATCCGTCGACTGCAGGTCTTCCACACCACGATCAAAGGTGCGACTGTCGTCGCCTTCGTGGATTCCATTGAAGATCGCAAGCAGTTGCGGTTTTCGTGGATCCGTTATCTCGGGTTCCAACCGGCCCCAACGACTGCAACGAAGACGAAGGTCATCGTTGCACCGAAGATGGCCGAGCAGATGTTCCGAGAACCGGTTGCTGAGGCGCGCGAGCGTCACCTTCAACTGGCTGAAACTGGCAAGTGGGTCTACACCGCGCCGTTTATCAAGTCCGAACCCTTCTACAAGAGGATTCTGGGCAAGATCACGCAGGTTGCAACACTCGCTTTGCGCTGATGTACGTCGTTCCCATCCGGGGCTCCATTGTCCCGGTAGGGGCAGTGGCGCTCCCTTCAACCGAAAGGAGTTCCACCATGTACACCTCGTTCGAGGCTCAAAGCCGCAGGCACGTGATTTCGACAACGGATTCGCGCCGCGTCTACCGGCTCAATGGTTCTGTGCTGACTGATATCAAGGTCAACGGCAAATGGGTGACCGTTTCCGTGGCCTGATCTGTTGGCCAGTGCCGTTCAGGTCTCCACCATCCCGCTTGCGGGATGGTGGTGTCCTTCCCAGCACAATTGAAACCTCCTCTCCTCCTACCTGCAGTCCCCCCCACTTCCAGATGTTTTCCCTCCCCAGCGCTTTGCTGCTTTCGCGGCAATCTGAGCTGTAGTTTCGCTCGCCCAAAAAAAACGCCCCAGGGATGTCCCCGGGGCGTTGCGCTTCTGCTGTTGCTAGTCGTCGGCTTCCTGCGCGCGGTGTAGCTCTGTTACCACTGCACCGGAGCACCGCCAACCTTCGTACTCGCTCTCGGCTAGCCGGTGGACCAGCCGATCGAGTACAACCCGGCTCACCTGGCCGTTCCCATCCTTGAATGTGCCAAGAATGTTGGCGACAACGGGCTGGGACTGACCGGGTCTCCGGATCACAACCGATTCGCTCCCGATTGAGACCGTGGGGAGAATCGGCTTAAGCCGCGATGCGTTGCTGAGCATGCGACACCTCCTTTTCGAGATACTTGCGTAGATCGAGCGCGTGAACGCCCACTAGCTTGGACAGGTCACTGCAGAATCGCCGGAAGATCACGTCCATGTGCAGGAATTCCTGATCGAACGTGGTCGGCGTGCCCCAATCGAAGCCGGCGTTGAAGCTGTCGGCCTTATAGGACACTACTTGTTGCATATACGAATCGATTGAGTGTTCGGTGATGGCGTGGTGCACCTTCACTTCATCCCACTCGTTCTCGTCGCGCAGCGCCCGGGCGATCGCCTGACTCTCCTTTCGTGCGGACCAGCTTTTGTCAGCCAGTAGCACGTCACTGCATTGAGGGATGTTGGTGCCTTCCCCGATACTGCCGTATGTCACCAAAGCAACCGGAACTGTTCCTTTCCGAAATCGCTCCTCGAACTCGGCGTTCCGACGTTTGATCGTCTTGCCGCCGTGGATCACCACTGAATCGATGTGGCGCTTGGCTAAGTGGCGTGCAACCAGTTCTGCATTCCCGGGGTAGCCGGTGAACATTATTGGCCGCCTACGCAGATCCACGAGCTCTTCAATCTTGTCGATACAGAAGCGTTGCTTGCTCGTCAGAGGTGCATACCCCTTGGTCGCCTTCGGATGCTGCGGGAAATTGTTGGCAATCTCCACAGCCTTGATGCGAGCAAGAATGGTGACGAGGTTGTTTCGCTTCCCTTCGTCAAGACCTTCCAGATACCACTTGGAGAAGTCCTCCGACACGACCAGGTAATGCAGAAGATGGTCCATGTCGAATTCAATCAGGTGTGTCTCTGGTGTCGGCTCAGGAATCGAGACGCACGAAGCTACGTCGGGTTCCTTGGCCACGCGGCGCTTGATCCACGGTGCCAACATCCTGCGGTATTCAGCTAGGTTGGCGATCCGGGGTACTTCGCGCTTTGCACCCTTGAGTTCATCTTCGAACTCGCGGGTGACCCAGACAAACTCACAGAACGTGTTCAACACGCGATCAATACCTCGCTCAGCCAGTGCCATGGAGTGGCGCAGACTGGGGTCAAGGTAGTACCGGCGATACCCGTACGGCTGGGCCGCTGTTCCATCTCCCCCTGCGAATGCCAATAGACCGTGACAGTCGCGCGGATAGTTGCCCGCCGGCGTACCGGTGAGTGGGAACTTGCGCTTCGCCGACACCTGCCAAACGGCGCCGGTTTGATCGGTATCGATGTTCCCGAGAAAATGAGCCTCGTCGGGAATAATCGTGCCGACGCGTCGCCTCAACTTCTTGGCGTACGTCATGCGCGGCCGCTCTGGAGTAATGGGAGCTTTCAGCCGATCCACCGAAATGATGTTGATCCGACGCAGGGACTGCAGATGCGCCGGCGTCTCGATCACCTGCCAGAGTTCGCCATCAAGGCAAATCTTGCGGATCTCGATCAGCATCTCGTCGACCAAGGCCGCCTTGAGAACGACCAGCGAATGTTTGCCCCCAAGAAGCAAGGCAATCGCCAGCGCTGCGCGAGCTTTGCCTAGAGCCATAGCCCAGGCAACCACGCCGCCCCGCTTCAGTGCCAGTTCCACCAGGTCGTCGACCTGATATCCGCGAGTCAGCCAGGTATCGATCCCGAGAGAGCGGATCCGAGCCCGCCAGACTGCAGCAAGCTCCGGATTCTGAACGGCGAGGCCTGGGTAGACCTCTTTCCATTCTGATGCCGCCTCCTTCTGGATCAAATCGAAGCGCGCCAAGATGTCCTCGTATGGCAGGACGTATTGCTTCCCTTGGTACTCGAAACGATGCCTGCCGTGCTCGACCTCCACGAAGCTGACCGTGGTACCGGCTTTGATCACTGCAGATCCCCATTTCGTAGGATCGACCAGATGATCCTTCTTGGCGGTTCCCTGCATCGGCCCCTCAGTGTCGGAACCCGTGCCAGGCATCAGCACTGTATGTCGGAAAGGCGTCTTCTGCGTCGCCGTCACCTTGATCTGACTCCGCAGGTAGCGAAGCAAGCCGGCATCGACTACCGGAGTACCGCCCGCACGTCCAATGACTGCGATGAAGTCCCAAAAGCTCTTCATCGGATCCGGCTGTGCTAGATGGATCTGCAGGTCCAGGACACCTTGACCAACGTATTTCACTTCGCGCGGATATCGGTGTTCCTCGTGGGGCCTGTGGGCGCCGATGCGGTCTTGGTATACCGCGTTCAGCACGAGTGCTTCTGTCAGCCCACACCTGAACTTCAGCTTGATCCAACGGCCGTCATGGCACACCCGAACAGCGGGATCGCCTGTGACGGGCCGGCTGATAGCAGGCCCCGATTTCTCCGATTCCAAGTGCTTGAGCCGAGGCTCGCGGCGGATGCCTCCAAACAAGCTTGGAGCCTCCACAGCTGCGCTAAGGTCAGTTACGCGTTGCCGTGTGGCGGGCATTGCGTGAAAGGCCGTGTCAAACAGTGCCACGGTCACGCGAACAGTTGCGTTTTCCTCCCGGAAAACGTCTTGCGGCATGTCGTACATCGCCAGCAGTCGTCGGAACTGATGCTTGGAGTGCTCATTGACCGATTTGAGGTAGACCTCGTCGGCCAGTGTCGTTGGCAGTATCGCGACAACCCACTTTGCCGCGCTAAGCGCTTGGTAAAGTGCATACTCATCACTGCGCGCGCTCGTGCTGGGGCCAAAGGCCCCGTACGAAGTGCACTCGTATGGCGCCAGGAACGGGCTCTGAAGGTTGATAGAGAAGGGCGGATTGATCAGGCAAACGTCAAAATCTTTCGGCCGGATCGATTCCATTCCTGTATGGATGAATTCATACGTGAACCCTGCCTCCCTTGCAGCCTCTCCTAGCGCTGCAATACAACCCTCATCGACGTCCACCCCGTACAGCGAGTGGATTTCAGGGTTTGCCCAGTGCAGCAATCGCCCGCTGCCGACGCTGTTGTCGAGCACGCTCAGCTTCAGCGCCTTTCCTTCAGCAATGCCTTCTTCTTCCGCGATCCTGTTCATCGACGGTTCCACAAGGCGCCAACAGAACTGCGACAGTGCCACAGTGGTGAAGAACTGACTTTGGTGGACTTGTCGAGCTTCGTGAAGCCCGGCAAGTGAGCCCGCTTTTGCCGTCATTGATCCTTTTGATCGGATCTCGAGCAAGCTGCTTGCCCAGCTCATGCTGCCTCCGATACCGGCGTAAAGCCGAACTCACCGAGGAAGAGTTGCAGCTTCTCGGACGCCTTAGCATCGAATGCAAACTCGAACCGGTTGTAGAAGGTGGTTATTTTGATTTGGCCACCTTCGACGTTGCCGTAGGTAAATGCCTCGCGCGAGTGCACCTGATCACCACGTTGTGACCACACGTTCAGGAACGTACTCATGCCGTGCTGAAGCGCAAACATGTCGCCCCAAGAAGCAAACGACTTCAGGGCAATCAGCGTACGAGTCAGCCGTTGGGCGTTACCCCAGTCGATGGTGTAGCGAGTGCTGTACTTCTGCGTGGCACGAATGTCGAGATTGAGAACGATCCCGCCTCTGCGGCGCTCGACGCCCGTCTCTGGCTTGATGCGGAACTCATCGATAAGGACAGAAGAGGCTTGCTGGTACGCATTCTTTGCGCCATTGCCTCCACCGTACCGCTTCTCAAGTTCCTGCCAGAAGACGTGTGCATCGAACTCCGTCCGCTTCTCATCGGAAAAACCAACAGCTTCAGCGATTTCGCTCCAGTTGATTTCGAGTCGAGACGAGGAACTCGGAGAGTACTCGTTGATCGCGACTTGAGTCAGCCTTTGCATCAGCCCGGTTGCGGCTTTACGCAGATGCTTGCGTTGGTCGATCTCGTCGTACTCCGGAAGAGCGGTCATGAAGCGTTCGCTTCCGAACATCGCAGTTTCGACTTTGCGCAGACGAGTGATTTCCTTTCCATGCCCCAGAATTGTTTGAGCAACTTCTTCCCAGTACTTCTGGGTGGCATCGATCAGTTCACGAACTTCCATGTTTTTCTCCAGCGGTTTTGGGAGAAACACACGGCCCCCCAAGGGCGCATGTGTCCCTCTAGGGTTACGGTGCAATGCACCTTGCAGTGTCTGGTAGAAGCGTCCTACCCGGACTCAATCTGCCGTTTGTAGCGGCGCGAAATAGAACTCGCCCAGGAAGAGGGCAAGCGGTTCTGCAACAGGGCGCTCGAACATCCACTCGAATGACGTTTGGTAGGTCACGAGCTTGATTCGACCTTCCTGCGCGGAGCCAAGTTTGAAAGCCTCACGGGACTTAACGCCAGCTGGGTAGCTGAAATGCGGTACCAATTTGGCGATGTCCTCTGCCAATCCAGGTTTGCCCGCCCAAATTGCAAAGCTAGCAAGCGCTGGGAGCACTTCCAGCCGGAGTGTTTCGCTCTCGGCATGACCGAGCACCGGCACGCTGTAGGACTTGTCCACGTAGCGAATATCCCGCGTGAGCTGAATGCAGCCATTCTTGGTGAGTACGTCGTCCCCCGCGGAGAGAGAGAAGTACTTCCCAAGCGATTCGCCGCGTTTCTTGTAGGCGAGTGTGTGACCGATGCCATCCCTGTACTTCGCCTCGAGTGCGCTCCACAGGCCGCTTGGGCTAAAGGATCCGGGCTTTGCCCGATACCCAAGTTCATCGATCAGTTCTTTGCTGTGCAGCTCTAAAGGTGTCGCTGGGTTTGGAGAAAACTCCCGGACTGCATGGGCGAGCAACTCTTGAATAAGCCGCCAGGCCGCTGACTCGATCCCGTCCTCCGCGGCACGTGTTACGTACTCGGAAGAGGGGCTCGCGTGAGCGGCGTCGCTGGCCATTGCCAGTTCTACCTTGTAGCGATGGTCAAGCTCCAGACGGTCGCGAGCCTGCTGCAGCATGAGATCCTTGTAGGACGCCCAGTACTGCTCCATGCAGTCGATGAAATGGTTCATTGATGTCTCCTGATTGATGGAAGACACCATGCCCCTTGAGGGGAGCGTGATGTCCCCCCGAAGGGAAAGTGGCGCAAGGTGCGCCTAGAAAGGGCTAGGTACGGTCCAGCTACCGGATCAAGGATCGAGGTCGAGTATACCAGCAATTTCCTACCAGGAAATCGAGTTTCGTTGCTGTGCCTCGCCAGTGGAATCGACGTTATTGGGACCGAAAGAGGGCCGGGATGCGGGCTCTTTACGAGTGGTTGGCGAGCCAACGCGACCAGATAATTGAACTATCCAAGATTAGGTTGGCTGAACTGCGCGCGAGCGGGGGAATCGGTCGCAAACCTGATCTCCACCCTGAATCTTCGTGGCGCGCAAACCTACATGATGGACCTGGAAGACGATTTCCCAGCTTCTGATCCGACAAGGATGACCCTATTCGGTCGTTCATTCGACGTGAATCTACCGTTGCGCGTGCTCATGGTGGCTGTGGTGATCCTAGTGGCTTGGACCACGTACACCGGTACTCACCCCGACATCGAATTTCCGTCCGGAGCGCCCGTTGACACCAAAAGCGACTCTTCTTCTGTTGCGGCGGTCGCGGGTGGAGACGCCCCTCAACCGGAGGTAAAGATTGGCGCGAAGTCGACGCTACCAGCGCAAGCGGGCGGCCTCCTTCGTCAGCAGTTCTATTCAGCCTACATGGCCGCCTGCCTCATCAATGCCAAAGCTGGCAAGACTTTGCCTGAAGTCGAGATGTCGCCGCAGCTCGTCAACCGCAAGGTGGCCACCGTCATGAACTTGCCGATTGTGTACACGGCAATCGGCGATTCGGCGTTCAGTCTCACCGTTGGCGGGAACGTCCCCGACGACATCCGATTCTCTGCTGAGTACGCGGAGATCGTAGCCAAAGGACGGCGCATCACGCCGAAATCCTGCGAGAGCGTCGCCGAAGAGCTTCGTGCGCTCTCTGCGCAACAGGGCGGCGGTGCACCTTTAGGCAATCGCTAAACAACTATTGATTGGCTCACAGGTACGGCGCATGGGCCCTCGGTTGATATCAACCACGAAATGCAATTTAGTTTCCGCAACCGATAACCAGGGATGACCTGATTGGAGTCGAAAAGCATGAATGCAACCACGGGTTCCTCACTGCTAAAGTTAATAGAGATTTACGACACTGACGCCGATGATGAAGTCGGCGGGCAAGACTTGCCGTATTTGGTGACGGCTAGCTACGACGGCGACTATCAGGCGGCCGTCGACCTGATTCGCGGCGACAAGTCTTTGGTCGCATTCAACGTTCAACCCGCCGTCGAGCGGTGCAAGCTTCCCGGGCACGTGGAGTTCAGCACGTTCGAATCCCTAGACACGATCTACCGGTTTTTTGGCGGGCCTCGCCCGCTATCGCCAGACCAAGAGCTCTCGAGGCGCTATTGGCAGAGCACCTACGCGCGCACCGTCGGCGAGCTACGCGCAGCACTCGCTAACTTCCCCGACGACTTCCCGCTAATTCACACCGGGCACGACGGGCAACGCGAGGCCATGAATCGGCTCGGCGTCCATGTCACGACGAACGAATGGGAATGGACTACTCCCGAGCATCCGGCTTACGGCCGATACTCAGGATGGGCGATGCGGATCAATGCGGTTGACCTCTTTGAATGGAATCAGATCGCATCCGGATTGTGGACGAATAAGCGGCACGCTGATATCGACTAGGCGTTTGGAAATCGGGAAGACAAGGTGACGTCTCAACGTTGATATCAACCACGAGACCCGGATACCCGAAATATTCAATATGGTGGTGGGAGGAGTCACATGGCTATGACGGCAGCAGACGTGGTCGTGGATCGCACCTACGAGTGCACAGACGGGGAGTTGGGCGGTGAGGTCACCGTGCGAAGTATTAGCGGGGGCCACATTTACTTCGATGGCGATGTCGAGGGCTTCGCCCTGATGCACAACTTCATTTGCTCGTACAAGCCTGCGCTGAACTGACATGCTATTCGGACGACTAGTTGAATGGGGCGCCGTTGCGTCCGGTGCTATCGAGCCAGACAACTTTGCCGCGGCACGCGAGCGGTACGAAGCCATCTGCCTTGAACTCGGTATCAAGAGGGCGCCGGAACTGCGCCTAGCCAAAAAAGTATCTCTCTTGAGCAAGATCGTGGTCGGCGACTGGCGCCGGCGTGACCGTTTCCGCGTGGCCGCTTTCCATGAGGTACCGACTGACGAGTTCTTCCTGCATGAGCTCGCTCACTGGGCGTGTCTCAGTTACGGGGGCTACCGTGGCTACCATGGAACGCCGTTCCTCACGCTCCTCCAACTCTTCTATGAGTTCTACTGGGAAGGGGAGGTCCCGGATGTGATTGAGGCGACTGTCCGTGACGACTGGCCAAAATACATTCGCGAAGAGACCCGGGCGAAGGCGATTGCAGACGCCCGTGCCGCAGTCGAGGGCATCAAAGCTCGCCTCACGTGGGAGGATGGAGCCAATCCCAGCGCTGACTTCTTGGCGCGTGAAGTCAGAAAGGCGTTTCCCCAGCAGTCCACAGGTGGAATCACCGTGCTTGACCGGGTTGTGTTGGAGGATCTGGTCAAGACCCAGCGAGACGGGCTTTTCACGCTGGCGGTTTGGGCGTGCTTGGCGACACTTGCGTTCGCCTTTGCTGCGTTGGAGCTCGCGCCGAATGCCGTAACAAGTGGCCTGATACTGGTTACCGGGTTGTTGACTGTTGCGACGGTGGCAATCATCGCCGCCAATGACCTTTCGCGGCGAATTGGCCGTTGGTGGGCTGGCCTTCGGGCACGCTTTGTTTGGGGGCACCAGTAGGGCTGGTATCTTGGCGTCGGCGGCGTAAGCTGTTCCAAAACCAAGGGAGCTAGATGCAGATCCAGAAGCGATTCAAGGTCGGTTCGACGCCAATCCGACCCACCATGCCCGGTCATCTTCTGCTGGCCGACGACAAGATTCTCATGGCCGAATCGGTCGAAGGCGAACTGGCGCTCCGTGTGATCGAAAAGGGCGGGCGCGAAAGTTACGCGCTGCGCATCCGGCAAGGCGAGATGGCCAACCGAATGCGCTGCAGACGTGGCCAAATCACTCTACAGCACGATGCTGGTATGTACCGGTGCCATATCGAAGCTGAAGAAGCGGAAGTTTCAGACTTTTTTGCGAGCATGCCAGAAGGGTTCTTGCTCGCGGAGCATTGAGCTAGTAGGCGAGGATCCGGATGGAAGTTCCAGTCGTTTTGGGGGCCACTATTTTGGGCCTGGTGGCCGGCGGCTGCAGCATTGCATTGGCGGGATGGATTCCACGATTCCTCGAAGCGCAATGGAGTGTCGACGAAGACGGCGTTGGGGAGGGGCTGGGTGTATTTCTGGCGGCGCTCTCCCGCATGAAACCTCCGAGTACGTGGGCTTCTTGGTCCACCTTTGTAGTCTGCTGCACTCTCCTCGCAGGTGCAGGCCTGCTAGCAGCATGGCGATGGGATTCGCCGGCGACTATCGGACTTTTTGTCCTGTATGCAGCCATGCTCGCGACCTGCGCGCTAGTCGATGCAGAGCATCAAATCATTCCAGACGTCATAGTGTTACCGCTGCTGTGGGGTGGGCTGCTGGCCAATTGTGCGGGCACATTCGTCCCGTTGCAGTCAGCCGTGATTGGTGCTGTCACTGGCTACAGTGCACTTTGGGGGCTGAACTTACTTTTCCAGCTTACCGCTGGACAGTCCGGTATGTACAAAGGCGACTTCAAGATGTTTGCCGCCATCGGTGCCTGGAGCGGTGCGCCGGCGCTGTTGGCCGTCTTGACGACGGCCTTGCTGCTTTTCGCTCTAGTGGCGGGAGTGAGCTTGATGGCTCGGGGCGCTGGTCGCAGGGAGACCCCTTTCGGGCCATATCTGGCCATCGCAGGAGTAGCGGTGCTGGCGTTGTGCGACACCGCTAGCCTTTTCGGCCATCTGTTGCCGTAAACGAGTTTTTTGCCCTAAAATCGGTCTAATTTCTTGGCGGGAAGCAGCAATGGTCCCGTCAGAATGCGCAGCTGGGCGCAACTAGCCAAACGACGACAAGTCGACACTTTCAACCCTGGTGGGATTCATGATCCCACGCGGGGCATGGATTCTGCCTCTGTACTTCAGGAGAATCCATGCAACTCTCAACCGAGACCTCTCTGGTCCCCACTGCACCCTTGCCAGACGCAGGCGCTGTTATGCCGGAAGACAGGGCACAAGCAGTTAACTGGGAACTGGCTCCGGGGGGCGCGAACTTCATCTTTGCCCGCATCGGCGATGTTCGCGTGGTCTATAACCCACGTCAGTTCTTTGAGCCGCAGGCGATGGCTGAGTTGGTTCAGTCCATCAAGTCTCAGGGCATTCTGCAGCCCATCTTGGTCCGTCCGAAGGATGGGTACCTCGAACTCATCGCAGGCGAACGTCGCCTACGTGGCGCGCACGAAGCGTATGGGCCCGACGGGGTAATCCCAGCTTTCTCGCGGGAGATGACCGATGCGGAGGCCGCTGCCGCTGCCGCCGCTGAAAATATCCAGCGCGAAGGTATGTCGGCCACCGAAGAATCGGGTGCCGCGGTTACGGCGATGGGCCTCTACGGTGGTGATCGCAATGAGGTGGCGAAGCGGCTCGGGTGGTCAATGCCCAAGCTGGAAAGCCGCCTCGCGCTGCAAAACTGCATCCCCGCTGTTCAGGACGCGTTGAATGAGCGCAAGATCCTGCTCGGTCATGCTGAGCTGCTCGCAGCCGTTCCGAAGAACGTACAGGCCCAGATTCTTCCGCTCATCATCGAGAAGAAAGTCTCGGTCCCCGATCTGAGGACTGAGCTGGCAGCGCAGGCTTTGCGGCTCGACAACGCGCGCTTTGACAAGAGCGAGTGCGTTTCCTGCCATCACAATTCGGCCAATCAGCGCGCGCTTTTTGCGGAGGCTATCGACGATGGTCGCTGCACGAAGAAATCGTGCTTCGATGCGAAGAACGAAGCGCTGATCGAATCCGTGAAAAAGAGCCTGGAAGGGCAGTATCAACGCATCCAGGTGGTCCGCCCCGGCGACAACCAGACGGTAATCGCCCTCAAGGCGGACGGCGACACGGGCGTCGGCGCCGAACAGGCAGATGCCTGCAAGGGGTGTGCGAACTTCGGTGCCCTGATCTCTGCGGTGCCCGGCAAGGTTGGCCAGACGTTCCCGAACTATTGCATGGACGTTGCATGCAACAAGGAAAAGAACAAGGCCTATCTGGCCACGCTCGCTCCGGTTTCGACCGGCCCGGGCAAGGGTTCTGCGTCGACATCCGGGAAATCGGGTGCTGGCAGCAGCGCCGCCCAGAAAGGGAAGACGGGTGCCAAACCGAGTATCTCGGCAGTGTCGCCTCGCGTGAAGGAATATCGCGAGAAGACCTGGCGGGAGGTCGTGCGCACCGTGATTCTGCGCAGCTCGGCCAAAACGGACGTGCTCATCATCACTCTCGCCGCGCAAGGGCTGCTGCGTCATATCGACGACAGCGCTCTCGCTGAGCAGGTTCGCAAGGCGAGCGGGGGTAAGGTTGGTAACGGCGTCAAGCTGAAAGACAGCCTGGACGTTGTACAAGGCCTCGATGAGACGCCGCGCGGCCGCCTGCTGGACATGGTCGCCTGGTCGGTCGTCGATAAGATCCAGATGTCCGAGGTGAAGGCGCTTGCATCGTTCCTCGGTGTGGACTTCGCCAGTCACTGGAAAGTCTGCTCGGGTCTGATGGAGGTGATGACGAAGGCGGAGATCGAAAGCCTGTGCCAAGAGATCGGCCTGAAACAGCACCTCGACAAGAAGTTCTCCAAGATCATGTCGGGCAAGCGAGACGAGATGATCAAGGGGCTTCTGGCGACGTCGGATTTCGATTTCAACGGCAAGATTCCTGCCGTCATGCTGCTGAACTAAGCAGCCGTGGTTCCTGTCGCTGTCCACCGTTCTGGTGGCCAGCATTTTCTATTTCCGTTCGCGGGTTTCCCCTCTACCGAGAGGCGGAATTCGCACATGCATCCCAAGGAGTTTATATGTCCACGCTGTTCAAACAGCTGCAGTCGCTCGCCCAGCAATCGGGCGGCCGGTTGATGTTCTCGATCGTCGCTGACAAGTCCGGAAAACTGACGGTGGCCGCAATGCCAAAGTCGGATCAGAAGGATGCCAGCGAGAGCGGGCTGCTGACGCCGCTGGTGCTGACGGGTACCCCGGAGGAGCTCGATCTCGAGTTCGTCCGTTGCCTCTCGGAGTTCACGGAGCAACGTCAGTCGCTTGTCGATCAACTTGCCCAAACCAGCGCCGCACTCAATGTGGCGAAGGGGAAGGCTGTCGATAAGGCCAAGGGTGTCGCCAAGCCGGCGCCTAAGGCTGATTCGGGCATCGTTTCCGCTGGCGACTTGATCGGCGCCGAGGATGACGATGAGAGCTCTGAAGAATCGGCTGGTGCTACCACTGCCGGTGTTCAGTCTGATGACGCTGCTACCAACCAGTCCAACGCTACCGGCGGCCTGTTCGGCGGCACGCCGTTGGTGGGCTAAGGAGGACCAACCATGGCACTCACAGTCCAAACGCTGAAGCGCGTCTTCATGTACCACGGCACTCAGTTCGCCGACCCGGGCCCCTCGCTCACGCTCGAACAAGTCCGTGATGTGCTTTCCATGGCGCATCCGGACATTGCAACGGCGGAAATCGAACAAGGGGACGTGCGGGAGGATGGCACCGTTGTGTACAACGTCCGCCGCAAGGTGGGACAAAAGGGCTGAACCATGAAGCCGATGACGTTTGACGCCTGGTTTGCCCAGGCTGAAGGCTCATCGGTGGAAAAGGTGATGGGCGCGGCAGAACCTTCGGGGTCTGCTGCACCCGTGCCCGTACCACCTGAGGAGGTATCCCAATGCGTGTGCATTTTGATGGCGATGATCGCCCAGTCCAAGCGGGATCAGCCAGCCGGCCGATTTTGCCCCGCGCCCCTGGATCTTCCCATTCTTGGCTGAGACTACCGCGGCTACATAGCGATGTTCCGGTCGAGTTTGGCGGGCATCGGGGGCCGCAGTGGCTAGACGCGGTTCAATCGTTGAATGCTTGCAAGATGATTCGATCTTCTGACCTGCGTAGCTGGTATTCGCCAGGTCAGGTTTTCGAAAAGGCAATGTCCCGATGGTTCGCTGAGCGTACCGCCGGGGTTGAGGTCATCGACCTCGATCTGGTCTTCACCACGGTCAGCGATCTCTATGACAGTGGGGCGATCGCTGAGCCTATGGAGGAGGAATCGGACGGTCTTGCCGTTTTTGTGGAGATCGGCCGGTGCGGTCCTAACTTTCGTAGCCTGCGCCGTGGCTTTGAAGCGATGAATGCGATCGCTGATGGGCTGGGGCTCGCGGCAACCACGATTCTCTCTGCCGCTGGTCATCAAATCGGCTGGACGTTCGATCACAAGCACATTCTGTCCAACACGGGCTCATGCACGTATGGATGGGAAGAGTGCTACTCGGACGACGAGCTGGAGGAAGAGGGAGGTGAACCGGAGAACGAGGATGGTTCTGATGCGTTCTTCAGTTACACGCCACGGGCTTTCCGAAGGGATTGCCCGATGCCGGATCTTCTGAAGATGCCCTGCACCAAGGAGATGGATCGCTTCGTGCAGGAAGTGGCAGCGCGGCATGAAGTTCTGCCGCCACTGCTCGCTGACCTTGTCGCTTTGGTCAAGGCGCGCCGGCCCAAGAAAGCAGCTTGGCCGAACATGTGGGGAACCGACTTCACGTCGATGTACCCAGTGTTCTCCCTGGCATGGGATCACCCGGAAGCGCAATACGACGGTAAGCGGGACAACATTTTTCGGGTTTGGGACGACTACGCAAACTTGCTCACTTCGGGTGGCGAGGGCTGGTCGTACGGACTCGGATCTGAAGTGCTGTCCTGTGAGAGCCCCGCACAACTGCGAGGCACCTTGAGAACCTGGGATGCGAAATTGAAATTGCTGCGCGCGACTGATCGCCTGCTGCAGTCGATGACGGATCCCGTTGAATATGGAAATTGACATGATCAATACCCAAGTTGGAGGTGTTGGCGGGTCGCTGCGTTTGGACCACGCCATCCTCATGTACTCGGGCAGTTCCGCGGACGGCCGCCAAGGCCTTGTGACTATCAATCCTGTACGGATCGACGGTGACAACGCAGTGATTGCACCCGGGCAGCCGGCTAGTAAGGCGGCATTGATTGAAGCGCTCGACCAGTTCGCCGATCGCTCGAGCTCGCGTTCCTTGTTCCACCAGCGTGTCCTTGGTAGGGGGCCGGACTATATGGTCTGGTACACCCGTCCAGAGACGCGCCACGTGGCGTTTCGGAATAAGAGCTTCGACGGTGACAAAGCTGGAAGGTGTCCATTACCGGGCCTCGTCTTCTTCGTGAAGAATGACGCCTGGTTCGTCTTCGCTTATGCAGGTAAGGCGAGGCCGACTGAGAAGACTCGGCTGCTGCGCAGCCCTTTCTTCAACGTGTGGGAGGCGGGGCGCATCTGCGTCGGGAATATCGATCTGCCTAAGCAGCGAGTGAATGCCCCAATCGAGCAGTGGGAAGACGCGTTTTTCGGAACGTGGTTTACCCACCCGAATGTGCCGCAGGATCAGCTGCTGAAGAAGGGGGCCAACCCGTTTGTCCTCTGGAAGGAGTTGCTGGAAGGCAAGCATCAAGCCTTTCCGACGCGCGTGCTCAAGTCAGCTGGCGCTACGCTGGGTCAGATGTTCGACAAGCTGGTTCGGGGGGACGAGTGATGGATTCTCGTGACATGTTCCTTCAATCACAGTTTCCGACGCTTCCCATGTCGAAATTCGCCGATTTCGAGCGGCTCGCAGGCGTTGGGCATCGGTTCCTGGTCGGTAGCAACGGCTTGGCGCTCGAAGTCCGTCGCCCGTGGCTGTATATGCGCAAGCTGGCCATGAAGAACGAGAGCGGGTTGGTGCTTCCCTATGGGGAGGTGTCGGAAACGTTCGAGTTGCTGTGTGGCCAGGTGCCCCGCGATCTGCTTTGGCAGTTTGCGGAGCAGGCCAGCAAGGCAGGCGAAATTGAGACCGCGGCGTGGATCACATGGAGTGAGCACACCCGAAAGTTTCGATATCGGCCGCTGGTCGAGCGGAAGGCATCTTCGGCGGAGGTTGTCGTAGAACGCCCGCAGCTCGAGCCCGGTGAGCACCTTGTCGTAGACCTGCACAGCCATGGTAGTTCGCCGGCGTACTTCAGTTCGACGGACAACAAGGACGATCGAGGCGAGGTCAAGTTTTCGGTGGTATATGGTCTTTGCCACCGATGCGATCTCTCGGAGTTCGACGTTGCCGCGCGCCTGTGCGCTCTCGGCATCACGATCCCCGTGAGCGAGCAGTTCTCGCTTGAGGAGGTGCGTCATGCAGCGTGATCACATGGTGCGTTCGGAATTCCTATCGAGAAAGGTTCAGATCGTTGTGGTCGGTGCCGGCGGGAATGGTAGTGCGATGCTCGCTGCGCTGGCCACGCTGAACTACGCGATCGGCGAGCTTGGTCATCCAGGACTCGAAGTCACGGCAATCGACGGTGATACGGTTTCGCCGTCCAATGTGGGCAGGCAGGGCTTTTACCCCTGCGACGTCGGACACTTCAAGACCGACGTTATGATTCAGCGAATCAACATGGGGTTTGGTACTCAGTGGAGGTCGATGCCGGTGATGTTTGACGGGTACAACGTCGACATCTTCAAGACCGACATGGTGATTTCCTGTGTGGATTCGCGGCGTGCACGAAACCTTATCGCCAAGTCGTTTAAGCAGGGGTACTACATGGACCTCGGCAACAACGCGGCGAGCGGTCAGGTTGTCGTGGGAGAGTTCTGCAAAGGACATGGGCGCCAGGACAGACTGCCTCACGCGGTTGACCTGTTCCCCGAGATTGCCGATACGACCCTTCCTGAGGACGACCAACCGTCGTGCTCGATGGCCGAGGCGCTTGAGCGGCAGAACCTGTTCATCAACCGGATGATCGTAGGTTGGGCGTCAGAGCTTCTCTGGCAGATGTTTCGCAATGGCAAGTTGTCTTTCCACGGCAATTTCGTCAACTTGGTATCAGGGCGAGTTGCCCCGATCCCGGTGGATGACGAAGTTTGGACGCGGATGGGATATTCGCCACTGCCGAAAGCGGCGTAGCCTGATCGAAGTTCGATTTGGCTACCAGCCCCAGCCTTCCCCGATGTTGGGGGCGGCTGGGGCTTTTTTTTTTGGTCCCACGATTGTTCTCGCCACTGCTGGGCTTAACCCGGCGGGCCCAACGTTCCTCCGCGTCTGCGTGGCCAACGGGCGGAGGTCGGATTACACGATCCTATGTGCTCCGTCGGGCACGCGTATCAGCCAGGCATTGACCGGCCAGGGTGTCGCCCCGATACTGTATAAATATAAGGGGTATCTATTTAGCTCCAGTGACGTGAGAATAGCTGGATGGAAACCCAGATGCTAACGCCAACTCCTGGAGGG
>NZ_QMKS01000027.1:0-4278 GCF_003290055.1 Ralstonia sp. GX3-BWBA | reverse complement strand
CCTGGGCCGGTAAGGTGTCCATCTTGCACCGTGCCAGCGGTGCGCTGATGTTCCTTCTTCTTCCGTTCGTGCTGTACTTGTTCGAGCAAAGTCTCACGTCGGAAATCAGTTTCGCCAAGTTCACGGCGCTTCTGTCCAACGGCTTTGCCAAGGTTGTCGTCCTTGCCCTCATCTGGGCATACCTGCACCACTTCTGCGCAGGTGTCCGTTACCTGATCCTCGATCTGCATATCGGCATCGACAAGGCTTCGGCCTCCAAGTCGGCTGTGAGCGTGCTGATCGTCAGCCTGCTGCTGACCGTCGTGTTCGGCGCCAAGCTGTTCGGCCTGTTCTGAGGAGTCGAATGATGGCAAATAACAATATCGGTCCCAAGCGCCTCGTTGTCGGCGCGCACTACGGCCTGAAGGACTTCCTCGCGCAGCGCGTCACCGCCGTGATCATGGCGGTCTACACCGTCGTGCTGCTGGCTGCGTTCCTGCTCTCCAAGGACACGTCTTACCAAAGCTGGGCGGGGCTGTTCTCCAACCAGTGGATGAAGATGCTGACGTTCCTGGCGTTCGTGTCGCTCACGTATCACGCCTGGATCGGTGTCCGTGACATCTGGATGGACTACGTGAAGCCCGTGGCAGTGCGTTTGACGCTGCAAGTGTTGACGATTCTGTGGCTCGTTGGTTGTGCGGGCTACGCAGCTCAGATTCTCTGGAGGGTTTAAGACATGGTCGCAGTCAAGACTGGGCTGCCGCGCCGCAAATTCGACGTCGTGATCGTCGGTGCGGGCGGTTCGGGCATGCGCGCATCGCTGCAGCTGGCAGAAGCCGGCCTCTCCGTGGCCGTGCTGTCCAAGGTTTTCCCCACCCGCTCGCACACCGTTGCGGCGCAGGGTGGTATCGGTGCTTCGCTGGGCAACATGAGCGAAGACAACTGGCACTATCACTTCTACGACACCGTCAAGGGCTCCGACTGGCTCGGCGACCAGGACGCGATCGAGTTCATGTGCCGCCAGGCACCGAACGTGGTCTATGAGCTGGAACACTTCGGCATGCCGTTCGACCGCAACGCCGACGGCACCATCTACCAGCGTCCGTTCGGCGGTCACACGTCGAACTACGGCGAGAAGCCCGTGCAGCGTGCCTGCGCCGCGGCTGACCGTACCGGCCACGCGCTGCTGCACACGCTGTATCAGCGTAACGTCAAGGCCAAGACCCACTTCTTCGTCGAATGGATGGCGCTGGACCTGATCCGCGACCAGGACGGCGACGTGCTGGGCGTGACCGCGCTGGAAATGGAAACCGGCGAGGTCTACATCCTCGAAGCGAAGACGACGCTGTTCGCCACGGGCGGTGCAGGCCGCATCTACGCAGCGTCCACCAACGCCTTCATCAACACCGGTGACGGCCTGGGCATGGCAGCGCGCGCGGGTGTTCCGCTGGAAGACATGGAGTTCTGGCAGTTCCACCCGACCGGCGTGGCCGGCGCGGGCGTGCTGATCACGGAAGGTGTGCGTGGCGAGGGCGGCATCCTGCGTAACAAGGATGGCGAGCGCTTCATGGAGCGCTATGCCCCGACGCTGAAGGATCTGGCACCGCGTGACTTCGTGTCGCGCTCGATGGATCAGGAAATCAAGGAAGGCCGCGGCTGCGGCCCGAACGGCGACTACGTGCTGCTCGACCTGACCCACGTCGGCGCCGAGACCATCATGAAGCGCCTGCCGTCGATTCGCGAGATCGGCCTGAAGTTCGCCAACGTCGACGCCATCAAGGAACCGATTCCTGTGGTGCCGACCATCCACTACCAGATGGGTGGCATTCCGACGAACTATCACGGCCAGGTCGTGGTGCCGAAGAACGGCAACCCGAACGAGGTCATCAACGGCTTCTACGCGATCGGCGAATGCTCGTGCGTGTCGGTGCACGGCGCCAACCGCCTGGGCACGAACTCGCTGCTCGACCTGGTGGTGTTCGGCCGTTCGGCGGGCAACCACATCGTTGCGCAGAACCTGAAGAACCGCGAGCACAAGCCGTTGCCGGCCGATGCAGCGGACCGCGCACTGTCGCGCCTGGCCAAGCTCGATTCGTCCAGCTCGGGCGAGTACGCGCAGGACGTCGCCAACGACATCCGCCGCAACATGCAGTCGCACGCGGGCGTGTTCCGTACGCAGAAGCTGATGGATGAAGGCGTCGAGCGCATCCTTGAAGTGGCCGAGCGCGCTGGCAGCATCCACCTGAAGGACAAGTCCAAGGTGTTCAACACCGCGCGCGTCGAAGCGCTGGAAGTGGCCAACCTGGTGGAAGTGGCAAAGGCGACGATGGTGTCGGCCGCCGCCCGCAAGGAATCGCGCGGCGCACACGCACACAGCGACTTCCCGAACCGCGACGACGAAAACTGGATGAAGCACTCGCTGTGGTACAGCGAAGGCAACCGCCTCGACTACAAGCCCGTGCAGTTGAAGCCGCTGTCGGTGGAATCGGTGCCGCCCAAGGCGCGTACGTTCTAACGGATAAGAAGGGCCCACAAAAATGAAGCGTATTTTTGAAGTCTATCGCTACGATCCGGACAAGGACGCAGCGCCCCGCATGCAGACCTACGAGGTTGAGCTCGACGGTCACGAGCGCATGCTGCTCGACGCGCTGGTCAAGCTGAAGAAGCTCGACGAGTCGATCGCGTTCCGTCGCTCGTGCCGTGAAGGCGTGTGCGGCTCCGACGCCATGAACATCAACGGCAAGAATGGTCTGGCCTGCCTGACCAACATGCGTGAGCTGCCCGAGAAGATCGTGCTGCGCCCGCTGCCGGGGCTGCCCGTGGTCCGCGATCTGATCGTCGACATGACGCAGTTCTTCAACCAGTACCATTCGATCAAGCCGTATCTGATCAACGACGAGCCGCCGCCCGAGAAGGAGCGCCTGCAATCGCCCGAAGAGCGCGAAGAGCTCGACGGTCTGTACGAGTGCATTCTGTGCGCGAGCTGCTCGACGTCGTGCCCGTCGTTCTGGTGGAACCCGGACAAGTTCGTCGGCCCGGCCGGTCTGCTGCAGGCGTATCGCTTCATCGCCGACAGCCGCGACCAGGCCACCAGCGAACGTCTGGACAATCTGGAAGATCCGTACCGCCTGTTCCGTTGCCACACCATCATGAATTGCGTCGATGTGTGCCCGAAGGGTCTGAACCCGACCAAGGCCATCGGCAAGATCAAGGAATTGATGGTGCGTCGCGCGGTGTAAGCGCGCAGTGGTTCAGATTCTCCTGAGCCACTCACAAACACCAGTGCTCGCGCACAAGGACGGCCACGGCAACCGTAAAGAGGGTGGTCAGCGCTGCTGCCAGAATCTCTGGCTCTCGAAGGCTGCACTCTTTCCGGTCGTCACGTCTCAGTCATGTCGTGCTGACTTGGGGGCCGCTGCGAATAATCGACTGCGAATACTCGGTTATTAAGAGCCACGGCGCTCAAATTGCCTTCAGCCCTTTTTCCGGCGCGCCGTTCAGCCGCCTTCCCGGGGCAGCTAGCGGAGAACTATCGCGCCGCCCATAGGCGGAGATAAGACCCATCGGGATCGTATTCAGCGGCCTGCTTGCGGGCATTGAACCGCCTGCCGCCACGTGGGTCTGTGCCGCGCCCCGCGATATACAACCAATTGCCCTGATTGCTGTAGACGTCGTAGTCAACGAGTTGCGATTCGAACCACGCGGCACCCGCGCGCCAGTCGCCTTTCAGATCATGCACGAGGTAGCTGGCGACCACCTGCCTGAGCCTGTTGCTAAGGTACCCGGTGGCCTCCAGTTCGCGCATCGCGGCATCGACAAGCGGTTCTCCGGTCGATGCACGACGCCAGCGCTCGAAGCCCTGGGCATCGAGGCGCTCGGCATGCTGCGGTTGATCGGAGAGTCCGTGTGCGCGGTACAGTCGCGCCCCATGCTGAAGATGCAGGAAGCGGAAGTAGTCTCGCCACAGCAACTCGAACCACAGCCAATAGCTGCCGTCACTCTTGCCGTGCAACTGTTCGAACTGCTGCAGCTCCGCCACCACGCGTCGGGGCGACAACGCACCGCTGGCCAGCCACGCAGACCATTTGCTTGAGAAGTCCAGCCCAGCCAAGGCGTTGCGCGTGCGCTTGTACGTATGAGGCAGCTTGCGCTGCAGGTAATTGGCCAGATGCTGAAGGCCCGCCGTCTCACCTCCATCAAACTCCGGCCTGCCATACGGAAACGACGAGCGCGAATCCGCCGACGCGATTTCAGCCGCATCGGGAGCGGGCGCACGCGCCAGGCCCGGCGGAATGACGA
>NZ_QMKS01000026.1:0-979 GCF_003290055.1 Ralstonia sp. GX3-BWBA | reverse complement strand
GGAAGACCAGAAAGAGGGCATGCGCGCCTTCGTCGAGAAGCGCGCACCGGCGTTCAAGCACCAATAAGCAGTGCTTAGCGGAGTGATCTCGGGAATACCCGAGTAACAACCTCGAGTATTCGCGGCCTCGTTTGCGCGTGCTTTGCGGCCGCAATCCTAGGCGCAGACGGGGCTGGCGGCGATTCTTCACGAACTCGTCATCAACCCGTAACGACAAAGGTGTTGCCAACCTCCAGGAACCCGCCTATAGTTCGCCCCTCGCTGCAAAACACAGCGCCGAAACGCAGGTTGAGGCGGTGGAGTTAGGTGGTGGAGAAGCAGGAGTGGGGCGGGTTTGCGGTCGATTGTGTGGTTGGCGATTGGCTGGAAATTCAGGAGTGGTTGGCGGCGAGTTGATGATAAAAATTCTTCGACGAGTTGTTGACAGCGACGAAAAAGCTCTGCATAATCTCGTTTCTCTGCTGCAGACAACGCAGCGACGCGGTGAACAAAGTTGATCGCGAAGTTCTTTAACAAGCAAACAGCCGATAAGTGTGGGCGCTTAATACTGGATGCGGCGGATTTCGATCCGCTAGCTAACAAGTAATGAAGTGCTCGCACAGAAGTAAGGTTTGAACGAAAGTTCAAGTCAGATTCTGAGAGTGAGCGACCGCTCGTAAAGAGCGAAAAACAGCAGATTGAACTGAAGAGTTTGATCCTGGCTCAGATTGAACGCTGGCGGCATGCCTTACACATGCAAGTCGAACGGCAGCATGATCTAGCTTGCTAGATTGATGGCGAGTGGCGAACGGGTGAGTAATACATCGGAACGTGCCCTGTAGTGGGGGATAACTAGTCGAAAGATTAGCTAATACCGCATACGACCTGAGGGTGAAAGTGGGGGACCGCAAGGCCTCATGCTATAGGAGCGGCCGATGTCTGATTAGCTAGTTGGTGGGGTAAAGGCCCACCAAGGCGACGATCAGTAGCTGGTCTGAGA
>NZ_QMKS01000025.1:0-5974 GCF_003290055.1 Ralstonia sp. GX3-BWBA | reverse complement strand
CGTAATGAGAAAGGGCTTGCACTGTTCGGAAAACCCGCCTATAGTTCGCCCCTCGCTGCAAAACACAGCGCCGAAACGCAGGTTGAGGCGGTGGAGTTAGGTGGTGGAGAAGCAGGAGTGGGGCGGGTTTGCGGTCGATTGTGTGGTTGGCGATTGGCTGGAAATTCAGGAGTGGTTGGCGGCGAGTTGATGATAAAAATTCTTCGACGAGTTGTTGACAGCGACGAAAAAGCTCTGCATAATCTCGTTTCTCTGCTGCAGACAACGCAGCGACGCGGTGAACAAAGTTGATCGCGAAGTTCTTTAACAAGCAAACAGCCGATAAGTGTGGGCGCTTAATACTGGATGCGGCGGATTTCGATCCGCTAGCTAACAAGTAATGAAGTGCTCGCACAGAAGTAAGGTTTGAACGAAAGTTCAAGTCAGATTCTGAGAGTGAGCGACCGCTCGTAAAGAGCGAAAAACAGCAGATTGAACTGAAGAGTTTGATCCTGGCTCAGATTGAACGCTGGCGGCATGCCTTACACATGCAAGTCGAACGGCAGCATGATCTAGCTTGCTAGATTGATGGCGAGTGGCGAACGGGTGAGTAATACATCGGAACGTGCCCTGTAGTGGGGGATAACTAGTCGAAAGATTAGCTAATACCGCATACGACCTGAGGGTGAAAGTGGGGGACCGCAAGGCCTCATGCTATAGGAGCGGCCGATGTCTGATTAGCTAGTTGGTGGGGTAAAGGCCCACCAAGGCGACGATCAGTAGCTGGTCTGAGAGGACGATCAGCCACACTGGGACTGAGACACGGCCCAGACTCCTACGGGAGGCAGCAGTGGGGAATTTTGGACAATGGGCGAAAGCCTGATCCAGCAATGCCGCGTGTGTGAAGAAGGCCTTCGGGTTGTAAAGCACTTTTGTCCGGAAAGAAATGGCTCTGGTTAATACCTGGGGTCGATGACGGTACCGGAAGAATAAGGACCGGCTAACTACGTGCCAGCAGCCGCGGTAATACGTAGGGTCCAAGCGTTAATCGGAATTACTGGGCGTAAAGCGTGCGCAGGCGGTTGTGCAAGACCGATGTGAAATCCCCGAGCTTAACTTGGGAATTGCATTGGTGACTGCACGGCTAGAGTGTGTCAGAGGGGGGTAGAATTCCACGTGTAGCAGTGAAATGCGTAGAGATGTGGAGGAATACCGATGGCGAAGGCAGCCCCCTGGGATAACACTGACGCTCATGCACGAAAGCGTGGGGAGCAAACAGGATTAGATACCCTGGTAGTCCACGCCCTAAACGATGTCAACTAGTTGTTGGGGATTCATTTCCTTAGTAACGTAGCTAACGCGTGAAGTTGACCGCCTGGGGAGTACGGTCGCAAGATTAAAACTCAAAGGAATTGACGGGGACCCGCACAAGCGGTGGATGATGTGGATTAATTCGATGCAACGCGAAAAACCTTACCTACCCTTGACATGCCACTAACGAAGCAGAGATGCATTAGGTGCTCGAAAGAGAAAGTGGACACAGGTGCTGCATGGCTGTCGTCAGCTCGTGTCGTGAGATGTTGGGTTAAGTCCCGCAACGAGCGCAACCCTTGTCTCTAGTTGCTACGAAAGGGCACTCTAGAGAGACTGCCGGTGACAAACCGGAGGAAGGTGGGGATGACGTCAAGTCCTCATGGCCCTTATGGGTAGGGCTTCACACGTCATACAATGGTGCATACAGAGGGTTGCCAAGCCGCGAGGTGGAGCTAATCCCAGAAAATGCATCGTAGTCCGGATCGTAGTCTGCAACTCGACTACGTGAAGCTGGAATCGCTAGTAATCGCGGATCAGCATGCCGCGGTGAATACGTTCCCGGGTCTTGTACACACCGCCCGTCACACCATGGGAGTGGGCTTTACCAGAAGTAGTTAGCCTAACCGCAAGGAGGGCGATTACCACGGTAGGGTTCATGACTGGGGTGAAGTCGTAACAAGGTAGCCGTATCGGAAGGTGCGGCTGGATCACCTCCTTTAAGAGCGTGCATCCGACGTTAGGCGTCCACACTTATCGGTTTGTTTGATGTTACAGCCAAGGGTCTGTAGCTCAGGTGGTTAGAGCACCGTCTTGATAAGGCGGGGGTCGTAGGTTCAAGTCCTACCAGACCCACCAAGTTACGGACGGTGGAAGTTGTTCTCTGCCGTGACTGGGGGATTAGCTCAGCTGGGAGAGCACCTGCTTTGCAAGCAGGGGGTCGTCGGTTCGATCCCGTCATCCTCCACCAATACCTTTTGGTTGCCAAACGCAAGCATCGACAGAGAAGTCGATGAATGCGGTGTTTGCGTTTGGCTTAGCCAAGACGAGTGATAACTCGGCTGTTCTTTAACAATATGGAATGTAGTAAAGGTGTCGCGGTGCGTTGATGAGACGCACATTCAAAACGCGACACTGGGTTGTGATTGTATCAACCAGTATTACCAGAGCAATCGAAAGATTGTCTTGGAATACGGCACAACGCGAGAACTCAGCCTATAGCGAGACATACTCGTTATAGGGTCAAGCGAATAAGTGCATGTGGTGGATGCCTTGGCGATTACAGGCGATGAAGGACGTAGTAGCCTGCGAAAAGCTGCGGGGAGCTGGCAAACAAGCTTTGATCCGCAGATATCCGAATGGGGAAACCCGGCCCGAATGGGTCATCCCTTGCTGAATACATAGGCAAGGGAAGCGAACGCAGTGAACTGAAACATCTAAGTAGCTGCAGGAACAGAAATCAACCGAGATTCCCAAAGTAGTGGCGAGCGAAATGGGATCAGCCTTGTACTCTTTAGCAGTATTGTTAGCAAAGCGGAATGGAAAGTCCGGCCATAGTGGGTGATAGCCCCGTATGCGAAAACAGTATTGTGGAACTAGGTGTACGACAAGTAGGGCGGGACACGTGAAATCCTGTCTGAAGATGGGGGGACCATCCTCCAAGGCTAAATACTCGTAATCGACCGATAGTGAACCAGTACCGTGAGGGAAAGGCGAAAAGAACCCCGGGAGGGGAGTGAAATAGATCCTGAAACCGCATGCATACAAACAGTCGGAGCCTGGAAACGGGTGACGGCGTACCTTTTGTATAATGGGTCAGCGACTTACATTCAGTGGCAAGCTTAACCGATTAGGGAAGGCGTAGCGAAAGCGAGTCCGAATAGGGCGTTCAGTCGCTGGGTGTAGACCCGAAACCAAGTGATCTATCCATGGCCAGGTTGAAGGTGCGGTAACACGTACTGGAGGACCGAACCCACTAACGTTGAAAAGTTAGGGGATGAGCTGTGGATAGGGGTGAAAGGCTAAACAAACTTGGAAATAGCTGGTTCTCTCCGAAAACTATTTAGGTAGTGCCTCGTGTCTCACCTTCGGGGGTAGAGCACTGTCATGGTTGGGGGGTCTATTGCTGATTACCCCGCCATAGCAAACTCCGAATACCGAAGAGTGCAATCACGGGAGACAGACATCGGGTGCTAACGTCCGGTGTCAAGAGGGAAACAACCCAGACCGCCAGCTAAGGTCCCTAAATATTGCTAAGTGGGAAACGAAGTGGGAAGGCTAAAACAGTCAGGAGGTTGGCTTAGAAGCAGCCACCCTTTAAAGAAAGCGTAATAGCTCACTGATCGAGTCGTCCTGCGCGGAAGATGTAACGGGGCTAAGCAATATACCGAAGCTGCGGATGCACGTAAGTGCATGGTAGGAGAGCGTTCTGTAAGCCTGTGAAGGTGTCTTGTAAAGGATGCTGGAGGTATCAGAAGTGCGAATGCTGACATGAGTAGCGATAAAGGGGGTGAAAGGCCCCCTCGCCGTAAGCCCAAGGTTTCCTACGCAACGTTCATCGGCGTAGGGTGAGTCGGCCCCTAAGGCGAGGCAGAGATGCGTAGCTGATGGGAAGCAGGTTAATATTCCTGCACCGTCGTATGATGCGATGGGGGGACGGATCGCGGAAGGTTGTCCGGGTGTTGGATGTCCCGGTCCCTACATTGGAGATGGCACTTAGGCAAATCCGGGTGCGTGATTCAAGGGTGTGGGGCGAGCGACTTTAGGTCGCGAAGCAATTGGAAGTGGTTCCAAGAAAAGCCTCTAAGCTTCAGTCATACGAGACCGTACCGCAAACCGACACAGGTGGGCGAGATGAGTATTCTAAGGCGCTTGAGAGAACTCGGGAGAAGGAACTCGGCAAATTGGTACCGTAACTTCGGGATAAGGTACGCCCTTGTAGTTTGACTGGCTCGCGCCAGAAGGACGAAGGGGTTGCAATAAAATGGTGGCTGCGACTGTTTAATAAAAACACAGCACTCTGCAAACACGAAAGTGGACGTATAGGGTGTGACGCCTGCCCGGTGCCGGAAGATTAAATGATGGGGTGCAAGCTCTTGATTGAAGTCCCGGTAAACGGCGGCCGTAACTATAACGGTCCTAAGGTAGCGAAATTCCTTGTCGGGTAAGTTCCGACCTGCACGAATGGCGTAACGATGGCCACACTGTCTCCTCCCGAGACTCAGCGAAGTTGAAGTGTTTGTGATGATGCAATCTCCCCGCGGCTAGACGGAAAGACCCCATGAACCTTTACTGTAGCTTTGCATTGGACTTTGAACCGATCTGTGTAGGATAGGTGGGAGGCTTTGAAACCGGGACGCTAGTTTCGGTGGAGCCGACCTTGAAATACCACCCTGGTTTGTTTGAGGTTCTAACCTTGGCCCGTGAATCCGGGTCGGGGACAGTGCATGGTAGGCAGTTTGACTGGGGCGGTCTCCTCCCAAAGTGTAACGGAGGAGTTCGAAGGTACGCTTGGTACGGTCGGACATCGTACCTAAAGTGCAATGGCAAAAGCGTGCTTAACTGCGAGACCGACAAGTCGAGCAGGTGCGAAAGCAGGACATAGTGATCCGGTGGTTCTGTATGGAAGGGCCATCGCTCAACGGATAAAAGGTACTCTGGGGATAACAGGCTGATACCGCCCAAGAGTTCATATCGACGGCGGTGTTTGGCACCTCGATGTCGGCTCATCTCATCCTGGGGCTGTAGCCGGTCCCAAGGGTATGGCTGTTCGCCATTTAAAGAGGTACGTGAGCTGGGTTTAAAACGTCGTGAGACAGTTTGGTCCCTATCTGCCGTGGGCGTTGGAATCTTGACGGGGGCTGCTCCTAGTACGAGAGGACCGGAGTGGACGTACCGCTGGTGTACCTGTTGTCTCGCCAGAGGCATCGCAGGGTAGCTATGTACGGAAGAGATAACCGCTGAAAGCATCTAAGCGGGAAACTTGCCTGAAGATGAGGATTCCCTGGAGACTTGATCTCCCTGAAGGGTCGTTCGAGACCAGGACGTTGATAGGCTGGGTGTGGAAGCGCAGTAATGCGTTCAGCTAACCAGTACTAATTGCCCGTGCGGCTTGATCCTATAACCGGTATGTTTCCGGCTGGGTCCGCCTTGTGCCTGATACACACAACTCACAACCCAAAATCTACATTCCCATATTGGTCCCGTTGACCTCGTCAACGGGACGACAAGTCATAGCCTGGTGACCATAGCGAGTCGGTACCACCCCTTCCCATCCCGAACAGGACCGTGAAACGACTCCGCGCCGATGATAGTGCGGATTCCCGTGTGAAAGTAGGTCATCGCCAGGCTCTCCCATACAACACCCCAGCTCTACCTTAGAGCTGGGGTGTTTGCCTTTGCGCAATCGGCTCGCACCCGGCTTGCTGCATTGATCCGCCAGACAGATCCCAGCAACACTCCCCTCCGCCTCTCCCCAAAAACAAAACGCCTCCCAACGGAGACGTCCGCGGACTCCCCTGCAAGACTGATTGGCTTCGTGAGTCAGCCGGGCCCGTCCGCTCGCTGCGGTGAGGTACGGAGAATCGGTGGGCCGGCTGTGCGTGGCTTTTGTGCGGATACGCAGGCATCGCTGCGTCGCGTGGATATAGCTGCGGGCCAGCGACTCGCAATGATGTTCGCGATC